>NZ_JAMYRY010000035.1:0-62392 GCF_040321655.1 Mesorhizobium sp. M0306 | reverse complement strand
CCGGACCGAGTTGCCTTCTGGCTTGACGAGGCCTGAAGATTGGCCCTGTCAATTCCAGCAGGAATAGTTGTCGGCAAGCGAACTGTGCAATGCTGCACCCGACAGGATTTGAACCTGTAACTTCTGCCTTCGGAGGGCGCAGATCCTCCGCCAAGGTGGCACGTTTCTGCGGTATTGCTATTGGCGAAATCGCGGCCGAAGGGTGTTGTGCCCCTTCCGTTCACCGCTACCGGTTCAATCGAACCGGTAGCTCCTGTCCGAATAAGTGGCAGCAACTCTTGTATCGTCGAGAATGACTACCATCGTCGTGATTATCATTCAGAAGCCTGGCACCAACGCGTCGATCATACTCGCCTCGCAGCACTTGAAATAGGCCGCGGCATCTTGGGGGGCTTAAGCTTTCGTCGGTCAAACGCCTGTCGAATGCATCTAGAGCGTTCATTCAGCAGCTTGGTGAGTCCGTTCGACCGGCGTGTACTCGTTTGTCGAAGGTTCAGGAATACAGTCGCAACGGCCTCACTATGTGATCTGGAAGGTCAACTGCTGATCCTCCCGCTCAACTCCTAATGAACCAGCGGATGCCGGGCGAATGGCGCTCCAGGCCGCTACTTGGGCGACGAATAGAGGCATTCACTCACGACCGCTGCGGGTTCTTCGACGACCCGCTGTCGTATGACTTACCTTGCGTAGACACAGCTTGTGAAAACGCGCGATAAGGTCGGCCTGCGCTAGATTCAAAGATGGCCGGGGCACCAGAAGATGGCACACCGAATGTGCAACGCAATGCTTGGCTTCGCGGCACTTGCCCTAGCCGCGTGCCAATCGGCTCCTGAAACGTCGCAACCGGCCACTCTCGAACCTGCGTTAGAACCTGGTGCCATTCCTCCCCAACCTGCCTTGGTTCCTTCCGGCTCAGCAATCATGCATCAAACCGTGGCGGTCACTCCCCCTGGCAAGGGCGTTCCAACAAAGTACGCTGCTTTTTCGGGTCTATGGGCCGGACGACTGGATGGGATGTATGACGCCAAACTTGCTGTTCAGACGATTTCTTCCGATGGGAAGGTGACGGTCACCTATGCGTGGGGAAATCTGGGCGACAACTATCCGGGGGAGGCCGCCGGCGCTGGAAGAATTGTGGGGACTACGTTGAAGCTTGAGCGCCTACCGAATGGCGCGGAGGTCAGTTTTGTTATGCTGTCCGACGGAGCCCTCGCCGGAACCGTTAGGCTTGCTGGCCAGACCTACACGGGCGCGTTCCTCAGGCAATGATCAAAGACGCATCTGAAGGGCTATGGAGAGGGCCAAACGACTGTTCCAATTTTGCAGCCTGTTGTTACCGGAGTGGGGGCCGTGCAGGTCGTGATCCCCAGATGAGCCACAACTCGATGCAAATGATCGTCGAACTTCTTGCCCGCCGCCTTGACGGCAAGCGCGGCCTGATCACCCTTCGCCTCCCGAATGACGGCCTCGATGCTCTGGCGGTTGATATGCGAGAAATAGCTGTCGCCGGTCGACTCGAACCATTTCGCCATTTTCACCTCAAGAGCCTATCCAAGCCGCTCTGCGTGCTCGAAAGCGCCTTTACGGTCATAGCAATGAAGCGCACAGCGTTGACGGAATGAGCCGCCGCAAAAGGGGCGGCGCCGATCCGCGGATGCGGATCCGCGTCGATCCTGCACGGAGCGCGGCGCTAGCAGCGCGGAGGAAGGACGGGGAGACCGAACTTCGCCATGCTGGCGCTAATGAAGCCGCGGCTGGGACCGCCTCACTTGGCGGAGGCGGTGCGGATCACGACCAGCCGGTCGGCCCCAGATTCTGGCAGCCAAACCTCTCCGCGGCGGCCATTGATCTGGCGGACATCAGCGTTTTCCGTGGACTTGGGGTACGTCGTAAACTTGTCTGTCTGCGGATCGAACGCGTGCACGGCATTCCCTCCGAAATCGGAGAGCCAGACAATGTCGCGCTCGTCCACATAGACCGCATAGGTGCGAGGAAGGTCGCCGGGCAAACGCCAAGCGTTCCAGCCGCCGTCATGGGGGTCGTAGACCGATACCTGTCCCGCGTTCCATTCCGAAATCCAAAGCCGTCCTCGGCTGTCCGACCACACGCGGCGCGCCCCCTGGTCCGGGGTCGGAGGCTCGATCACTCGAGCTTCACCGCTCTTGCGGTCGATGCTTGCCAGATAGCTGCCGGCGAGCGACACGAAGTAGACGTCTCCGTTGGGGGTCGCAGTAATCCCGTAGGGGCCGCGGCCCTCTGGAGCGTGGAAAATTTTCATGTCGCCCGTCGCAGGGTCGAGCCTTCCGTAGATTCCGCTCTGCCCGGTGAACCAGAGGAGGCCGTCGCCGTCGAACGCGGCAGTATTGAGATTGGCGTAGCCGACGTCCTGCGGAAGCGCCCACACCTTGATTTCCTCGGTTGTCGAGTCGAAGCGCACGATCGCGTTGAGCCCGCCATCGGTTATCCACGCGTCACCGTCCGGACCCTGGATGACACCGTGAGGGCTGGATCCTTCGCCAAGCGGTACTTGGCGAACCTTGCCGGTCTCGGGATCGAGAATACCCAGTGCCCCCTGTTGCTGGGCCGTGTACCAGATGTCTCCGTCGGGCGCGGGCGCGACGTCATGGGGATGCGCGCCCTGCGGGAGACTGTAGACCTGACGTTCCTGCGCGTCGGCCGGGAAGGCGGCAAGGCTGGCGGCGAGTGCGATAAAGCGGAAGAGGCGGCGCATGAGAACTCTCCATGCTGCGGCATGTGCCACTACTCTAGGCGCAAAGTTCGTCGCAGCAATGACGGATCGGGAAAATCACGGCGCCCTGCACTGCGTTTCACCGCCCCGCGGATCGGCCAATCCAGCCCGCTGTTGGGGCAGCCTTGGGGTTCGACTGACGCGCTTATGGAACCCAATCCGGCTTGACAAGGATGGGTATTCAACAGGCGCAATGCGCCAAAAGCTCTGGCGCGAAGGGCAAGCATCTTGCCGATATGGCCATAGCCGAGGATGCCAATGCTGAATCAATTTCTGCGGCGTCAGGTGGGAGAAATAGTCTCGGCAGACGTCATCGATCGGGATGATGGCCTGACCACCATACTGAGCCATCAAAAGCAGTGCCGTGTTCATGCCGGGTTACCACCTAAGTCTGGAACCTAGCAAGCCGCCCGACGGGTTCAACCTTCCGTCACGGCCGTGCAGGGGAGGGCGTGCAAAACGGTAGGCGCGACCTAAGAAACGGTCGGGCTCGAGTCAGTAGAACGCTACCGCCTTTCCCCACATCCGCGCTACCTACTTCGTTGCGGCGGGTGAGGACCCAACTGGACTCCATTTGGGCGTATCCCGCAAAAAAAGCGCCTCTGAGGCGATGATCGAAAACGCACTCTTGTTTTTGATGGGCTCAGCAGGAACAAAACCCAATAGTATTAGAATTTGCGGATGGTATTATCTAAGTATCGATAAGAGGTAATTATCGATAGTGAGGGTTGTCCCAAGGAAGACCCGGTGTGAATGAAGCAAAGTGCAAGATAGCTTCAGCAAGTCGAATCGGCTAAAGCGATATCAATGGCTTACGACGTCACCAGTTTGCATCAAGAGAGGCTGGAGACGGGCCGCAAGCGGGTGCGCCGATTTTTGCCTAAGAATTTCAATTGGCAGCGCCAGAGCGAAGGCCGGAACGACGCCCGATGACTCTTTTTGACCTTGACCGTACCAATGCAATCCCGTGGCGCGACCTCGCGGGACCGCTCGTCACCGCAGAGGATTCTTTGGCGCGCCTCGATGAGCGGCTGGCCAGAAGTCCGGTGCGCGAAGGTTTTGTCGCGCGCACGCATTTCTACGACGCCGCCGCCGCGCTGTGGCTCGAGGGCGAGCTTGTCCATGTCGAGGATCTGGTCCTACACGACACCCACATGGACATCCGCACGCCGACCCACGAGCTCACCCGTGCCCATGCGGTGCTGCGGGCACGGCGGCTGATTGTTGCGAACAGGCCGGACTGGGCGCTGAGCCCGAACGGCCTAAGCCAATTGCGCGGGCGTGGCGCTAGCGCCCAGAACGCTTTGCCACCGGAGCGTCATGCGACGGCAGCGGAGGGCGCCGGTGATGAAGAGGCGGGCGAGTCGGCCAACGACGATCTGAACGATGGCCTCGGCGCCGAATTTGCTGCCATCGATGCGCTGCTCGATCGCACGCGCAACGTGCTCGACGGGCTCGCCGCCGCGCCGGTTTCGCGACCGCAACAGGTCCCGACGGACGAAAAAAATCCGCTCGTCTACGATCCCGACTGGGACGAGGAGGAACGGCTGTCGGACTGGCGGGCTATGTTGAACCGGACCACTGGCCAGCCGCCCGTGCTGAGCGCCGCCCTGCTATGGGATGCGTGGGAAACAAAAGAACCGCTGCAGCATCTGCCCTGGCTCGGACACCTGCTCGTCGGCGCCATGCTCAGGCAGGTCCGAAAAACGAGCGCACACCTCGTCTGTCTCAACACCGGGCTGCGCGCCATTCCGCGCGAAAGGCGGCGCGCCCGCGACAGGACGGCGCGGCTGATCGGGTTTCTGGAGGGCGTCACTGAAGCGGCCGTCGCCGGGCTGAAGGAACACGACCGGCTGGTGCTCGCCCGGGAGCAGATGGCTCGGCGCCTGCGCGGCCGGCGGGGGCATTCGAAGCTGCCGCAACTGGTCGAGCTGGTGCTCGCCCGGCCGCTCGTCTCCACGGCGATGATCGAAAAGGAGCTGAAGTTAAGTACACGCGGCGCGCTTAATCTCGTCGCCGAACTCGGCCTGCGCGAGATCACGGGCAGGGGACGTTACCGGGCGTGGGGGATCCTCTGACAGCTCGCGTGCGCGCGGAAAGTCGCCTGGCACGCCGGCGTGCGACCGCCACCACCGTGCGATTGCGAGTCGCTTCGTCTTGGCAGCGGGAACAGGCTTCCCACTTCATAGCTCGGACCCTGACTATCCAGTTTCCTCATCTTCTCTGGCGCGCCAAACCTTCGAACGCATTGATGTGAATCGCGACTACGAGCCGACTTCTTCAACGATATCCGCGCAATTCGCTCGTTTTACGATCGCCAGCTGTTTAGTTCTGCGGCTGTAAGTGCACGTACAGCTCTCAGCCAGTGTCGCTTTCGAGGTCAATCCGTTACGAACGTTGGGCGAGAAGGCACTTACAGGCGCCGTGGTCGGCGAGGTTGTCCGATTGCGCATTCGAGAGCGGCGGCATCCCATTCCGCGAGGTCGGCAGCGGCGCGATAGGTGCTCTCGAGAAAACCCATGAGGATCGCTTCCGGATCGGCTGCTCCGCGCACCGCGTCATAAGGCAGCAGGAATTCTCCAAGGCTCGCTTCGTAGTATGCGGCGTCGGGAAGGATCTTTGCCGCGGCGAAGCCAGCCGGTGCCGGATAGGCATAGGAATAGAAGGCGGGAAAGTCGACCGCTCCACCGCCCGGCCAAAAGCCAGCCGACGAAACCTCATGACTGTAGGCTTCGCGGGTGACCTCGTCGGGCAGGGCGGGAATGCCACCCGGGTGCAGGGGCGCTCGCCGCCCGGAAAAGCGCGTCACTGCGAGATCGAAGCTCCCCCAGAACAGGTGCACCGGGCTGACCTTGCCGAGATAAGCGGTGCGGAAGGTCTGGAGTACGGCTGTCACCGCTATGCTTGCCTTGAAAAAGCGCGCGACGGCATCGGCATCGTAGGGCCGCTCGGCCCGGTCCTCTGCGAACGGAATCGCGTTCGGGATTTCATTCGGCATGCCGTTCAGCTCCGCCGTCCCGCCGAGGCTGCGAACGAGGTCTAATGCGTGAGCATGGAAGGAAGCGACCGACATCGGCTCGAGCGGAAATCGGGCAGTGCGTCCGTCGGTGGCCGCTCCGACCACCTGATGGTCAACCAGGTCGAGGCTGAGCTCGATCCCGCCAGCTCCATCAGGCACGAGCCCGGTCGTGAAGCCGCGAGCATTAGGATAGAGGGTCGCGTGCCACGAATGGTTCACCCAGGGCGTGCGCGCAAGCCGATATTTCCCTATGATCTGGGAACAAAGATGCAGCGCGGAGCAGGTACCGCGCCAAGGACCATACGGTATGTCCGGCCACCGATCATGGATGCGGTCGTTCATCGGGCTAACCTACCTTCGACAAAGTTGAACAACAATCCGCGAGTGCCCCTTCGCTCCGGTCACAATACCCGCCCCGTTGAGATAGAGTAGGTCCAAAGCATTGTCAGTTTCGCTTAGGATCGATCCGTTCATTTGGGTCCCGCTTCAACCACAAGGATGCCGAAATTTGAAAAAGGGCTCTGACCTCCTCGTTGCCGCCCTCGAGAATGAGGGAGTGGATCGGATCTTCGGTGTCCCCGGCGAGGAAAATCTCGACGTCCTGGAGTCGTTGCGCACCTCGCGGATCGAATTGATCACAACGCGGCATGAGCAGGCGGCCGGCTTCATGGCGGCCACGCATGGACGGCTGACCGGGCGGCCCGGCGTTTGCATTTCGACGCTTGGACCCGGCGCGCTCAATTTCTCGACCGCCGCGGCCTATGCCCATCTGGGCGCAATGCCGATGATCATGATCACCGGGCAGAAGCCAATACTTACAGCCAAGCAGGCCCGTTTTCAGATCGTCGACGTGATCGGATCAATGCGGCCGCTGACCAAGATGACGCGGCAAATTGTCAGCCCGCACAGCATTCCGACCGTGGTGCGCGATGCTTTCAGGGTTGCTGCGCAAGAGCGTCCAGGGCCAGTTCACCTGGAGCTCCCCGAGGATGTCGCGGCCGAGCAGATCCCGTTGGTTTCACTCATTCCGGTGCATCCGCTTGAACGTCCCATCGCTCATCCCGACGCGATTGATCGTGCGGCGCAGATGATACTGGCGGCCAAGCGTCCGCTGATCATGATCGGCGCGGCCGGAAATCGCCCCCGGCTGGTTGGTTCGCTGTCGGACTTCGTGCGGCGGATGCGCATCCCGTTCTTCAATACGCAGATGGGCAAGGGGGCGGTCGACGGCGGTTCAAACCTCTATGTCGGAACGGCAGCACTTTCCGAGCGCGATTATGTCCATGATGCGATCGAAATTTCGGACCTGATCATCGCCATCGGACACGACACGGTTGAAAAGCCGCCATTTCTGATGCGCGACGAGGGCGGCCCGAAAGTTATCCATATCGGGTTTACGTCCGCGACAGTCGAACAGGTGTTCCACCCCGACGCCGAAGTGGTTGGCGACATCGGCACGACCGCGGCCGTGCTCGCCGATCGGCTCGAGGGTCGGCTCAGCCCCGACACGAAGATCATCGAGCTTCGTCAGACGATTCTGTCGCGGATCAACGAGCGCAGCCTGGAGGATCGTTTCCCGATCAAGCCGCAGCGCATCGTACACGACGTCAGAACGGTCATGCCCGAGGACGGCATCGTTTGCCTGGACAACGGCATGTACAAGATCTGGTTCGCCCGCAACTACCGCACCCATCATGCGAACACGCTGCTGCTCGACAACGCGCTCGCGACCATGGGGGCGGGATTGCCGTCGGCGATCATGGCGTCGCTCCTCTATCCCGAGCGCCGCGTGATGGCGGTATGCGGTGACGGCGGCTTCATGATGAACTCCCAGGAACTCGAGACAGCCGTTCGCTTGAGGCTTAACCTTGTCGTGATGATCCTCAACGATTCCGCCTACGGCATGATCCGCTGGAAGCAGGCGGTCGACGGATTTCCGGACTTCGGGCTCACATTCGGCAATCCCGACTTCGTCCGCTACGCCGAGTCGTACGGGGCCAGCGGTTCCCGCGTCGGCGCAGCGGAGGAGCTGGTTCCAACGCTGGAGGAAGCCTTCAAGGGAGGCGGCGTCCATCTGGTGGACGTCCCGATCGACTATTCGGAGAATGCCCGCGTCCTCGTCGAAGAGCTGCGCAGGCATTTCGCGGCCAAGGAATCGCAATGAGGCGAACCTATGCTGCCAATCCTGCAAGTCAGCGGAGAAGCCCCTTGCAGGCGGTCCTGCCCCGGCCGCCTTCGCCTCGTAGGGAGAGGCTTCATGAATTGGTTGCAGCCGAAGCATCAATGCAATGTCGGGAAATGGCGCCCAGTGTGCCCTTTGCCAAGGTGCACTTCATCGGGCACCGCCAACCAGCAATTCTCAAACCGAATCCTTAGTAGCGCTTTCTGGTGAGACGCTACAATTCGCAGGCTCGCGTCGAGCGCTACGGCTGCGGAGGGCGGCATGGAGACGAACCATGTGTCCGGCGGGAACATGGCTGTTCATGACCCTACCACCGGGTTTGCGACAGAGCCGACGAAATGTCCCGGATCAGCAAGTCGCAGAGGGGTCAGCTCTCATTCGCAACATCCTGTCCCGCATATTCCACCTGTTCATCGAAGTCCGGCCGGCCCTCGGGCATCAGGTCCATCATGTTCCACAGCGGCTCGATCGTGCCCTGCTGGCGCGGATCCTGGCCAGGATCGGACTCGGCGTACATCATTTCGGACGACCAGAAATGGCGGATACCATCTGGCGTCTTCTGGAAGACATGGGTCATCGGGGCGAGTTGCCCGTCCTCAAACAGTGCGTTGAAATCCTGCTTGAACGTTGTGCCGACAGCCGAAAGCATGTCGAGGTTCCTCCAGCCGCGCTGGTTTGCAAAAGCCTGTGCGCGCTCCACGGGCGCTTGCGTGACCACCGCAAAATTGAAGCCGGCGGCACAGAAATGGTGCGCCGCGCCGTTCAACTGGTCGAGCAAACCCGTGCAGGAAGGGCATGGCGTTTCCTCACGAGGCAGGTCGGCAAAAAGGCCGGTCGAGGGCTGCGGCCGATCGTCCAGCGCGTGGCGTGGGAACATCATGTTGTAAATCAACAGCGATGTCGTGCCTGGTGCAAACAGGTCCGACAGCCTCACCTTCTGCGGCTTGCCGTCCGCGCCGATTCGCTCGAACTGATAATCCATCTCGACCAACGGCCCAGGCGGCTGAGCACGTCGCTCGGCGGCTACTGCCTCCATCTGCCGGCGCAGCGCGATTTCGGATTGCAAGAGCCTGTCGCGCGCGGCGCGATAGTCGGCGCTCTCGCCCTTGAAGGTGACACCCATGACTCGACCTCCCGTGCTCGCCTCCCGCATCGGCTGATCCACCATACTCGAAGATTATGATTAGGTACGATGCCGGCCGTTGAGCAGCCGCAGGCTCCTGCCAGACACTGACGCCGTATGGCAATCGACAGTCGCTGTCGAAAACCCCACGTCCCACAGTTCGTCCACAGTTGTCATATCGTTTGGAATCACTGCCCTCCTGTCTGCTTGCGGGCCAGTTCCGCTCCGAGAGATGCTCGTTAACGAGCTTTCCCAACGCGAAGGCCTCGTCGAGCGAAAGCAACACGGTGTCGGGGTGTTTAACCGTGTTGGAACATTGACCACTGTCTTCGAAGAAGCGCTCGCATTAATCACTGCGGACGATCTAAGGTTAGCAATAATTTAGATCGTCGGATGCGACGAGCGCTAGAGGGTACTATCCTCTCGAGGGGGCAGGGAGTGAGTCGAGAGAGCAAGCCGCAGTATTGGTCGGCGCTGATCAAGCAGCTCCGTCATGAGGCCGCATCGGCCACTGCCGATTTCAGCGCGAATGATGTGCCTGCCCTCTGTAACCGTCTTGGCCTCGGTGATGGCGATAGGGAAGAGTCCTTCAAGAGCAAATACAAATACGCCGAGCGCAACGCCGACGCCGTCAAGTGCTGGGTCAAATCGACTTGAGGTACTCGATCAGATCACTCTTTTCCTGATCGGTCAGATCAAGGCCCAGATGGTCGTCATAATGCTTGATGACTTCATTGAGGGTGGCGAACCGCCCGTCGTGGTAGAAACCGCCCTTGTGGATTTTTTCCGTGTTCCAAAGTGCACGCAACGATGCCGTCCTGTAACGCTCGTCCGGGGATCGCATTGCCTGGAAATCGTCGATCCCGATCTCATCGGCCGTATGCAGGTTCCATCCCGGCTCGGTGAATAGTGGCGGCACGTGGCAAGTGCCGCATTTGGCCTTGTCGTTGAAAAGTGCCTCGCCTTTCTCCGCCGCCGCACTGTCGAAGGCGCCCTCGGGCGGCTTCGGGGTCGGCAGCGAAAGCTGATAGAAGTGAAGCGCCGGCAGCTTCGCCGTGATCCGGTCTTCCTCGTCCTGCTTGTGGCCCTGTTTCGTTCTCGCTGCGACCGGATACTTCTCTGCATCGTCCAGGCGCGGATCGTAGAAAACGCCTTTGCCGTGCATTTCGAGATTGCCGACATAGGCGTTCCAGTAGCTCACCGTGCCCCAGGCTCCGGTCCATGTATGGTTGTTCACGCCGGCCAATCCGAAGGCGGGTGGATTGAGCGTGGCGGCCGTCTTGCCGTCCGGCCGGAATGCCTTGCCGTCGAGGTTCAGTTCAGCATCGAATTTGCCAGGGCCCCATGCTTCCACCGCCTTCTTCACCTCCGCTTCGGATATCTGCAGCATTTCGGTGAACGCCGTGAGGTCAGGCGCCAATGCAACGACAGCGCCTATATTGAGGTCGCGGTTCGGCCAGCCGTCCAGCCTATGCCCGATGCCTGGCGCATATGCGTCGTCAACGGTCGAATGGCACACGGCACATTGTATGCCGACCGAAGTCAGCGTCTTTCCGTCCTCGGCGAAGAACCCGGTCACCCCGACAACGGCATTGGCTTTGAGCAGGAGAAGCGTGCTTGCAGGATCGGTAAGGTCGACCTCACCTTTGTCGAGAGCTGCAGCCACATCCTTCGGAATTGCATTGACATCGACCTTGAGGCCAAGTTCGAGAGCCATTTCCGGACTGAGGCCAGGTCCGACCCCGCCCAGTTTCTCCCCGGCGATCGCCTCATGGAGCTTGAGCTTGCCGCCCCAAAACTCCTCGCTACCAAAGGTATCGAAACGGAAAGTCTCGCGACCTTCCTTGAGATATCGCTTGGCCTGCTCGGCCGCGGCGGCGTCAAAATCCTTTCCGCTGACCGATCCTTTTGCGCCCGTCTGGGCAGCGGCCGGAATCAAAGCCGCGGAGACCAGAATGACCAAGGAGACACCAATACGATTGAACCGTGCTGACACTGCCTTGTCCTCCCGAATATTGTTTTCCAGTTGGTCTACCCGTTCGGCGACGTCCCGATTGCGTGGCTACCGAATCTGGCTGACAATATTGGATGACCGAACCGTCAAAACGTTCCCGCGTCCGGCGCGAAAACCGATCGATCGATAGAGCATGGACCTTCTGCCGGCATGGGAGAGAGAGGCGCAGAAAGACCTTCCGTCACGCAGTCAGGCTGGAAAACGAAGGCGATCTATAACGGTGTCGATTAGTCGCTCGCAGCGTCGGCCCTTGAAGGGGAAGGCATTGAGCAGCACGGGGCCAATCTGCTCGTCTAGCTCTTGGCGAAGGAGACGGCGAGCGCGATGGAGCCGCGTCCGCACTGTCTCGGGACGCACGCCGAGCAGTTCCGCTGTCTCGTCATTAGAGAGTCCTTCGATTGCTCGGGCAATAAGAACAACGCGGTAGGCGGGGGGCAGCCTATCGGTTGCCTGTTCGACCAAGCTCAGGATTTGTCGTTGCGCCACCGTTCGCTCTGCGTCCCCGGAATGCTTGTCGAGAGCAAACTGTATGACTTCGGCATTGGCCCGTGCCGCGGATTTTGCAAAAGCTGTCGCGCGCCGACTCCTTCGCAAGCGTCCTAATGCCTCGTTGACGACGATCCTGCAGAGCCATGTCGACAATGCCGATTCTCCTCGAAACTCGGCAAAGTGGGCGAAGGCGTTGACATAGGCTTCCTGAACGATGTCCTCGGCTTCGCTGTCGTCGTCGGCCAATCCACGCGCGATACGGTAGAGGCGCTGGTTGTGCATCTGCATGATGGTTCGTAATGCGTCCGCGTCGCGCGCCAACGCGCGGCGGACCAGTTCCACATCTTTGGAATTGCGCCCGTCATCGCCCCTGTCGATGCGTGGGTCGGACATGACAACTTATCTAATGACCAATTCGGTGCCGTCACAGCAAAAAAAAAGGTCCTAGTCGACTCGTTCATCAGTGGAAGGCAACAGGCAATCAAACACAGCGGCGAGAAGCAAGCCGACGGCGCCTATCATGCCGACAGTGCTATGACGCTTCATTACCCGCCTCCAAGCACAGCATCCATCAAATGCCGGCTTTCCGTCTAAGAGCAGTCATACGCGCTTCTAGGAAATGAAGGTCGCCTTCGGGTCACGAGCGCTGGTTGGGCCCAATGTCCGGTTTCTGGAAGGAAAATGGGTCCCGGAAGGTCAGGATTGGGTCAGGTCACGACTATGCCCGAGCCGACCTGAATGTCCGCTCCTGAATGTCCGCTCCTGAAGAACCGCAGCCTGAAGCTGCTAGTCCGCTGTCGGCCCAAATAGGTCGTTCATTGTCTTGGCGCTGAGCGTCGGCAATTGGGCGCATTGTGCTGTTTCGGCGTAGAAGCCTTGCATTTGACGGGATGCAGTGGTGGCACGCTTGCGGAGTCCCAGGGTGTCTCCACGCGGCGATCCTTCCTGGTGAGCCGATGCTATCGTGCAAGTTTCGCAGCGCTGCGGGTGGCTATGTCGGCTAAGACAACATGAAGAAGCGTTCCAACTTCCTGTTCGGCGACCTCGGGTGCGATTCCTGATTCGGACAGTTGAACGAGAATTGTCTTGGCGGTGCTGCGCCAGAAGGCATTCGCGTCCTCCCCGTTCTTGGATTCCAGGACCCGGGCGATCCTTCGACCAATTTCCGCCGCCGATGCAGCGGAAACGCGCTTATGTTTGAATCACCCATCGGTCACCTCATCCCTTCAGTCTCGCGAATAGCATTGGCGGGTTAAAAAATTTGGTTAACAGCGCTGCAGTGGTCGGGCTCGGTGGATTGTGCCGCATAAAGCCACTGGTCGCGGCGGCATGGGCGAGTTCGAGTTCCTGTTCAAGGACCCATTGGCGATGATGAGCCGCGAAGGATCGCGCAGGGAGTGATTTGGGCAGGCAGGATCTTGGACTTGATCAGAACCAGGCAAGCCGCCATATTCCGATCCGGCTGCCAATTTCAGGTGGCCCATTCCATGACGAGGCCGATCCGGCCGAATCGACGCTCATTTATTTGATTTGCTGGGAGCGCCAGGTCGGGAGGAAATCTCCCGATTGTAGCGGGCATCCTGTTCTTTTTGGAGGTGTCTATGAAGGATTCGCGCATTCCCGAGACAGTCTTAACGGCTATGTCAGAGGGGACCCACATCATCCGCGCTTATCGTGAGCACCTTGGATATTCGATCGAGGACCTGGCGGTGGCGTGCGGGCTAGCCGCTGAGGAAATTCAAAACATCGAGTCGGGTCTGAGGTACAATAAGGGCTATCGGGATCGGATCGCGAGATCGCTGTCCCTACCTGTGGGAATTCTTGAGGCGGAGTCGGACATATTGGACGCTGCGTGATCAATGGGTAATCCGCAAGTGAGTCGAATATCCGTTTCCTTGTGAGTGTAGTCTGCGACTGATAGTCGAAGCATTGAACCATGCGCTTCCGACCAGATGGATGGAATGTTGGAGGGTGCTGCCGACATGCTTGATTCCCTCTCTGAGATGGTTGGCCGAGAATAGGCCCAAAGGACTGCGGGCTTTTGACCGGCCCCTAAAGTCACCTTTGCCTATCCTGCCGGCCTGTCGTCCGGCCTTTTTCTTTTTTGTCCCATCGTTCGGTGGCCTGCGGCACATGGGTTATGGTTGCGCATTCGCACAGTCCCGCTCGACAAGCATTATGACCAGTCAGGATCATAAAATGGCAAATCCTCCACGCCGACCCACAAATCCGATGGCAGCCGCCGAAGCCGCCTTCAAGCCGATCAAGAAGCCGGCGGTGCCGGTTCGCGAAACGGCGGCTGCTCCAAATGTCAGAGAGCTTGTCTCGATTAGGATCGATAGGGCCGTGCTGGACCATTTCCAGGAAGATGGGCCGGGCTGGCAGGATCGGATCAACGACACCTTGCGGCGCGCTATCTCCAAAAAACCGACCAATGCGGATGACAAACGATCAAACGACTACTGATCGGCATGGCGCCGATAGCGGCGACGCAGATGGATTTGAAACGGAAGCGTAAAGCGTAAGCGATTGCGCACCTTTTGGACAACCAACAACGCGTATCCTGGAATTTTTGCATCGAGCCGCGGCCGAACCCTCTATGCTCTGTGGGCGGAGACCCGAATGGCATTTCGATTCCTACACACGGCCGATATTCACCTCGATTCGCCGCTGCGTTCGCTGGCGCTGCGAAACCCTGATCTTGCCGAACTCGTCGGAGACGCCAGTCGCCAGGCGTTTGTCGGAATCGTGGATCTCTGCCTTGCCGAGCGTGTCGATGCGCTCGTCATTGCCGGCGATCTTTACGATGGCGAACAGACGTCGATGAAAACGGCGCGGTTCCTCGCCTCGCAGATGACACGCCTCCACCAGGCCGGCATCAGGGTTTTCAAGATCCGCGGAAATCACGACGCCATGTCGAGGATTTCGAAACAGCTCGTCTTTCCCGACACTGTGACGATCTTCGGCGGCCGTCCCCAGTCTCTGCTGCAAACAGCTGGCGGGCTGGACGTCATGTTCCACGGATTGAGCTTCGCGAACCCCAAGGCGCCTGAAAGCCTGCTCCCCAAGTATCCGGCCGCCCGGGAAGGGGCGGTCAATGTGGGCATCATGCATACCAGCCTTGCTGGATCACCCGGCCACGACGTCTACGCCCCCTGCAGCGTTGCTGATTTGCACGACCATGGTTTTGACTATTGGGCGCTTGGGCACATCCACGCGCGCCAAGTCCATCCTGGAGCGAGCACGGTGGTGATGCCGGGAATGCCGCAGGGCAGGGACATCAACGAGGCCGGAGAGAAATCCGTCACTCTGGTCACGATACGGGACGACCGGTCCGTCGAGATCGAGGAAAAGCTGACCAGCATCGCGCAGTTCGAACGGGCGAGCGTCGACCTGACCGGCACGGTGGAATGGCCCGAGGTCGTGGGCCGCGTCCGATCCGCGCTCGAAGACATTCGGGCTTCCGTCAGGTCCCGCCACGCTGTGGTCCGTCTTGGGCTGACGGGGGCGACGCCCTTGTCCTGGGCGCTGATCCGCGACAGGGACCTGCTGCTGGCCGAAGCCGAGCAGGCGGCGGAGCAGACGGGCGACACATGGGTCGAAAAGCTTGAGCTTGACCTCGCACCACCGACGACGGACACAGCCGATGGCATCGCTGATCCAATATTCGAACTCGCGCAATCCATGCATGCCGATGCCAAGTCAGAGGCCTTCCGCGCCGAGGCGAGGGCGCTTGTCCAGAAGATGATTGCCGATCTGCCGCCGGACGGGCGCGACTTCGCCGGACGGGACGAAGCTGGGCTGGAACTGTTCCTCGACAGGGTGCTTGCCAGCGGTGCCGACCTGGTCACGGCCCGCCTCAAGGCAGGTGGGGCGCAATGAGGCTCCGGCGCCTTGACCTCATTCGCTATGGAAAGTTCACCGATGGGACGATCGACTTCGGCCGAAGGCCGCAGGCCGGTCCCGACTTCCATATTGTGTTCGGGCTGAACGAGGCGGGCAAGTCGACTGCACTTTCCGGTTACCTGGACCTGCTGTTCGGTATCGAGGAACGCAGCCGCTACAATTTCCTGCACGAGTACAGCGCGATGCGTATCGGCGGGGTTCTCGAACTCGCCGGCACGGAGCACACATTCACGCGCACGAAACAGCGCACCAACTCGCTGCTGAACGCGATGGACCAACCGGTGAGCGAGGTGGCGATAACGGCGCATCTCGCAGGTCTGTCGCGTGACGCATACGAGACCATGTTCTCGCTGGACGACGAGACACTGGAAGCAGGCGGAAAATCGATCCTGGAGTCTCGTGGCGACCTGGGCAAGCTCCTGTTCACGGCCAGCGCCGGTCTTGGGCATGCGAGCGACACATTAAGCGCGCTCGAGGCAGAAGCAGACGGGCTCTATCGCAAGCAGGCGCACGGGACCGAACTTGCGCTGCTCAAGAAGCGCCTTGCTCAAGTCACGCAGGGACGCGATCGACACCTTGGCCTCGACCTATGAGAGCCTTGAGGCCGAATGTCTCGACGCGGCGGAAAAGTATGGCCGCAGTATCGCCGAACGGTCGTTGCTGTCGGCTCGGCTCGACACGATTGCCACGTATCTTCGCGCGATCCCGATCCTCGCCGACATCCGGCGCAAGGCGGCCCAGCTTGCCGAGTTGCCTGACATCGCGTCACCACTGCGAACCTGGACAGGCGGCGTCACCGAACTGATCGATGACGACGCCAGCCTGAGAACGCGGCTGTCCGGGAACATCGACGACGCCGAGCGCGTGACAACGAGAATCGCCTCAGTCGATGTGGACGAGGCGATCCTGGCAATCTCCGAGCGGATTCGGGCGCTCGCGGACCGTAAGGTGCGCTATGTCTCCGCAGGGCTGGACCTGCCAAGTCGCAGGACCGAGCTGCAAATACTCGACAAAGCCGTGGGGACTTGCCTTGCCGCGCTTGGAAGGTCGTCCGAGGCAAATCCGGCTGCGCTGCTTTTGCCTGCTGCCACCGTTGGCGCTGTCCGCGCCATGCTCGAGGAGCGATCGGGAATCGCCACCACCGTGCGCGTTGACCGCAACGAAGCCGCGGCGGCGCTCGATGCACTTCAGGCGGCACGCGAGCGGGTTGGGCAAGAGAGGGCTGTACCCGAACCTGCCAGGGCAAGGCTGGCCTCGGCCTTGTCGAAGGCGCGAGGCAGCGGGCACCTAACGGACATGAAAATGGCTCGCGAGGCGGAGGACGCGAGCACGGTTCGATGGGAGGCGGCAATCGCTCGCCTGCATCCCTGGTCTGGAGATGCCGGGGCACTGGCCAGGGTGCCGGTCCCGAGTGCTGGGCAGGTTGGTGCATGGAAGGTGCGGGCAGCCGGGTTGGGAAAGAGCAGGGCTGTCCTTTGCGAACGTCTCGCCGAACACCAGGAGAGTCACGACCTGCTCTCGGCTCGCCTGGATGCGCTTCGTGCCTCGGTCGATGTAACCGACGATGAAGCGGCTTCTGCCATTCGCCGCGCCCGGGATGAGGTGTGGGCCAAGCATCGAGGTGAGCTCAGCGGCGAAACGGCGGACGATTTCGAGGCTCTTTTGGCTCGCGACGACAGTGTTGGAGCGGTTCGGCTGGCCAACGCGCGGGAGCTCGCCGAGATCCGCACAACAATCCGCAGCCTCGCTGAAACAACAGCCGCCATCACACGTATCCGCCACCAGCTTGCACAGATCGACCTCGACGATCAGGCTGTACTCTCCGAACTTCGTGCGGCGGCCAGCGAGCTGCTGGCAGAGTGCCTGGAATTCTCGCCCGAGCGTCTGATCGAAATCATCGAAGATCGTGCCTCTGCCCGCAGTGATGCGCTCGCGGCCTGGGAGGACATCGAGCTGGCACGCAAGAAAGCGCGCCGCGCGGCCGACGTGGGAGAGAGGGTACAGTTGGAGTTGATCCGGGCGCTGGCGAGCGTCGGGGTAGACTCGGAACCCGGCGACAGCGTGGAGACAGCCATGGCCATGGCAGAACTGTTCCTCGACAGGCAGCTCAAGGTCGATGCGGAGCGTGCCGAGGCGCTTAAGACCGTGAGCGCGAAAGAGGAGGACCTGGCCGCCAGACGGCGGGCTTTAGACGTGGCGGAAAGGCGCGAGGAAGAATGGTTAGCCGGCATTGTCGAGGCGCTTGCCGGCACCTGGCTTGAGAGCGGCATATCGGCGCCCGGCGTCGGCAACGTGCTCGATCAATTGGCTGAGCTGTCGAAAAGCATCCAGGAGCGGGATGCCATGCAGCTCCGCATCGAGAAAATGGAGGCAGACAGAGAAAATTTCTTTGTCGAGGTCACCGCTGCCGCGGCTGAAGCGGGTGAGCCCGCGAACGGCGACGAACCGGAGCAGTTGGCCATTCGGCTGGCTGAGCGTCTGGAACGCGCCGATCGCGCCAGAGAGATGAAGGCAAACCTCATCAATGACCTGCAGCGCCTGCAGGACGCTCGTGACAGTCTCAATCTGGAGATAGCGGCGCATGAGCGACGCAAAAGTGAGGTCTTGGTCGCTTTCGGCGTCACCATCTTGTCGGAAGTCGTGGAACGCGACGAGTTGCTACGGGAAAGGGATCGTCTGCGCGCTGCCGTTGCCGAGCTTGAGGAGCAGTTGTCGGCTGAGCTGGCGGCGGAACGCTTCGACCAGGCGCGTTCCACGCTGGATTGTGTCGAGGTCGATAGCCTCCTGGTCGAGAAGGCTGAAAATGAGCAGCGGCTTCGGGATCTCGATGAAGCGATACAACAGCAGCTTATTCGCCAGACCCGGGCGGCCGACAAGCTGGACGCAATCGGTGGCGACAGCGCGGTTGCGCGGATAGATGCCGAGCGCCGCACCGTCTTGCTGGAAATCGAAGAAAAGGCTGTCCGCTACATCGAGCTGAAACTGGGCGTCATGGCCGCCGGGAACGCTCTGCGCGTGTACCGCGAGCGCCATCGCTCCGGGATGATGAAGCGGGCATCTGACGCATTCGCACTCATCACGCGCGGTCAGTATTCGGGGCTTGCCACCCAACCTGTGAAGGGCGGGGAAGTCCTCATCGCTTTGCAGCGAGACGGTCAGTCCAAGGTCGCCGACGCGCTCTCAAAAGGTGCGCGTTTTCAGCTCTACCTGGCGCTGCGACTTGCCGGATACTACGAGTTCGCCCAGTTTCGACCCTCGGTGCCATTCATTGCCGACGACATCATGGAGACCTTCGACCATTTCCGATCCGAGGAGGTTTTCAGGTTGTTTGGCGAGATGGCAAGCGCTGGCCAGGTGATTTATCTGACGCATCACCAGCATCTATGCGAGATCGCGAAGGCTGTTGTTCCCGGCGTAACGATCCACGAGCTCGCATAGTTGCCTGCTGTCGCGTGGCATGAGTTGATGCCCCTGCTACCAAGACGACTTCCGTAGGCCGAACCTTGGATGACCGCTTCGCGCCCGATTGCAGCCGTTCCGCTGATCCGCACAATCCTCCAAAAGCAGACGTGGATTGTTTCAATGCGCGGACAAGTGAAACTTGTTCGTACGAGATCTCTTGGTTGTGCAAAATCTGTCGGACGTGCCGCGGAGACCGCTTGCCACGGCATTAATGCGATCAGCCTTGGGGTCGGTTCAACGCAACAATGTCCTCGACGTCGCGGCGGGTGCGCGCGAAGCGCTTGAGCACAAGCGGGTCGTGTCCCGGAACGATGTGAGCAGGCGAACTGGCGAGCTGTTTCATACGCTCGACCCCGAAGATCACATCGCTCAGCCGATCGAAGACGGGAAACGGCTTCTGGCGTTCCATGTTGGCGTAAAAATGGGCTGCGTCGGATGCGATCACGACCGCCCCGTTGTCGGTTTCCACCCGCACCACCTGCAATCCGCGCGAGTGGCCGCCAACCTTATGGAGCGTGATGCCGGGCGCGATCTGCGATTCCGGATCGTGGAAGCAAACCTTTCCGGCAAAGACGCGCCGCACCATAGTGGTGACATCTTCGGCCTCGAAGGGATGGCGCATGGCATGGTGGCACATGCAGCGGCCGGTCGCGAACTCCATCTCAGCATCCTGCAGGTGGAAGGTCGCTTTCGGGAACAAATGATGGTTCCCGCAATGATCGTAATGCATGTGGGAGATAATAACGTCACTGACATCGGCATGGTCGATGCCGATTGCCGCAAGACCTTCATCAACGGGCCTGACGACACTGCGTCCCCGTTTGTCGCCGGTCGGCATGTCGAAGCCGGTGTCGACGATGAAGGTGCGCTTTTCCCCGACAATCGCCCAGACGAAGTAGTCGAGCGGCATTGGAACATCATGCGTGTCCCCGCCCAGGAAATTCTCGCCCGACCGGCGCTCGAAATGGCCGTAGCGAACGGCATGGATTTCATAGCGTGCGGCGTCAACCATGCTCAGCTTGCCTTGGCGACATCGGTGGGCTCGGCCGAGCCGACCTCCACATGCGCCCATGTCTCGACGGTCTTGACCATGCAAGTGAAATCGGAGTCGGGTCCGTAGATTTGGTTCGTCACGCTCAGCAACTGGCGCACGGCGCTGCCTACCACCATCGGCACGCCCATTGCCTCCGCCTCGTCCACACACAGGCGCACATCCTTGAACGACAGGCCGGTCGCGAAGCCGAAATCGAAGGTGCGCGGCAGCACGGATTTCGGGAACTTGTCCTCGGTGGCACTGTTGCGGCCGCTGGAGGCATTGATGACGTCGATCATGACCTTCGGATCGAGGCCCGCCTTGACGCCCATCACCACTGCCTCGGAGGAGACAGCAAGTGCCGCCGCCGCAAGCAGGTTATTGGCAAGCTTCATGGTCTGGGCGGAGCCCTGAACTTCGCCCATGAAGAATATCCGGCCGAAATTTTCGATCACCGGCCTCACCGTATCGAAGGCAGCCTTCGGCCCCGACACCATGACGGCGAGTGTGCCATTGCGCGCGCCTTTTAATCCTCCGCTGACGGGCGCGTCGATCATGGCGATGTTCTTGGCTGAAAGGCCTTCGGCAACCTTGGCGGCCGTCCGCGGACCCGTCGTCGAGATGTCGATGAAGATGCGAACCGCCTTGCCCTCGGCGATACCGCTTTCGCCGAGCACGACCTTTTCCAGGATCTGCGGGCTGGGCAGGCTGGCAAAGACGATCTCCGCAACATCGGCAACATCTCGCGCACCGGCGGCGGCTTTCGCGCCCGCATTGGTCAACTCCGCAACGGCTTTGCTGTCGACGTCGTAGACAGTCACTTCGTAGCCGGCCTTGATGAGACGGGTCGCCATCGGCGTGCCCATTTTTCCGATGCCAACAAAGCCGATTTTCAGGGTCGACATGATCGCTCTCTCCTTCGTCGGGGCCTATTGCCCATGGTGCTTGGTCTCGATCTCTTGGATTGCATTCCGTCAGGTCGTTTCCACCATGGGCATTTCGAGCGCCTGGCTTGTGCGCGGCACCAGAAGTTCCGCTATGTCCACGACCTTCAATCTGTCGGCCACGCCGAGCGCATCGATCGCGGCGGTGTACATCACCTTGTCCTTCGGGCAGGCGACGACGAAATAGGCGACGTCGCCCAGGCGCAGCGCTTCACGGATGCGGTTCTCGCTCGGCCGCTCGGTCACGCCGTCGTCGCCTTGCCAGATGCGGCCGCCGCCGGCGCCGCAACAAAAGGAATTCTCGCGGCAGCGCGGCATGTCGTGAAGCGTGTAGCCGGCGGCGCGGATCAGCTCGCGCGGCGCATCGAAGCCGCCATTGTAGCGTCCAAGATAGCAGGGATCGTGATAGGTGACCCTGGCGCCGTCGGCGACATGCAGGTCGAGTTTTCCAGCCGCGATGAGTTCCGTCAGCAGCGCCGTATAGTGCAGCACCTCGAACGCCGCGCCGAAATGCTGATAGTCGTTCTTCAGCGCATTCAGGCTATGCGGATCGGTGGTCATGATCCGGTTGAAGCTGCACGCCTTGATCTCATCGATGTTGGACTGAGCGAGCGTCTCGAACAGACCTTCTTCGCCGGCACGCCGCACATCGTTGCCGCTGTTGCGCTCGGCATCGAAGAGAATGCCGAAATCGACGCCAGCCGCGGTCAGTAGTTCGGCAACTTTGCGGGTGATTTCCTGAACGCGCGGATCGTAGGACGCGTAGTCTCCGACGAACCACAGAACGTCGACGGGTTCCTTGCGCGCGTCCTTGACCGGAAAGCCGAGCTCCCTGGTCCAGCGGGCCCGCATCTTGGAAGGCTTGCCCATGGAATTGCCGAGACGGGTCAGGTTCGATAGCGCCTCCTGCAGACCGGGGCCGACACGGCCTTCGTCGACCAGATGACGGCGCATGTCGATGATCTTGGGCAGATGCTCGATCTCGACCGGGCATGCTTCCATGCAGGCCCGGCAGGTGGTGCAGGCCCACAGCGTCTCCTCGGAAATCACGCCGCCGACCAGCGGGGCCGCCGATGGTCCCGCGGCAAGCGCATCGCGCATGTCTGTGATCAGCAACTTCGGGCTGAGCGGCAGACCGGCCGCATAGGCTGGACAGACCGATTGGCAACGGCCGCATTCGGTGCAGGACAGAAGGTCGAGCTGCTGTTTCCAGTCGAACTGTCCCAGGCTGTCGATGCCTGGAGCCTCACGCGCTTCCGGGACCGCGGGCGCCAGGCCGCGCGGTTCCAGGCTGCGGAAGTAGATGTTGGGCGCGGCAAGAAACATGTGCCGGTGCTTCGAACCGGGGATATAGACAAGGAACGCCAGAATGGCGCCTATGTGAATCCAGTAGAACAGCTCTTCGCCCGCATGTGCCGACATGCCGGCACGATCGAGCAGTCCTGCCAGCGCCGACGCGACCGGCCGCCACGAGCCGTCGGCGCCACCGACTATGCGTGCCGCCGCCTCAAGCAACAGGGACGCCACGATCAGGACGATCAACACATAGATGATTGCCGCATCACTGCCGCTCGAGCCGTCGAAACGGGCAGGCCGCAGCACGTAACGCTGATAGAGTGCAAGTCCGACGCCGACCAGCATCAGCACCGAAAAGATATCCTGCAGAGCGGCAATCCAGGTTTCGCCACCGATAGGCGCAAGTGAGAACCCGGGAAACAGCCGCGAGCCGAAGGCATCGATCGTGGCGGTGAACAGCACGAAGAACGAAATGAAGATGATTGCGTGAAGCACGCCGGAAAGCGGCTTGCGGAGCATTTTCCGGTGCATGCCGATGGCGACCATCACGCCCTGGAGACGCAGCATCGGGCGGTCGAAGCGGGCCGCTGCCGGTGCATTGGCAAGAGCAACCGCGTAACGGCGCGAGCGCCAGGCCGTCAACGCGAGTGCTGTGATGACCAGGATCCAGAGTGGCAGGGTCGACGCCATCTCAACGGCCAGAGCCGGCCCGCAGCCTGTCGCTCAGATTGGCGACGAGATCGAACAGGTCACAGGTCGCGCCGTAATGCGCGACATTGAAGATGGGGGCCTTCGGATCGGTGTTGACGGCAATGATGAGGTCGGCCTGCGACATGCCCTCGAGATGTTCGGGCGCACCGGACACGCCGAGCGCCAGATAGAGTTTCGGCTTCACCTTCTGGCCCGATTTGCCGACCTGGCGCAGCTTAGGCAGCCAGCCATTGTCGACGACAGGACGGCTGCCGGCGATCTCCGCCCCCAGCATCGTCGCCAGATTGCGGGCAAGGTCGATGCTTGCCTCGTCGCCGATGCCGCGGCCCACGCACACGATCCTCTCGGCTGTCGTCAGATCGACGTCGGCATAATCCGGCACGTCGATGGCCACCATCTTCACCTTGCCGCTGGTGAGCGCGGGGTCGGCATCGATCGTCTGCACGCTCACGGCGGCGATCGGGCCTGGCGCTGCCTCCGCGAAGGCCCCCGGGTTGATCATCAGAATGGCGGGCAGCTGCACTTCGCATTCGGCGAGTATCTTGCCGCCATACATCTGCGCGACGATCGTCAGGCTTTCACCATGCCGCTTGATTTCATTGACATAGGAGATGAGCGGCCAGCCGGTTCGCGCCGCGATGTCGGCTGCCACGTCCAGTCCATTTGCCGAATAGGGAACCAGGACCAGACCAGGGCTCTCGGCAGTGATGACGTCGCGTAGAAGTCGAGCATAAGTCTCGGCGGGAATAACATCCGATTTTGTGGCGCGGGCCACTATTAGGCGATCGGCGGCACCGAAGGAAGCGGAAGCGCCTTCCGCGTCACGGCCGGCGAAAAAGGCGACGACCTCGTCCCCGGCCTGACCGAGCGATCGCGCCGCGGCGATCATTTCAAGTGAGAAGGCTTCGATCTTGCTGGAGCGGCCTTCCGTGCAGGCAATCAATTTCATGGCTTAGTTCCTTGCCAGGCCTTTGGCTGTCAGGATGGTGACGAGGCGATCGGCGACGGTCTCCGCATTGCCGCCGAGGTTCTCGCCGGAGCCGCCCTGGACTGGCAGACGCAATGTGATGATCTCGGCGGAACGCTCGAAGCCTGACGATTCGGGCGTGGCGCGGCCGATGGGCGTCTTAGATGCCTCGCGGAGCTTGCTGCCGGAGACGTAGCGCGGTGCCTTGGACGCCGTTTGGACGCCCAGAACCGCCGGCATGGCCAGCTCGTAGGTCACGGCGACACCAGCGCCGCGCTCTTGCGTGACCCGAAGCACGGTGCCGTTCGCAACGATACGGTTGGTGCCAGAAACATGCGGCCAGTCGAGCAGCGCGCCGACATAGGGTGCGAGCTGGCCGAAAATGTCCTCCGTCGATTGAACGCCGCACAGGACAAGGTCGGCGGATTTTACCCGCGCCATCGACGCAATGGACGCCGCGATATCGCGCGAGGAGATCATGGCATCCTCTTCGGATTGAAGGGCGACGACCTCGTCGGCGCCGCGCGCCGCAGCCATTTGCAGCACCCGGCTGGCGCCTTCGCCGACGGCGACCGCAGTCACCTTCGCGCCGACGGCCTCCTTGATCAGGATTGCTTCCTCGAGGGCGTGATCGTCGAAATCGTTGAGTTGGAAATCCAGCCATTCCCGATCGATGCTGCGCCCGTCTTCGCCAAGCTGAAGTTCGCCCGCGGAATCCGGGATCATGCGCAAGACAACAAGAATATTCACGGCCTCTCCTCCGACGGAACGCACCTCAAGCGCCCGGCACCGGCTGCTACATAAGTCGCATTCTTCGCTGCTCCCAATGGGCAAAAAGGTAATAGCAGTTATTACAAGACGGCAGATTGACGATCGTGGGTAATCGACGGCTAATTTGCGTCAAATCGCTTTCAATCGAATTTTCCTGAATTGGAGGTTGTCAGGAAATAGTCGGGCGATTTGCCCGGGATATAAACATCTATTGTGTGTTTATACTGTCTCGTGTGCACGAATACGAGGAGAATTTTAAGCGCTCTGTCGAGCGTTCAGGAGGAGGAACCAATGTCAATAAAGAGCATATTAGACCACAGGATCTCGCGTAAGAGCTTTATCCGAGGCATGCCGGCCGTGGCGGCAGCCATGGCCGCCGCGCCGGCCATCCAGCTCGCCCAGACCAGCGCAGCCGTCGCTTCGGAGCCGGAAACGAAACCCGGCTACTATGGCGCGCCGCGCACCTGGATGTGGAATCCTAATGCCAATACCATGGTCGACACATCGAAGTGGAAGAAGGACGGTCCCTATACGATCGGCTTCTCCAATGCCTCAATTTCGAATGCCTGGCGCGTCGCCTTCCAGCACGGCGTCCTCTGGTCCGCCGGCCAGCACCGCGACGAGATCGCTCATCTCCTGGTCACCGATGCCAATGACGATCCTTCCAAGCAGATCGCCGACATCCAGGATCTGATCAGCCAGGGCGTTGACATCCTGCTTATCGCGGCTTCGACCGAAGACGCGCTCGATTCCGTGGTCGGCCGCGCCACGGAGCAGGGCATTCCCGTCGTCATGGTCGACCGCAAGGTCAAGACGGCCGCAAATTACATCACCTACGTCACCGCGTCCGATTGGGCGCTTGGCCGTCTCGAGGCTCAGTGGCTGTGCGAGACGCTCGGCGGCAAGGGCAATATTGTCATGCTGCCAGGCATTGCCGGTTCCAGCGTGGCGGAAATCCGCATCAAGGCGAACGAGGAAGTGTTCTCGAAATTCCCTAATATCAAGGTGCTCGAGAAGCAGTATTGCGACTGGAACCCGGCCACCGGCAAGTCGGTGATGGCGGCGCTGATCCAGAAGCACGGCAAGAACATCAACGGGGTCCTGGCCGACAGCGCGCTTCAGGGCTATGGCGCGATCGAGGCGTTTCTTGATGCCGGCTACAAGGACGGCGAATTTCCGCCGATGACCGGCGGCGACGTCGCCCGGATGTATCAGCTGGCCAACCAGCACAACATCAAGATGGTCGGCATTGACTATCCGACATCGATGGGCATCACCGGCATCGAGACGGCGCTCGACGTGCTCAAGGGTATTTCGGTCCCGGACAAGGTCGAGGTCAGCTTCCAGGTCGTCACGTCGCCGGGCGCCGATACGGTCTCGGTCAAGGGCGATAGGCATCTGCTCGATCACGTCAGCATGGACGATCCGGGCGATCTGTCGCCAAGCAACGGGCTGCCCGCCGGCTATAATCCGAGCACATTCAATCCCGACTATCCGAAGTAGCCTCCCAAGCGACCCGGTGCGCGCCAAGCTTGGCGCGCACCGGACGTGAATTGAACAGTTCGAGCGCCGGATATGTCAGCGTCTGTAATTGAGCTCAACCAGATCGAGAAGGACTATCCTGGAGTCAAACCCCTGGACAAGGTTGATTTCGCCGTCCAGCCAGGCGAGATCCACGCGCTTCTGGGCGAGAACGGCGCGGGCAAGTCGACGCTGATCCGCGTCATGGGCGGCGTGACCAAACCCAATTCCGGCACCATCACCTATCTCGGCAAGCCGGTTTCCTGGCAGTCGCCGAAGGAAGCGCGCGCGGCGGGCATCCACGTGATCCACCAGGAGCTCGCGCTTTTTCCCGAGCTTTCGGTTGCCGAAAACATTCTGGTCGATGCTCAGCCCCGTGGGCTGCTGGGGCTCATTTCGAACCGCGCCCGCCATGCCCGTGCGGCTGAAATCCTCGCACAGCTCGGCGTCGATATTCCAACCCACGCCAAGATCGACGAATTGCCGCTTGCCGATCAGCAAATGGTCGAGATCGCGAAAGCCCTGGTCGGCGAGGTGCGGCTGCTCATTCTGGACGAGCCGACGGCGGTCATCGCTGGCCGCGAGGTCGATCTTTTGTTCGAGAATATGCGCAGACTGCGCAACGAAGGCGTCGGCATCGTCTATGTCTCCCATCGGCTCGAAGAGATCTTCGAGATCGCCGACAGGGTGACGATCCTCAAGGACGGCCAGCTCGTCGGCACGAGCCCGGTAAGCGCGCTGACGCGTGAAGAGATGATCACCAGAATGGTCGGTCGCCGGCTCAGCCAGATCTATCCGTCGCGGCGTACCGCACCGGCGGACGGACCGGATGTACTCACCGTTCGCAATTTAAGGGCTGGTCCGCGCGTCCGCGACGTCAGCCTTAACGTCAAGGTTGGCGAAATCGTCGGCGTGGCCGGCATGGTCGGCTCGGGACGCACGGAGGTCGCCGAGGCCATCTTCGGCACGCGCGCCGTCGAGAGCGGCGTGATCGAATTCGATGGCAAGCCATTCGAGAGAAAGCTTCCGAAGGGTTCGATCGGCCATGGGCTCGGTTTTCTGACCGAGAGCCGCAAGGACGACGGCCTGTTTCTCGGCCTGCCGATCTCCGCCAACATCGTGGCACCCGATCTCGATGCCATAACGAAACGCGGGCTGATCGACCGTAAGCAAGAACGTGCGGTGGCCACGCGGCAGATCCAGGATTTTTCGGTCGCGACACCGTCGCCTGACGTGAAGATCGGCAATCTCTCGGGCGGCAATCAGCAGAAGGTGCTGTTCAGCCGCTGGTCGCGGATCGCCAGCAGGCTGCTCATCCTCGACGAACCGACGCGCGGCGTCGATATCGGGGCCAAGGTGGAGATCTACCGAATCGTGCGCCGGCTGGCGGATTCGGGCGTCGGCGTGTTGATGATCAGCTCGGAACTGCCCGAAATCGTCGGGCTCTCCGACAGGGTCTTCGTGATGGCGCAGGGCCATATCGTCGGCGAAATCAAGGGCGATGCGCTTGGCGAGGAGCCGATCATGGATCTCGCCGTGCGATCCGTCGGGGACCGCAAGGCGGACATGGATCAGCATGCGGAGCCGGTTGGATGAGCGCGATCGTCATGGATCTTCGCCGCAACCGGCTGATGCTTTCCTATCTGATCGTGGCTGTGCTGCTGGTGCTGCTTGCCGTCGCTGGCGGCTTGCTGTCGGACCGGTTCCTGACCTGGCGCAACATCGGCAATCTGCTCCAGCAGCTCATTGTGCTCGGCACGGTCAGCCTTGGCCAGACTTTCGTCGTGCTGATGGGCGGCATCGATCTGGCGATCGGTTCGCTGGTCGGTGCGCTCACCGTCTTTCTGGCGAACTTCCTGGAATGGCGCCCTGATCTGGTCTGGCTTGCACTGCCGCTCGCATTGGTCGCCGCCACCGCTGTCGGCGCGCTCAACGGGTTGCTGACGATCGTGCTGCGCGTCCATCCCCTGATCGTCACGCTCGGCATGTCCTCGATCATCTTCGGCGCAACGCTGATGTACCGCAAGGAGCCCGGCGGCTCCGTACCGCGCGCCTTCGCGGATATTGCCTATGCAAAGGTCGGCGGCATTCCGTTCAGCGCCCTCGTGCTGGTCGTGATCTTCGCGCTCGCCGGGCTTTCGCTGCAGCGGACGCGCACGGGCCGCAGCATCTACTTCGTCGGCGGCGATCGGGAAGCGGCGCGGCTGAACGGCCTGCCCGTCGATCGCATCGTGGTGCTCGCCTATGCGCTGTCGGGCCTGTGCGCCGGGATAGCGGCGATTTTCCTGACCGCGCGAACCGGTGTCGGCGACCCACGCATCGGCGTCGCGCTGACGCTGCAGTCGGTGACGCCGGTCGTAGTCGGGGGCACCATCCTGGCCGGGGGCAGGGGTGGCGTGCTTGGCACGTTCCTTGGCGTGCTGCTCGTCACCATGCTGAACAGCCTGCTGAATTTCGTGAATGTCTCGTCCTACTACCAGTGGGTCATTCAGGGTCTCATCATCATCATCGCGGTAGGCATTCACAGCGCGAGGCGGAAATAGCGATGACGCCTCTCGATACCCCGATGCAGCGATCGCAAAGCATTTCCATGTCGTCCGTCTTCGAGCGCTACGGACTGGTGATCTTCCTGGTCGCGCTGATGGTCGTTGCGGCTGTCGCTTCACCGACCTTTCTGCGGCCGGCCAACATGGTCAATGTGCTGACGATCGCCGCACCGCTTGGCATGGTCGTCGTCGGCCAGACCTTTGTCATCCTGGTGCGCGGACTGGATCTTTCCGTGGCCTCATTGATGGCGACGGTGGCCGTGCTGGCGACCGCCTTCAAAGCCACGACCAACGAGGCGATCCCGTTGATCTTCATCGCTGCGATTGCCCTGTCGGCCGTGGTCGGCCTGATCAATGGCTGGCTGGTGGCCAAGCGCAATGTCAGCCCGTTTCTCGCGACGCTGGCAATGATGATCATCCTACAAGGCGCACGCTTCGCCTACACTGGCGGCGCGCCGATCAGCACGCTGCCGCCCGGCATGGGCTTTCTGGCCTCCGGACGCATCCTTGGCATTCCCGTCAATCTGATCACGCTGGCATTCCTGGCGACTGCCTTCGGCATCGTGCTGCACCGGTCGCGCCTCGGCCGGGAAATATTCATGGTGGGCAGCAATCCGAAAGCCGCGTTCCTCAATGGAGTCGCGCCCGACCGCGTCGTGATCCTCTGCTACGTCATATGCTCAGTCTGCGCCGGCATAGGCGGGCTCTTCCTGCTCGGCTATGTCGGCACCGTGTCGAACTGGGTCGGGCAAGGCTACGAACTGGATTCGATCGTCGCGGCGGTGATGGGCGGGGTCGCGCTTTCCGGCGGCCGCGGCAATGTCTTTGCCGCGCTGCTCGGTGTGGCCGTGCTGGTCGTGATCAACAACCTGGTGCTGCTGCTCGGTTTTCCGATCGAGATGCAGCTCATCATCAAAGGCATCATCATCATCGGCGCCGCGGCCTTTTACCGGACACGGCTCGCCTGAGCGTCATGCGGTTGATGGACCTCGAGGGAGGAAGAGAATGACGGTTGAAATTCTGGCGCAACGCAATGCACGGCCGGGACGCGACGAAGAAGTGGATGTGGTGATCGTCGGCGCCGGCCCGTCCGGCTCGGTCGCAGCACTTCATCTGGCGCGCGCCGGCATTTCCGTGGTCGTGCTGGAACAGGGCGAGTGGCCGAACTATGACGACTACACCGGCGCCCGCCCGGAACACGAGCTGGTCAGCACCAAGCTCTGGCATCCCAATCCGAATGTTCGCGACAACCCGAACGACTACCCCGTCGATACGTCCACGACGGATATAAATCCGCTGATGTTCGCCGGCGTCGGCGGCAGCGCCACGCTCTATGGCGCGCAGTGGATGCATTTCCTGCCGTCCGATTTCCGGGTACGCTCGATGGACGGCGTGGCCGAGGACTGGCCCTTCAGCTATGAGGACCTCTTGCCCTATCAGCTCGAGATTGAGCGCGAAGTGGGGGTCTCAGGCCTATCCGGCGATCCGGCCTTTCCGCCGCGCGGCGCCTATCCCTTTCCGGCGCTGCCGATGGGGTCCGTCGGCCTGCGCGGCGCGCTCGGCATGGAGAAGATGGGCTGGCACTGGTGGCCGGGAAGCAATGCAATCCCGTCGGAGAAGTTCGGTGAGCTCAATCCATGCGTGCGCCGTGGCACCTGCCTTACCGGCTGCCCCGAGGGGGCGAAGTCGACGACCGACCGCTCGCATTGGCCCTTGGCGTTGAAGGCCGGCGCGCGGCTGATCACCCGTGCACGGGTGAAGGAGGTCGAGACCAACGACCAGGGGCTCGCCACCGGCGTCGTCTATATCGACGCCAATGGGCGCGAGCGGCGCCAGCGCGCCAAGGTCGTCATCCTGTGCGCCAATGGCGTCGGCACGCCGCGGCTGCTGCTGATGTCGGGTGGCTCCAGGAATCCGGACGGGCTCGCCAATTCCTCGGGCATGGTCGGCAAGCGGTTGATGATGCATCCCTTCGCAAGCGTGCTCGCCTCCTACGAGGATCCGCTTGATTCCTGGCGTGGCCCCTTCGGTCAGCAGGTCTATTCGCTGGAATTCTACGAGACGGACGAAAGCCGCGGCTTCGTGCGCGGCTCAAAATGGAACTGCATGCCGTCGGGCGGACCGGTCGGCGTGTCCGGTGCGACCGGCTCGAAGGTCTATGTCGCCGAGGAAGGCCGCTTCCAGGATTTCTGGGGCGCCAAACTGCATGAGAACGTTGCCCGCCGCTTCGGCCATTCGCTGATCTGGGGAATCGTCGGCGAAGACCTGCCGGAGGAGAGCAACCAAGTGGTGCTGTCGAAGGATCTGGTGGATTCCGATGGCCTGCCGGCACCGCAGATCGTCTACAAGGTCAACGAGAATTCCAACCGGCTGTTGCAGTTCAATATCGACCGTTGCCTGGAATCAGTGCGTGCCGCCGGGGCCATCGAGACGCTGGTTTCGACACCGGTGCGCGAATCCGGCTGGCACCTGATCGGCACAACCGTCATGGGCGACGACCCCAAGCGCTCCGTCGTCGATCAATGGGGCGCCTGCCATGACGTGCCGAACCTCTATGTCATGGACGCCTCGACCTTCCCGACCTCGGGCGCCACCAATCCGACGGCGACCATCATGGCCGTTGCGTTGCGCAATACGCAGCGCATGATTGCCGAGCGCCGCAATCAGAAGGTGGCCTGAAATGGCGAAGGAACAAGTCTTTTTCGCGCTCGCCGATTTTCTGATCCCGGCGCATGGCAAGATGCCGAAATTCAGCGATGTCTGCACGTACGCGGACGTCGAGAAATCCCTCGATTTCCGCATCGATCTCAAGGAGGCCTTTGCCCGTGCCATCGCCATAGATCCGTCCACCGGCGCGGAGGCACATCTGGAAAAAATCAACAGGCAAGACGGCGAAGCCTTCTCCGCGATCACCACCATTGCCATCGCCACCTATTACATGAACCCCCGCGTGCGTGAACTGATCGGCTATCCCGGGCAGGAAAATGTCCAGTATGATTCCAAGGCAACGCAGATCTATCTGACCAATGGTTCGCTCGGTCATGTGATTGCGCGTGGCCGCAAATATCGGCCGACCCCCGGCCTCTGACCTCCACCAAACAGGAAAGGACTACCCAAATGGGCAAGGACGTATTCGACAAGGGTTTTGAGATCCGCAAATCGGTTCTGGGCGCGGAGTTCGTCGAGAAATCCTTTGCCAGCGCCGATGATTTCAATCGACCGATGCAGGAACTGGTGACGGAGTATTGCTGGGGCGCCGTATGGGGCCGCGATACGCTCGACAAGAAGACGCGCAGCATGCTGAATCTTGCCATGCTGGCTGCGCTCAACCGGCCACACGAGCTGAAAATGCATGTGAAGGGCGCGCTTCGCAACGGCGTCACCAAGGATGAGATCCGCGAGGTGCTGCTGCAGGTAGCGATCTATGCCGGCGTGCCGGCAGGGGTCGATGCCTTCCGGCTCGCCCGCGAGGCCATGCAGGAAGCCCAGGCATGACGACGCGCCCGCCGCTCGCCGCGGAAAAACTTTCGATGCTGGTCGGCGGGCGCTTGGTCGCCTCGGCATCGGGTGATCGTTTCGAATCCTTCGATCCCTTCACCGGCAAGGCCTGGGCGCTGGTTCCGCGCGCCGGGGTTGCCGATGTCGACGCGGCCGTTCAGGCCGCCGTCGACGCCTTCCGCGGCGAATGGCGCAAAATGAGCCCGAGCGCGCGCGGACAGATCATGGCGCGCTTTGCCGATCTGGTCGCCGAGGAAGCCGAAAATCTGGCCATTCTCGAAACCCGCGACAATGGCAAGCTGATCAATGAAATGCGGATGCAGTGCAAATATATTCCGCAATGGTTCCGCTTCTTTGGCGGCCTTGCCGACAAGATCGAGGGGCGTGTTATCCCGATCGACAAGCCGGGCGTGTTCAACTACACGCGCCAGGAACCGCTCGGGGTCGTAGCCGCGATCACGCCGTGGAATTCGCCGCTGATGTTGGCGACCTGGAAGCTGGCTCCAGCACTTGCCGCCGGCAACACGATCGTCTGGAAGCCATCGGAATTCTCCTCTGTCTCGGCGCTGTTCTTCGGCCAGCTCTTCGAAAAAGCCGGCTTTCCCAAGGGCGTCGTCAACATCATAACCGGCTTCGGCAACGAGATCGGCGACCGGCTGGTCACGCATCCCGATGTCGCGAAAGTGGCCTTCACCGGCGGCGACGCCACCGGCCGCCGCGTCTATCAATCGGCCGCAGGTGGGCTGAAGAAGGTGACGCTGGAGCTCGGCGGTAAATCCGCCAACATCGTCTTCGCCGACGCCAAGATGGAAGCGGCCATACCCGGCCTCGTTTCCGGCATCTTCGCAGCGACGGGGCAGACCTGCATCGCCGGCTCGCGCGCGCTCGTGCAGCGCTCCGTCTATGACCAGGTGACGGAAAAACTGGTCGAGTTCGCAAGGACCGCGAAGATTGGCGATCCGCTCGATCCCGAAACGCAGGTCGGTCCGATCACGACGCTGCCGCAGCGTAAGAAGGTGCTCGACTATATCGGCATCGCCAATGGCGAGGGTGCAACGCAATTGCTGGGCGGCAAGGTGCCCGAGGACGAGTCGATCGCCGACGGCTGGTTCGTCGAGCCGACGATCTTCGGCAACGTCAAGCAGTCCATGCGCATCGCGCAGGAAGAAGTCTTCGGACCGGTGCTCTCGATCATTCCGTTCGAGGATGAGGACGAGGCGGTGGCGATCGCCAATGACAGCATTTACGGCCTCGCGGCCGGTCTGTGGACGCAGGATCTCGGCCGCGCGATCCGCCTGCCTGAACGGCTCGAAGCCGGCAGCATATGGGTCAACATGTATCGTGCGACCAGCTATCTCTCGCCCTTCGGCGGCTACAAGCAGTCGGGCTTCGGGCGGGAGAACGGCCAGACCGCCATCTACGAATATCTCCAGGAAAAAAGTGTCTGGATCGACGGCGGGAATTCCATTCCGGCGCCGTTCGTTCAGCGCTGATCGGACACGACCTTCGAGGAGAAAGCCATGGCCATACGTTTCGACGCCGTGCCGCAACTCGATCCCGAGGTGGCCAAGTTCGTGGGCGGTAGGCACGCGATGTTGGTCGGCAATGAATGGCTGCCGGCAAATTCTGGAAAGACGCTCGACGTGGTCGATCCGTCGAACGGCCAGGTCATCGCTGCGGTGCCGGCGGGCGACAGGGCCGACGTCGATCTCGCGGTCAAGGCGGCGCGCAAGGCGCTCGACGGTCCATGGTCGAAAATGGTGCCGGCCCAGCGCGCCAAGCTGATCTGGAAGCTGGCCGATCTCATCGACGCCAATCTCGACATGCTGGCGACACTCAACTCCTACGAAAGCGGCAAGCCGATCGGCGATTCCAGGAATGGCGAGGTGCCGTTTACCGCCGAGACCTTCCGCTACTACGCCGGTTGGGCGACCAAGATCAACGGCGAGGCCATGACCATCAATGCGCCGGGCGACTGGCATGCCTACACGCGCCGCGAACCGGCCGGCGTGGTCGGCCAGATCATTCCATGGAACTTTCCGCTCGCCATGCTGGCCTGGAAGGTGGCGCCGGCATTGGCGGCCGGCTGCACGATCATCCTGAAACCGGCAGAGCAGACGCCGCTCGGCGCGCTCTATTTCGGCAGGCTGGTCCAGGAAGCCGGATTCCCGGAAGGCGTGGTCAACATTTTGACAGGTTTTGGCGAGGCCGTTGGCGCTCCGATGTCGGCCCATCCGGATATCGACAAGATCGCTTTCACCGGTTCGACCGAAGTCGGCCGGCTGATCGCGCGCGCGGCGACAGGCAATCTCAAGAAGGTCAGTCTCGAACTCGGCGGCAAGGCGCCGACCATCGTGCTTGCCGATGCCGATATCGAAATGGCGGTGGCAGGCGCTTCCAGCGCCGCGTTCTTCAATGCCGGCCAGAGTTGCGGTGCGGGAACGCGCTTCTTCGTTCACAAGAAGATTTACGACAAGGTGATGTCCGGCGTCGCCGAGCGTGCCGAGAGGCTGAAGCTCGGCGCCGGGCTTGACCCCTCGACCGAACTTGGCCCCGTCGTCTCGCAGCAGCAGATGGAACGCATCACGCGGCTGATCTGGGAAGGCAGATCCGACGGCGCCGAGATCGTCACCGGCGGTGCACGCGCCGGCGAGGTGGGCTATTTCGTCAAGCCAACCCTAATTGCCAACACGCGGCCTGACATGTCGGTCATCCGCGAAGAAATATTCGGGCCCGTGGCCTGTGCGATGCCCTTCGACGATGAGGACCTAGATCAACTCGCCAGGGACGCCAACGACACGGAATATGGCTTGGCCGCCTCGATCTGGACCAACAATCTCGGTGCCGCGCACCGGTTGGCCGCGAAGATCAAGTCGGGCACGGTCTGGATCAACTGCCACAACTTCAACGACGTCACCATGCCTTTCGGCGGTTTCAAGCAATCCGGCTGGGGGCGCGAACTCGGCGAGCAGGCGCTCCAACTCTACACCGAGACCAAGACCGTCGCCATCCGCCTGCCGTAAGCGAGACCGTCGATGTCCTGTTATGAGATCATCGATGCGAGGTTCGGCGATCTGATCGATCCTGTCGCTTTCCTCGAAACCATCCATACGGGGAATCGCTGGACGGAGGGGCCGGTCTATTTCGCCGACCACCGGTCGCTGGTGTGGAGCGACATTCCCAATGACCGCATGCTGCGCTGGGATGAATAAACTGGCGCAGTGTCTCTCTTTCGCGGCAACATCGCCAATCCGAACGGCAATACGCGCGACCGGGAAGGGCGGCTCGTCACCTGCATGCAGGGCGAGCGCCAGGTTGTGCGCACCGAATGGGATGGCTCGGTCACGGTGCTGGCCGATGCGTTCGACGGCAAGCGGCTGAACTCGCCGAACGACGTGGTGGTGAAGTCGGACGGCAGCATCTGGTTCACCGATCCGAATTACGGGATCATCTCCGACTATGTTGGTCGCAGGAGCCTTCAGGAACAGCCGGGCTGCCGCGTCTATCGGATCGAGCCGCTATCGGGAAAGGTCACCGTCGTCGCCGACGATTTCTTCATGCCGAACGGGCTTGCGTTCTCGGCAGACGAAAAACAGCTCTATATTTCGGACTCCGGATTTCTCACTGACGGCAATGCGCCTCACCACGTCAGGTTGTTTGACGTGGAGGGCGAAAAACTGATAAATTCCCGCGTGTTCGCCGAGATTTCTCCGGGCATACCGGATGGCTTCCGCATCGATGTCGTGGGCAATCTCTGGATCAGCGCCTGGGACGGCGTCCAGTGCCATACAGCGGATGGCGAGCTGATCGGAAAGATTCAAGTGCCTGAAATGGTTGCGAATGTGGCGTTCGGCGGGCCGCGCAACAATCGGCTGTTCATCACGGCGACGACTTCGGTCTATGCAGTCTTCCTGAATGTCCGAGGCCTGAGATTTCCATTCGGGAAGTAAGAAGACACCACGGAAAATTCCTGAAAGCTTTGCCGCAGCGGATGGCCAGATGGGTGAGAGTTGGACACGAAGCAGCTACAGGTATTCATCGCCGTTGGTGCGGCGGGCAGCTTCTCGAAGGCCGCGCTCGACCTCAACGTCACCCAGCCGATGGTCACGCGCCATATTCGTGGGCTTGAGGAGGAGCTCGGCGTCGAGCTGTTCTATCGCAACGGCCGCGGTGTGGTGCTGACCGAGGCGGGCGGGCTTCTGAAGGCCCATGCCGACGAGATCGTCGAGCGGATGCGGCTGGCGCAGAATGCGGTGTCCAACCTCAAATCCTCGCCGAAGGGGAAGTTGGTGCTTGCCGTGCCGCCCTCGGTCGGTACCGTGCTGACGGTGCCGCTGGTCAAGAAGATCAAGAACGAGTTTCCCAATGTCGCGCTGCAGGTGATCGAAGGCTTCAGTGGTCATATCCTGGAATGGCTGATTGCCGGCCGCATCGATGCCGCCGTGCTTTACAATTCGCCGAACCATCCTTCCGTGCTGACCGAACCGCTGGCCGATGACGAACTGTACCTGATCGGACCGGCCTTGCACGAGCGCGTGCTGCCGCGCTGTCCGGTTGGCCTCAACATCTTCGCCGAACTGCCGATGATCCTGCCCAGCCGCCCGCACGGGCTGCGGCGGCTTATCGACAACACATTGGCTGAGCATGGCATCTATCCGCGCGTCGAGATGGAGCTTGAGGCCATGCCTTCGACCCTGCTCCTGGTGGAGGAGGGAGCCGGCTACACGGTTCTGCCCTATGCGTCGGTCCATCTCCTCGTTGAGGCTGGCCGCCTCGAGGTCTGGCCATTCGACCCGCCGATTACCCGACAGCTGATCCTCGCGACCTCCTCGCACCGACCGATGTCCTCGAACTTTCGCCCACTCTTCCGTGCGGTGCGCACGGAGCTGCGGGACATCATTTCCACCCACATCTGGAAGCCATTGACGCCATCTTGAACAACCGATGGGCTCGGACTTGCGTCACCCTCGGTCGATCGGCGATGGTGCAGATAGGAGCCTCGACTGCAACGGCGACGTTCGGTTAGCATTGTTCGTCGATTCGATGGCTGCGTGAGCCTGACGTATTCAGCGGGTCCATATGTCTCTTGCGATGTTTAGCATAGAGATGTCTGCTTTTTTACCGATTTGTCCGCAGACCGGACCGGCCGCTTCCGGCCCAAAAAGCTGTCGGACCGGAATTCGCCTCATGTCGGTCATTCAGCCAGCCACTCCTGTCCTCCCGAAGCCGACATTAATAGTGCCCACACCACCGTCGAAATTGCGCCGGGAGCGGACGACACCATTAGGAGAAGTGGCATTGAGGCTCTACCTCAGCGTCGCCAGCAGGTGTTCGGCAGCCCCGACATCCGCCGTATTCAGGCTCTCCACAAAATACGCCGCAACCGACTGCAAGAGCTCGCGAGCGCTGTTGATCTCCCCGCGCCCGGCCATCAGCGTCGCCATGTCGATTGCGGTTCGCAACTCCCATGCCCGTGCGCGCTGACTTCGGCTCAACTCCAGTGCCTGCATGAGGTAGGCGGCAGCTTCATCACGGTTGCGCTCCGACTGGAGCAGGAGGCTTCCCTTCATCCGTAGCAACTCCGGGAGGTACAACTGGTCGCCGTTCTTTTCGACTTGACCAAGCGACTCATCGATCAACGCAATGGCTTCATCAACCTGACCGATCGCGGACAGTCCCCTAACTAGCGAGAGCTTGAGCGGCGTCGTGAGCAATTCATAAGGCGCCGCGTGGAGCTTCTGAAGAGATGTCTGCAGGCCCTCGACGCCGCTTTTTGCATCGCCGTGACGGATCGCGACTTCGCTTTTGAAGCCCCGACCGACCAGCAGGTAAGGAGTCATGGAATGGGATTCCGCGCGGGCGATGAGCATATCTATGTACGCCTCGGCGCTCTTCAGGTCACCGGTCCACAGGAAGACCGATATCGCCCAGATCAACGCGATCGCCAACGTTAGAGAATGATCCATGGCGGCAGCCTCTTCGACGGCCTGTCGGGCGTGTGCCATGGCTTGATCCGGATGGCCTTGTAGCCAAAGGTTCCTCGCCAGGATGGCCCTGGCCAGGATTTTGCCTTCGAAGCCCAGATAGATCGTCGTGGTCCGCTGGGAGCGCGGCCCACGGTCGAGCGCCGCCTCCAGCTCTGCGCGGGCCTCCGCGAGGTCGCCTCGCAGGTGGAGCGAGATGCCCAGGATCGAGTGTGCCAGCGCGTTGACGACCGAGTCGTCCAAGGTCGCGGCTGTGGCTGAACAACGCCTTGCAAACTCAAGGGCGGTTGCGAAATTGCCCGTCCGCAGATGGAACATGTTGAGCGAACCCAACAGACGCACCCGGTCCAGCGGATCGCCGCGCTCCTCGGCGATCGCCAGGCTCCTCTCCAGAGCTACGCGCGCCCTGTCGCGTCCTCCCCGCATGAACATGAAGGACACGCCGAGGGCTGCCTGAAGATGCATCTCGTCAAGTCCGCCAAGGGCGGCATCGTCGAAAGCGAATATTGCTCTTTCAGACCAGCGATGACACTCCGGCAACAAGGACATTGCCAGGAAAACCGGCGCGACAGCGCTGGCGAGTCCGACGCCGATCTCGGCGTTTCCGCTGTCGCCGAAGCACCATTCCAGGGCAGCCCGGACATTGTTGATGGCGGCGAAGTGGGGCGCCCGCTCCTCACCGGTCGCCAGGCTTGGCCACTCGATCCCGGTCTGCTCCAGCCATCTCCGATAGTAGGCGGCGTGGCGCACTGCCAGATCGGCAGCCTCGGCGTCATCGATCCGGATGTCGAGAACGTAGGCGCGCGTCGTATCGAGGAGCCTGTAGCGCATCATTGCTCCGACCGGACGCGTCGCCACGATCGATTTGGCGACAAGACTGTCCATGGCGCCAAGGACGGTCGATCGGTCGAGGGTCGCGCTCGTCACGACCTCCAGGGCGGCATCGAGCGTGAAATGACCGACGAATACAGCGAGCCTGCGAAGCACCACGCGCTCAACGTCGGTCAGGAGCCCAAAGCTCCAGTCTAGTGTCGCCTGCAAGGTCTGCTGACGCGGCGGCGCTGTCCGTGAACCGAGCCACAGCAGTGTCAGGCGTTGATCGAGAAGCGCGGCTGTCTGCTGCAGCCCATAGGATTCGACGCGTCTGGCCGCCAGTTCGATCGAGAGCGCCACCCCGTCAAGCTTTCGGCAGATGCTTGCGATGATCAAGGCCTCGGCGTCGCCGACGTCCAAACGAGCGCCACCTGCCACCGCTCGCTCGACGAACAGCTGGGTGGCCGGGAATGTCTGGACGATGGCCGCCGTTAGCCCCGGTTCGTCGGGCGGAAACGCAAGCGCATCCAACCGGCAGATATGTTCGCCCTCGACCCGAAGCGCCTCGCGGCTCGTCGCCAGGATGTAGACCTGTGACGCCGCATCGACGATGCTCGAGGCCAGAGGCGCCACCGCATCCACGAGATGCTCACAGGTATCGAGGATCAAGAGAATCCGCTTGTTGCGCAAGTAAGCGATCAGGTTGGGCGTCGCATCCTCTGTTTGAACCGTTAGTCCAAGCATCGAGGCGACGGCTGTCGTCACCAGACCGGGATCGCCGATCATTCCCAGATCGACGAACAAGACCGCCCCTGAAAATGCTTCGATCAGGTGATGCCCGACTGCGATCGCGACGGTGGTTTTGCCGACGCCACCGGCGCCAACGATGGTGACGAACCGCGAAGCATTCAGCTGCACCGACAGCTTAAGAACATCCTCGTCCCGTCCGACCATCCGGCTCAAGCGGTTTGGAAGATTCGCGTGCGGAAACTCAGCGGCAATGAATAGGGCTTCGTCGCGTGGGCTGTTTAATCGCAAAACCGGCGCAACGAAGCAATAGCCCCGCCCCGGAAGGGTCGCGATGTACCGCGCGCCATCCTTTCCATCGCCCAGCGCCTTGCGCAGTCCGGTCATGTGGAACCGCAGGCTGCCTTCCTCGACGACGACATCCGGCCAAACCCGCGACATTATATCTTTCTTGCTGACGACTTCATTCGGTGCAGAGGTCAGGACTATGAGAATGTCGATGGCGCGCGAACCCAGCTCTACGGGAGCGCCTTCTCTTGTCAGAAGCCTTTCACCCGCAGCAAAATGGAAAGGGCCAAACGACAATCTGTCTTTGGCTTGTATTCCCGTTTTCGTCATGGCGTCTTCTTTTGGAGCCGCCTGCACCCAGCGTCGCAGTTTAAGTCAAGGAGCGCACCTGCACCATAGGGAGTCTCACAGTCTAGGCGCCTCCTATCTGCTCAAAAAAGCGGCAGGCTGGCAGCGGCTAACACAAGCTCACGACGCATAACGGGCAAATCCCGCCTCCTGGGCGTAGTTCAAGCTACGCAGATAGATCGCAAACCCATCAACCCAGGAGAGACCCATGGACACGACCAGAACCTCCGAAGCAATCGACCAGGATCGCCGGCGACTTTTGGGCACTGCGGCGGCCGGCATCGCCGCCGCCGGCGCGGCAAGCCTGCTCCCGTCGCAATTGGCCGCCGCATCCACGAGCGATACCATCCGCCCTTTCACCGTCAGTTTCCCGCAGGAGGAGATCAATGAGCTTCGCCGGCGCATCGCCGCCACGCGCTGGCCCCAGCGCGAACTCGTCTCCGACGAGGCGTCCCGGCGGATCTGGTCGACCCCAGCAACTGTAGGGCCAACGCAGGGCGTGCAACTCGCCACAATGCAGAAGCTCATGCAGTACTGGCGAACGGAATACGATTGGAGCAAGTGCGAGGCGCAGTTGAAGGCCCTGCCGAATTTCGTCACTGAGATCGATGGACTCGACATCCACTTCATCCATGTGAAGTCTAAGCATCAGGGCGCCCTGCCTGTCATCATCACGCACGGCTGGCCCGGTTCGGTCATCGAACTTTTGAAGATCATCGACCCGTTCACCAATCCCACTGCGCACGGAGGCACGGAGGCGGAGGCGTTCGACGTGGTGATCCCGTCGATGCCGGGCTACGGCTTTTCCGGCAAGCCCACCGAAACGGGTTGGGATCCCGGGCGCATCGCGCGGGCGTGGATCGTGCTGATGAAACGCCTCGGCTACGACCGCTACGTCGCGCAGGGCGGCGATTGGGGAGCACTCATCACGGAACAGATGGCCCTGATCGCACCTCCCGAGCTGGTCGCCATCCACACGAATATGCCGGGGACCATTCCGCCGGAGATCGTGAAGGCGCTGGCCTCCGGCGGTCCGCCCCCCGCTGATCTTGGCCCCGACGAGAAGCGTGCCTACGAGCAGGTAGCGTTCTTCTACAAAAACGGCTTGGGCTACGCCAACGAGATGGCTCTTCGTCCGCAAACGCTCTACGGGATCGTCGATTCACCGGCCGGCCTGGCGGCGTGGATCCTCGATCACGATGCGGACAGTTATGCGCTGATCGCCCGCTCCTTCGATGGAGAGCCGGAGGGCCTTACCCGCGATGACATCCTCGACAACATCACGTTCTACTGGCTGACGAACACGGCGATCTCGTCGGCACGTCTCTATTGGGAACATACGCAAACGGCGAAGGCCGGCTTCTTCGACGCCAAGGGCATCACCATTCCCGTCGGTGCGACTGCGAACCCCAGTGAAATCTACACCGCACCGAAGAGTTGGACCGAACGCGCGTTCCCGAAGCTTCTGCACTATGGCCGCACGGACAAGGGCTGCCATTTCGCCGCCTGGGAGCAGCCGAAGAGTTTCACCGATGAGGTGCGCGCAACATTCAAGACGTTGCAGACATGACGTGTTGGCGGAGGATGGCGCGCCGGACGCTCGTCATCTTCCGCCCAGCGATAGCTGCGTAGCGAACCTCCGAAGGGAGCGACTGCAATGAACCCCCTCATCAAGACGCTCACCGCACTCGTGGTTTGCACCGTGCTCGCCACGGGCGCGTTTGCCCAGAGTACGGTCGTTCCCATCGACAACGAGGCCGCACCCAAGCTGATCGTGGAGCCGCCGCTTCCGGGTCCGTTGGCCGGCGGCGTCGTGTTCATCCCGTACCGGGTGGAGAACTTGCGCATCCTGCCTGTGGGCGGGGCGCCCGCGCGCAACGTGTCTCCGCGGGTCGGGCATCTGCACGTCACCGTCGACGACCTGCCTTGGGCGTGGGCGGACTACGGTCAGAGCAACACCATCATCTTGGTTGGCATGCCAAGCGGCCAGCACAAGGTGCTGATCGAGGTGGTGGATCCCGAAGGCAAAGTCTTCACCAAACAAACGGTGACGTTCCACACTCCGGACAAGAAGGTGCAGCCATGAGGCTCGACCAACTGGCGGCCGTGCTGGCATTCGGGCTTTGCATCCTCTCCGCGCCCGCCTCCGCCAACCAGGTCGAGGATCGCTCGATCCGGCCCTTCAAAGTCTATGTGCCGCAAGCGCCGCTCGATGATCTTCGCAGTCGCATTGCGCAGACAAGGTGGCCCGACCGGGAGACGGTCGATGACCAGTCGCAGGGCATACAGCTCGCGAAGATCAGGCCGCTCGTCGAGTATTGGGGCACGGCCTACGACTGGCGGACAGCGGAAGCGAAGCTGAATTCCCTGCCCCAGGTCATGACCACGATCGACGGCGTGGACATCCATTTCATTCACGTTCGCTCGAAACATCCCAATGCCCTGCCGCTGATCATGACGCATGGCTGGCCCGGCTCGGTGCTGGAACTGCTGAAGACCGTCGGCCCTCTCACCGATCCCACGGCGCATGGCGGTAGCCCGGAAGACGCGTTCGACCTCATACTGCCGTCGTTGCCGGGTTTCGGCTTCTCCGGCAAACCCACAGATACCGGCTGGGGTACAGACCGCATTGCACGAGCCTGGGCAGAGCTGATGAAGCGCCTTGGCTACACAGATTACGTCGCCCAGGGCGGCGACTGGGGCTCTCCCATTTCGAATGCAATGGGACGTCTGGCCCCGGCAGGCCTGCTCGGCATTCATGTCAACCTGCCGGCTGTCGTACCGCCAGAGATTGCCGCGGTGCTCGCCGCCGGCGGACCGGCGCCGGCGGGGCTCATGGACAAGGAGCGCGCGGCGTTCGATGCGCTCAGCATGGCCGCCAAGATGGGGAACAGATCCTACGCCACGATGATGGGCACCCGGCCCCAGACGATCGGTTACGCCATCAATGACTCCCCCGCAGGGCTCGCCGCTTGGATGCTCGGGCATCCGGGCTTTTCGGGCTGGACCTACGACAAAAGCAACCCCGAAAAGTCGCCTGACGAGGTGCTGGACGATATCACGCTGTACTGGCTGACGGACACCGCCACCTCGTCCGGGCGAATTTACTGGGAGTACGGCGGTGGGCGCAGTCCCGTTTTTGCCGACCCTGAAAAGACCAGCGAAGTCTCGCTGCCGGTGGCCATCACGGTCTTTCCGGGGGAAGGCTATCAGGCCCCCGAGACGTGGGCCCGGCGCGCCTACCCCAACCTGATCTACTTCCATGAGGTCGACAAAGGCGGCCACTTCGCCGCGTGGGAGCGGCCGGAGCTCTTTTCTGCCGAGTTGCGCGCCGCGTTCAGGCCGCTGCGGCAAACCAAATAGCCACCTCACTCGAAAGGAACGACAAATGTCTCAAACCATGAAAACGCCCCGTGACGAAAAGCACGAAACTGCGACCGGGACCCTCAAAAAGCAGGCGCTCGACATGAAGCTCGAGGTCGTGGTCATCCCCGTCTCGGACGTCGATCGCGCCAAGAGCTTTTATATCGGCCTGGGCTGGCGGCTCGACGGCGATTTCGTCGTCGGCGACACGTTCCGGGGTGTGCAGTTCACACCTCCGGGCTCGCCTGCCTCGATCCACTTCGGCACGGGGGTCACGACGGCGGAGCCCGGCTCGGCAAGCGGACTTTATCTTGTCGTGTCGGACATCGAGGCGGCGCGCGCCGAGCTCATTGGCCACGGCGCCGAGGTCAGCGAGGCGTTTCACCGCACAGGTCCCGGCAAGCCGGCGGTCAAGGGGCGCGATCCCGAGCGGCGCAGCTACTCCTCGTTCGCGACGTTCAAGGACCCGGACGGCAACGAATGGCTGCTGCAGGAAATCACCACCCGCTTTCCCGGCCGGATCGACTCCAACACCACGACCTACGCTTCCGGAGCGGATCTTGTTGCCGCGCTGCGACGCGCGTCGGAGGCCCACGGCGAGCACGAGAAGCGCAACGGCGGCCAGCGCGATGAGAACTGGCCGGACTGGTACGCGGAATACATGGTGGCTGAGCAGGCCGGCAAAGAGCTTCCGCTCTGAAGGATTCAGCGCGCAGCGCGCCGCTGAACCGTCTGCGCGGCGATATCGATCGAAACTGAAAAGGCGTCGTCGATGAAAGCAATCAAGCTGCTCGTCGCCGTGGCGCTCGCAATGGCAATCGGGCTCCGATTGCCAGTTTTCTGGGAGACACGAATGTGGCTCAGCCGATAGCCTCCGCACCGATGAGGGTTCCGTTCCTTCACGGACTTTCCTCCGACCAGTTTGAGGGTCAATCCGAGCTTGCTTCGCTTGGCGTGGCGCACGAGTTGATAAATTCGCCGCCGCTGACGGCGTCGGCTTTGCATGGCAAGGTCGTCCTCATCGATTTCTGGACCTACACCTGCATCAACTGGCTGCGCACGCTTCCCTACGTTCAGGCCTGGGACGAGAAATACCGGAAGCATGGTTTGGTGGTGATCGGAATCCACGCGCCGGAGTTCTCGTTCGAAAAAGACCTGAACAACGTGCACCGGGCGGTGAAAGACCTGGGGATCGATTACCCGATCGCCGTCGACAACGACCATCTCATATGGCGGGCTTTCAGCAACCAGTACTGGCCGGCACTCTATTTCGTCGATTCGCGGGGACGCGTCCGGTATCACCACTTTGGCGAGGGCTCATACCAACAGTCGGAAATGGTCATCCAGGAATTGCTGACTGAGGCTGGCGCCGGCGGATTCGACCGTGAGCCTGTGTCGGTGGATGCCCGCGGCATCGAAGCCGCGGCCGATTGGGAGACCCTCAAGTCTCCGGAAAATTATCTCGGCTACGAACGCACCCAGAATTTTGCCTCCGGCGGTGAAGCGGTCTTGGACGCGCCGCACATCTACGACGTGCCGGCGCGACTACGCCTGAATGAGTGGGGGCTGTCTGGCAGTTGGACGGTAAGGAAAGAAACCGCCGTACTGAACAAGTCCGATGCCCGCATCGCGTACCGTTTTCACGCGCGCGACCTTCATCTGGTCATGGGTCCGGCAGCGCCGGGAACGTCTGTGAGATTTCGCGTGCTGATCGACGGGCAGCCGCCAGGCACGGCTCACGGCATCGACGTCAATGAAATGGGCGAAGGCGCAGTGACAGAGCAGCGCCTGTACCAACTGATCCGACAATCGAAACCCATCGTCGATCGCCAGTTCGAGATCGAGTTTCTCGACTCAGGCGTGGAGGTCTTTGCATTCACGTTCGGCTGATCGCCCGCGCATGGATAGAGGTTCCCAAATGCATTCGCTCAATATCCCGGATGAGATCGACCAAGATCGCCGTCGGTTCTTTGGCGCCGCCGCGATGGCTGTCGCCGCCACTCAGTTCGGCCTGATCGGCCCGGCACAAGCGCAACAGACGACTGGAGAGCCTGCGGCGTCCTTTGGGCCCTTGAAGCGGATCGAGGCCGGCGTGCTGAGCGTCGGCTATGCGGAACTTGGACGGACCGACGGCCCGCCCGTCATCCTGCTACATGGCTGGCCGTATGACATCCACACCTATGCCGATGTCGCTCCTCAGCTGGCAGCGAAAGGCCACCGCGTGATTGTTCCTTACCTGCGCGGATACGGCACGACCCGATTCCTGTCGGACGACACGATGCGCAACGGTCAGCAGTCAGCGATTGCCGCGGACATTGTCGCCCTGATGGACGCACTGGGCATCGAAAAGGCGACGATTGGCGGCTGCGACTGGGGCGCCCGCACCGCGAACATCATTGCCGCACTATGGCCTGAACGCTGCAAGGCGATGGTCTCGGTGAGCGGCTACCTCATCGGCAACCAGCAAGCCGGCAAGCTGCCGCTGCCACCCAAGGCCGAGCTGCAATGGTGGTATCAATATTACTTCGCCACCGATCGCGGCCGCGCCGGCTACGAGAAATACACACGAGATTTCGCCAGGCTGATCTGGCAACTCGCGTCGCCGCAGTGGAATTTCGACGATGCCACATTCGAGCGCAGCGCCGCAGCCTTCGACAATCCCGATCACGTGGCCATTGTGGTCCACAATTATCGCTGGCGGCTCGGACTCGCCGCCGGCGAGCAGCAATACGACGCGTTCGAGGAGCGACTCGCGCAGGCACCGGTCATCGGCGTGCCGACGATCACCCTCGAAGGCGACGCCAATGGCGCGCCGCATCCGGACGCCAGCGTATACGCCACGATGTTCCCGGGCAGATACGCGCATCGGGTCGTCACCGGCGGCATCGGGCACAACCTGCCCCAGGAAGCGCCGCAGGCCTTTGCCGATGCCGTTGTCGAAGTCGACGCCTGATCGAGTTCGCGGCAACCGCCGAAGCGGCGGTTACCGCTACCAGCAAAGAATGCCCATGAGCCACATCGCAAGGGTTGTCTATACGGCCAGGACCGCAACCACGGGCAGTCGCGAAAATGGCGCCTCGCGCAGTTCCGACGGCCTTCTGGACATCTGGCTATCGACGCCTGGATCGGCGCGCATCGGCACCAATCCGGAGCAGTTGCTCGCGGCCGGCTGGTCGGCCAGCTTCGCAAGCGCAATCGCATCTGCGGCCCACGAACGAAAAATCGCGCTGCCTGCAGGGATGAGCATCGAGGCCGAGGTGAATCTGAACTACGGAGAAAACGGCCACTTTCTTAGCGTCCAACTGGATATTGCCGTGCCGAGTCTGGAGCGCGATGTGGTACAAATTCTGGTGGATGAAGCGCACGAGATTTGTCCTTACTCCAAAGCGACACGGGGCAACATCGATGTCGTAATGAGGATCGTCTGATTTGACCTAGATCGCTCTTCGGCGTTGAAGCTTTTGCCACCTCGCTCCCAGTCTGTTCAGGGTCAGATCATGATCATGCCCACATCGACGTGAATGTCCGCTTTCGATATCCGCGGGCTCGAAGCTGCCGGTCCGTTGTCGGCCCCAACCGAGACCCCTCCAATGCCGCGCTGCTGATCGCTGTCCCGTGGAACGCGACCCTGGCTTGCAGGGTCGGGTAGCAAAGCCGCCTTCGGGTTCGATGTCCACGCTCTGTGCTTCGAAAGTCGCATAAGATTGCAGTGCGGAACTTAACGGCGACCTGTGCCGGGGTCGCCTCGTCTCACCCTGTCCAAAGAGAAGATCTGACCCCTGTCAACACACTTTCCTTCGCGACCGCCCAGCGGCAGGCCGTGACCCTAGGCAGATCTTGGTGCTGCGCTCGGGGAATAGCAGCTTTGCGCCGCATGTCGGCTGTTGAGATCAAATTCGCCGTTTCCTCAAAGCAGCCGTTCGGCTTGGACGACATGATATCCGGTTTGGCCCAAAGCGGACACGGGTCCAGCGACGATCTGCCGGTTGAAGAACAGGTAGACGTTCAGCGGCGGGATGGTGATCAGAAGGGTGTTCATGAAACAAGCGCTTCGACTATTTCGACAAACAACACGCCCCCGAAGCGGTCTTTTGTTGGTCGGATGTCGTCGCTTTCGAGGTTTTGAGCGTTGCCAGGGAGCTGGGTCTGCATGTGCCAGGCGACGTGGCAATAATGGATCACGACAATACAGCCTTTTGCGATCTCAGTATCGCCTCCATGACAGGTTTCGATCAGTCGGGGCCGAACTTTGCGCAAACGAGGGACGTACGAAAAGCGTGTTCGTGACGGTCGCACCTAAAGTCGTGGCACGTGGCAGCACAAAGATGCCTAGAGTGGAGATTGCTGCCCAATCTAAGATTACCGGGACAGAAGATATTGAGCGTTTCCCAAAGCCTCGCGACGCCATCCCTAGTCGAGTTCGATGATGCTGCAGCCATAGGCCGGGAGCGACAGCTTACCGCCGCGTACTTTGCCATCACCGAGCAAATCCTTGCCCGCGGGGACATTGCCGATGCTTGCCAGCTCGCCCAGCGTGTTGAGGATGAATAGCAGGCGGCGGTCCTTGCTCTCGCGGATGGTCGCTTCGACGCCGGCCGGCATGTCGGTGATGAGCGGCACGATACCGGCGGGCGCCAGCACCTGATCGGCCAGCACCTCGACCAGAGCATCGCTGAGGTACGTGCCGAGGTAGATCACATTGCCCTTGCCGACTTTGCGCGAAGTCATCGCGGCTTGGCCCTCGGCGAAGCGGTTGGCCCAGCTGCCGATAACCTCCGTGCCGGGCGCGACGTTAAGCAGCTCATAAAGATGCGCCGCCGTCACCTGGGCATTCCCGATCTTGAGCTCGTATTGGCGGCTCGCCGACGTCGCCGGCAGCTTCTTGCGCACCGTGTTGGCGCCGAAGCGGCCGCCATGCTCGAACAGGCCGTCGCCGCCGATCGGCGGCAGCAACCCGAACTCCTCGACCGTGATCCCGGCCAGCGCCGAGAGCGTCTTGCCCGGCGAGGTGTCGCGGATGACGTGGTTGTTAACGTCGCGTGATCCGGTGCGGCCGCCCAGGATTACCGTTCCACCCGCCTTAGCGAAGGCCTCGATCCGCGCCGTCCACGCATCGGTCCATTTCAGCCAATGCGGCACGTAGAGCGTCTTGAGCTTGCTGAGATCATCCTCGGGATGGATGAAGCCGCAGGCGATGTTGTGGCGGTAGCAATAGCGGTGCAGCAGCGTCGCATCGTCCTGCGGGCTCGGCATGCCGATGGGGTAGGAGCGGTGCATCTCCTGATTGTCGAAATCTGATCCGGCGATGCCCAAATCCATACGCACATGCGTGCCGAGGATCTTGTCCTTGAGCGCCGTGACCTCACCCGCAAACTGCTTGGCCTCGTCATAGCGCCGCCGCGGGATGTCGTCGTGATCGATGATGCCCATCCAATAGATCTCGGCACCGAAATGCGCCGGCCGCCAGCGGAAGAACATCACGCCATCGGCGCCGCGCGCCACTGATGTATAGGCCATGCGGCGCATCTCGCCGGGTTCGGGCGTCAGCGTAGAGATGTTCGGCTGCGCACCGAAGCCCGATTGCTGCTCGGGCACGATGAAGTTGCCGGTGAAGCCGCGGCAGATGTCGAGATGCAGCGCCTGCACCTCGCCGACGCCGCCGACCCGCTGCATCTCGTCATAGAGATGCGGGTAGATGTCGAAGCCGAGAAAATCGAGATCGGTCGAGAACTCGCCGCGGAAGTCGATGTCGTCGATCCGCCCCAGATTGTGGAAGACGAACCAGTCGGGATTGGTGGCGCGCAGGATCAGCACCTGATCGTGCTGGAACCGCGCCGTGACGAAGGCGAGGAAGCGGTGATAGTCGACCACATGGGTCGGCCCGACCGGGGCAGGGGCGTAGTCGAGGGGCAGCACCACTTGATCGAAATCGTCGTAGGCGGTGGCCCAGAAATGCCCGCCCCACGCATCGTTGAGCGCGGCGATGGTCTTGTACTTGTCCTTGAGGAAGGCCTGGAACTCGGCCAGAGTCACCGGACCGTAGGACAGCGATCCAGAAGTATTGAGCTCATTGTCCGTCTGCCAGCCGATGATGTGCGAATTGCCGCGATAATGCTGGGCCATCGCTTTAGTGATGCGCTTCGAATGCTCGCGGAACACTCCGCTCGCAAGATTGGCGTGCTGGCGCGAGCCATGGCTCATGGCGCGGCCGTTGGCATCGACGCGCAACACTTCGGGATAACGCGCCGTCAGCCAGCGCGGCGGCGTCGCCGTCGGCGTGCACATGATGGTCTTGATGCCAGCCTTGCCCAGCACATCTATGGCGCGGTCGAACAAATCGAAGTCGAACGTCCCCTCATGCGGCTCGATAATATGCCAGGCGAATTCCGCAAGTCGCACCGCGTTGAAGCCCGCGGCTGCCATGCGGTCGGCGTCGCGCTGCCAATAGCTCTCATCGACATGCTCCGGGTAATGCGGGGTACCGACGAGGAAAGTGTCGGTCGCGATCGGCCGCCAGACAGAGAGCGGCGCGGATTTCGAGGCAATCGTCATAGTCGGAAAACTCCAGGCGATAATCTATTTGACGGCGCCGGCGGTGAGGCCGCCCTGCCAGAACCGCTGCAGCAGCAGGAACACCACGATGACCGGGATGATGCCGACCAGCGCGCCGGTGATGATGATCGAGAACAGCACCTCTCCGCCGCCACCGCCCTGCTGCGCGAGCTGATACCAGGTCGCAAGGCCCACTGTGATCGGCTGGTACTCCTGCGAGCGCAGCACGATGAGCGGCAGGAAGTAATTGTTCCAGGTCCCGACGAACGAGAGCAGCGCCACGGTCACCATGCCCGGCGCCACCAGCCGCAGCACGATGGCGCGGAAGATCACGAACTCGCCGGCGCCATCAATACGCGCCGCGTCGAGCAGTTCGTCGTCGACGCCCTGCTCGATATAGACGCACATCAGATAGACGCCGATCGGCGAGATCATCGAGGGCAGGATCACGCCCAGCGGATTGTCGCTGAGACCCGAAAGCGCCAGCAGCAGGAAGATCGGCACGACAAGGGCCGTCTGCGGGATCATCACAGCGCCCAAGACCAGCGCAAACAGCAGATTGCGGCCGACGAATTTGAACTTGGCGAACGCATAGCCTGCCGCGGTAGCAAAGATCGCGGCACCGAGCCCGGCGACGGTCGAATAGAGCACGCTGTTGAACATCCAGCGCATGAAGATGCCGTTGTCGCGCGCCAGCAGATCGCTCAGATTCTGCCAGAGGTTGAACTCGGTGCCGAAGCCGAAGCCGAACGTGGTGAACAGGTCGCCATTCGTCTTCGTTGCCGATAGGACCAGATAGACCAGCGGCACGAAGCTGTAGATGAGGAACAGTGACAGCAGCAGCGTGAGGATGATCCGCGAGCGCCGCCGTTCGCCGGGCCGGCGCTTGGCAGCTTCGAAAGTGGCGATGTCGGTCGTCGCAGTCATCATTGCTCCGGCCGACGGCGGTTGGTGATCAGGGTGAAGATGTAGGAGGCGCCGGCGATCACGATGCCAAGCACGAACGAGACGGCGGCCGCATAGCCATACTGCTGGTTCGAAGTCGCCAGCGAATAGGCATAGAGGTTCGGCGTGTAGCTCGAATTGATGGTGTTTCTGGCGAGCGCGCGCATCAAATACGGCTCATTGAACAGCTGCAGGGTGCCGTTGATCGAAAAGATGATGGTGATCAGGATCGCCGGCCACAGCAGCGGCAGCTGGATCAGCCGCGCAAATTGCCAGGCCGAGGCGCCATCGACCCGCGCGGCCTCGGCGAGGTCCGACGGGATCGCCTTCAGCGCGGCGTAGTAGATCACCATATTGTAGCCGACATATTCCCACGTCACGATATTGGCCAATGAGAAGATCATCGCGCCCGGCGACAGGAAGTCCGGCGGCGGCAGGTTGAACGCCTTGGCCATCTGCGTGAACGGGCCGAAGGTGGGGCCGTAGAGATAACCCCAGATGATCGTCGCGATCACGCTCGGCACGGCGTAGGGGAGGAAGAAGCCGAGCCGGAAGACGCCCTTGGCATAGACCTGGCCACGATCGAGCACGATGGCGAACAACAGCGCCAGGCTCAGCATAATCGGCATCTGCACGATGCCGAACAGAACGAGGTTCCACACGCCGCCCCAGAATTTGGTGTCGCCCATAACCTTGATGTAGCTGGCTGCACCCGCGAATTGCCGTCCGCCCACCAGCGTGTCGCGGTAGAGGCTCATATAGAACGCATAGACAAGCGGCGCGACGATGAAGGCGATAAATAGCAGCACGAAGGGCGCCAGGAACAGATAGGGCGCGAGCTTTCGTGACGTAAAACCGCCCGATCGCGCTGGGCGCGTCGCTGCGGCTGGCGAATTCGACATTGCCATGGTCCCCCGTCCGGCAAGATGAAGAGATCGGGCGCGCCGATCAAGCGCGCCCGGCCGTTGCCCGGGAGAACTCAGTCTACAGTGAAGCCTTGTTCCCGCGCGTAGGTGACGACGGCGTCTTGGATGCGGTCGAACGCATCCGACAGCGTGCCCTTGCCGCCGATCGAGGCGCCGAATTCATCTTCCATCGACTGGTACAAGAAGTCCTGGAACGGGCTCCACTCAAAGTTACTGACTGCGGCCGCCGATTTGGCGAACACTTTATTGACCGCCTGGCCACCGTAGAAGTCCATCTTCTGGCCGGCGAACTCGGCGCTGGTCAGCAGAGCGGTGGTGCATGGGAACAGGAACTGCTTGGTGGTGTAGAGCTTTGTGGCTTCGGGATTCGTAGTCAGCCAGATCGCGAGTTCGGCGGCCTCGGGCAGATGCTGGGTCGCTTTCATCACGGCCAGCGCTGAGCCACCCCAATTGCCGGTCGCGAACTTGCTCGCGTCCCACTGCGGCAGATCGGCGGCACGCCACTGGCCCACGCTGGTCTTGGCGACCGAGGTCAGGAACACCGGACCCCAGCCGGCGGTGAGCCAGGTGGCATAGCGGCCCGAGTCGAGGCCGGTGTACCACTCATTGTTGAACCCCGGCTTGGTCTCGATGACACCCGCGGTAATAAGGTCCTGCCAATAGGCGGCGAAGTCCTTGGAAATCTTGTCGTTGATGTTGATCGCGAGCTTGTCGCCATCGCGCCTGATCGGCTTCCAACCCATCGGCCACAGAAGACCATTGACCCAGCCGCCATTGCTGAGCAACGCGTCCGTCAGGAAGACATTGGGGTCGGCCGCATGCAGCTTCTTGGCGGCATCGGCAAATTCCGCCCAGGTCGCGGGCGGCGTGATGCCATGCTTGTCGAAGATGTCCTTGCGGTAGAGCATCGCCATCGGACCGGAATCCCATGGCATGCCGCCGACAACATCACCCTTGGCGACCTGGGTCCACGTGCCTTCGGGGAACTCCGCCTTGTGCGGGTTTGCCCACTGGCCGATATCGGCGAACGCGTCGATCTGGCGGAAGCTCTCGAGGAACTGGAATTCGATATGGACGACGTCGGGCAGGCCGCTGCCCGCCTTCAGGCCCGCACGGACCGCCTGATATTCGGGGGCCCCCTGGCCGGCATTCACGAGTTTGACCTGGATGCCCGGGTGCGCGGCGTTGAACATGTCGATCTGCGTCTGGAAATCCGGCAGCCACGACCACACGAGCAGCTTGACGGGATCGGCACCGCGAGCTGCCGCCGGCAGGGCCGCTACCGCAACGCTCGCACCCGCAACTTTCAAGAAGTCACGACGCTGCATCGTCCGCCCAAGCGGATTGAAAATCTTCGTCATTGAAGTCCTCCCACGAAAGATACGCTCCCACACGACGCAGGGCGCGGTTTTTCTTTCAGTTAGAAACTTAATGCCGAGATTCAGTCGCTGTCAATCGCGATCGATTGATCTTAGTCGGCCATCACGAGGCTGTCGGCAGGGTTGAGGGTGGTCGCATCGAGCACCAGGCGCACCGCTCCAAGGACGATATCGCGGTGCCCCAGCGCGCCGACCACGAGGCGCGGCGGGTCGTACACATTGCCCTTGAGGCGATGCCGCAGCACATCGAGCACCAGATCACCGCCGCCGACGACCCGGCCCGCCAGTACGATGATTTCCGGGTTCATGAAGGCAGCAACACTGCCCACCGCCATCGTCGCATAGTCGAGCAACTCGGTGACAACCGGCGCGATTTTGTCCGCCTGCCGGTCGGTGACGGCGGCCAGGGTGAGCTTTCCCGCCGCATACTGGGTGTTGGCCTCTTCGAGCATCTTGGTGGCCTGTTCGGGGATGCCGAAAAAGCGCAGCGATTGCTTGTCGCCCAGATGTTCGAACGGCCGCCCGGTGAGGAGGGGGTCGTCGAGATACCAGCCGATCTCGCCCGCCGCATGCGAGTGCCCGCCATAGAGCTTGCCGTCGATCACGACGCCCGCGCCGGCGCCGGGCCCGATCGAGATGCTCACGACGCTGCCGGCACCACGCCCGGCCCCGAATCCCCATTCGCCCACGGCGGCGAGGTTGCGCCCGTTTTCGACGACGATGGGCATCTGAAAATGCTCGCTGAGCCGCGCCCGCAACGGCATGTCGCGCCAGCCGAGCCCGAGCGTCAGCACCACTTCGCCCTCCGGCTGCCTGACGATCGAGGGCAGGCCAATGCCGATGCCGCGAATGGTCTGGCCGCGCGGACGGGGGGCCGCCATCAGCCGGCGGATCAGGCCGACCAGCTTCTCGAAATTTCGCTCGCCATCATCGTCGGCGGTCTCGTGCATTTCGGTCTGCACGACGCCCTCGAGATTGGCCACGGCGCCATAGAACTCGCCCTTGCCGGCCTCGATGCCGATGATGGCATGCGCCGCGCCCCGGAACTTGATGCGTGCCCGGGGACGGCCCCGGACATTGGCCTCGTCAAACCCGTCATACGCCACCAAATCCTCGGCAATCAGATCCTCGATCACCCGCATCACCGTCGGGATGCTGATGTTCAGTCGCTCGGCGAGGCTCGAAGGGGATGCCACTCCTTCGGTGCGGATCAAATCCACCACGGCCGAACGATTGAGTCGGCGTAACAGGCTCGACGTCGTGGGCTGGCGCTTCATTAATGGACCAGTTGCAGAAGGCCGGCGGACCGGCAACCAGCGTCGGCATAGACCAGAACCGTGCCAGAGTCCGCCTTTTTCTGATGACGCCGAACGTCAGTTGTCGCTCCGCAGTGAAAGCTACCGCGGTAGCCCGTTCGATGACTACGGCGATCCGTGGCGGGCGCCCAAGCCCTCCGGAGTCACTGCGCTTACTCGTGCAAATAACTGACTCCGGTTGCTTCAATCGGTTACGAGCTCGTCCGCCTTTGGCGCGGAACCAACATCAATGACCGCTTTTGGCGCAAAGCGGTCCGCACTACGCTGGACGCAACGGTCGGCTTTCTTGCCAGTCATCCTGAAAGCTGCCAGGCCGTTAACGGCCCCCAGGCTGCCGGGCGGCAGTGCGCCTCTTATCGGACATGGAGACCACCGTCGCTTTGCGCTCACAAAACGCCAGCAAACCCGCAATGAATCTGTTTTTCCTTCCGGCCGTGGTGGCCGAAGGAGAAACGTCATGGGACTTTCACAGTATGATCCCGGAGCGCATGAGCGATGCGCTTGGAATGCAGGAAGGAAGGTCGGAGCGAAACGAGCACTGAAACCGAGACAGGTATGGGCGATCCGCTTTTTCTTGGATCGCGAAGCTCGGCTACGTGATCGCGCCCTCTTCGATCTCGCAATCGACAGCAAACTGCGTGGTTGCGATCTCGTGAAGATTAAGATCGGCACGTTGGCCGTCGGTCCCGAAATCCGCACGCGTGCAATGGTTGTGCAGCAAAAGACAGGTCGGCCTGTTCAGTTTGAGCTTATGACTGACGCCCGTGCTAGCTTGCTCGCATGGCTTGAGCGGCGTGGTGGAACTATCGACGACTATGCCTTCCCAAGCAGGATCGATCGTTCGGTCCCAATGAGTACGAGGCAGTACGCCCGACTGGTTGACGAATGGGTTTCGGCGATTGGTCTGCGGCGTGAAGAATACGGCACACATTCGCTCAGACGAACCAAGGCATCAATCATCTACAAGGCAACAGGCAACCTCCGGGCGGTCCAGATCCTGCTTGGGCACACCAAGATCGAGAATACGGTTCGATATCTCGGTGTGGAAGTCGAGAACGCGCTCACGCTAGCCGAGGGAACTGAGAATGGGTGGCCTCTCTTGTTCGCCGAGAGGCCACCATTTTTGAAAAGCTACCGCCCCAGTTATGGGGCTGGGTTTGAGCAGTGCGCCGCATAGCCGCCGTCCGCCAATCCTGGAGGCTGCCGTACGTTCACCTTCGGCCGGCGGTTAACATGGACATTTCTGCCCGACAGCTTTTGGCAAGATCGGCGTTGATAGCTGCCTATCGCGAGGCCAGCCGAAATACGGATTTGTTCGCGCTCTGGCGGCAATATCATGCCGCGTCCCCGATGGTGACCTTGGCCTCAAATCCCAGCTTGGCTAGAGTTCGTGGCATGCTGAACGCCATTCACCACGTCGCGCTCATCTGCACCGACTACGAGCGGTCGCGACGGTTCTACGTCGAACTTCTCGGTCTCGATCTGATCCGGGAGGTCTATCGGGAAGAGCGGCAGTCATGGAAGGCGGATCTGCGGATCGGGTCCGTCCAGCTGGAATTGTTCTCCTTCCCTGCACCAGCGATGCGGCCGTCCCATCCAGAGGCGACAGGCCTGAGACATCTGGCATTTGCCGTGACGAATCTTGATCCCGTAATTATGCGCCTGGAAGCCGCCGGCGTTGCCGTTGAGCCAATCCGGATCGACCCATATACAGACCAACGGTTTACCTTTTTCAGCGACCCAGATGGATTGCCGTTGGAACTCTACGAAGCCCCATAAGGAACGGTTCGCTTTCGCGATCACGGAGGTGGGAACGGCAGTTGGTAGATATAATCCGCCAACTCGGGGTGCGTCACCGGGCTCCCTTGCCACGGGCGAGGAGGCAGACCGCTCTGTGCCTCATGTCGGTCATTGAAGTTAGCTGTGCTACTGCCTCAAGCGAACATTACCCGCAACCGCGCGGAACGTCGCGGATGCGCCCATTCCGGTCGTTTGCCGTTATGGCGAACAAGGTCGCATGTATATCCTGCAAGCAGACTTTCGGCCTTTGCGGCATTTGGGAGTTCACTTGACGACCGAAAACTCGAACTGGTCCCAGCGGTAAACGGCCTTGTATTCGTCGTCGGCCCCCGGCGTCCTGAACACATTGCGATAAATTGCTCCACAGCTTGTCAGCTCTACCGGAAAGGCATTGCACAAGAAATTGCCTTGCACCCACGAGGTTCCTGAGTGGGTCCTCTGGCCAATGGTCTCGCTGACGGCGCCGTCGACGGAGGTCGTGCGCTGCATCGGCAGGAACTTGTCAAACGCCAATTTTCCGCGCGTTTCGTGGCCGAACATGAGAGACCTTATTTCCGCGCCTGTGAGCCGGTCCTTCGGATTCATGCCTGCCCTTGCCAATGCCGGCAGATCGGGCACACCTGCCTTGGTCAGGCCGGCCAAAAGGCGTTCGATATCGGCCGTATTCTTGAACACCATGTAGTCCTGGGTGATCAACTGGCTCGTGTCGTATTCCATTCTGCGCGCAACAGCCTTCCTAAACATTTCCAAGGCGGCCGCGGCCTGGTCGGTGCGCCCAAGATGCCCATAGGCCGAAACAAGGACTTGCAGGGCATAGAAGTTGGCCGGTGGATCGGGCGAAGCAAGGTCCATCTTCTCGATGGAGCGAACCGCGCCCTCGAATTTCCCTTGACCGAACTCGGCCAGTCCGGCCTGGTAGCGCCTGTAGTCCATCCACGAGATCGGGTCGACGCGCGCAGCCGCATCGAGATAGCTCAGCGCTTCCTTCGGCCGGCCGTTGAAATTCAGGGCATTGGCCAGCGAGAGATAATTCCAGGAATCGCTAGGATCGAGCGCCACCGATTTCAGAAGAACGGTGACTGCTTCGTCCGAGTTGTGCTCCCTGACCATCAACTCGGCGACCAGTTGATAATAACCCGGCGAGGGATGTCGGGCGGCGAGCTTCAGGGTTTCGTGGACTTTGTCATAGGCCTCGGCTCGCGTGAGCCCCATCACCACGGCCCGGGTGATGTCCGCGTCCCAATAGGCCCAGGCGAGTTGGGCATGAGCCGCGCCGAAATCGGGGTCGAGTTGCACCGCGTGCTGGAAATGCTTCACAGCCTGCGCAAACTCCTCGGGGGTGTTGATGCGGTTATAGATGTCCATCCCTTTGAGATAGACATCATAGGCCTCGGGATTGTTTGTGCCTCCCACGCGGGCGGCCGGCGCGACGCTCACCAGGCGGAGCTGGAGCGCGCCGGCAATGCTGCCGACGACCTTGTCCTGCAGCGCGAACACGTCCGCCCACCGGCCGTCGAAGCGCTCCGCCCAGAGATGTCCGGATGTCGAGCTGTCGATCAGTTGCGCATTGATGCGCATGTTGTCGCCGACGCGGCGAATCGAGCCTTCCAGCAGATAGCGGACGCCCAATGCCGCAGCAATCTCCGCCGGCTTCGTGTCCTTGTGCTTGTAGGCAAAGGCCGCGTTGCGGGAGACGACGAAAAGGCCGGGCACGCGCGCCAGTTCGGTCGTCAGGTCCTCGGTGAAGCCGTTGGCGAGATATTCCTGTTCCTTGTCGTCGCTGAGATTGTCGAAGGGCAGGACTACGAGCGACGGCCGGGCATGTACCGCCTCGCTGGCCGCGGGCGCAGCAGGTTGCGCAGGCCTCTCCCACGGCTGCCACCATGCCGCGGCAAGGCCGAGGGCCAGGATGAGAACAGCCGCCGCTACCGGAAGGCGCCAGGCGCGCGGCCGGCGGCGAGCTTTGAGGGTCGTGCCCGCTGCCGCTGGATCAAGCACCACGCGATAGGTCTGAACTGGTCGGGCAATGTTTTTGACCCTCTGCTCGCCCATCGGCTCGAAGGCGAAAGCCAGTTTCCTCTCCACCTCCTTGGCCACTTTTCCCGACAGGCAGATGCCGCCGGGCTCCGCCAGTTGCTGAAGCCTGGCTGCGATGTTGACCCCGTCACCATACCGGTCCTCGCCCTCGACGATCACCTCGCCGAGGTTGATGCCGATCCGCACGTGAATCTGCTCGGTTTCGGGAAGCGAAGCGTTGCGCTCGCCAAGCCCGCGCTGCAGCGACGCCGCACATTCGACGGCATCGATGACGCTGCCGAATTCGGCCAACATCCCGTCGCCCATCAGCTTGAAGATATGGCCGTGGTGGCGTGCAATTTCGGGTTCAAACAGTTCCTTGCGTCCGGCGCGAAGGCGCTCGAACGTGCCGGCCTCATCGCGCTCCATCAGAGCCGAATAGCCCACGACATCGGCGGCGAGAATCGCGGCAAGCTTGCGGTCCATTGTTGGCCTGGCCCCGCAGGATCATAGTATCAGTTGTTCTGAAAGGAAACCGACCTCACCGGCGCTCAGCAAATCCCTTCTTTCCGCGCTTTCATCGACGGCTGATATGGCGAGGTTTTGTCAATGTCGTATTCACTACATTCGAGACATTCGAGCTTGCCTGCCGGAATGGCTCGTTTGGGTCGGCTCACGACGATCCTCGCGCCGGCGTGAAGGTCCGCTATTGAATATCCGAGGCCCGAAGCCGACATTCCGCTTGCGGCCCAATTCCTGACATAGTCGCCACTGCTCAGAAAATCACTTGCTCAGCCGGCTTCCACCGTAGGGATACTCACTTGAGCGTTTGACCCTGAGTTCTTCGTTCGCTAGCGGGAGCCTCGCGCGGCGTCACAACCATACGCGTCATCGCCTCCAACCTTCGGCGACAGCGCCCGCCAGTGCCGGGGCGATTCGCGGCTCACGTCTCCCTTTTGCGCCGAGCTTGTTCTATGGCTGCCCGAGAGGCTGCGCCTCCCCCGCCTCGCATTCCGGCAGCCGCACAGGTTTGGCGAGTTTTGCCAGCGACCCGGTCTTGGCGCACGCCGGGAAGCCGGCTAGCGGCATTGTCTCGATGAAACGACCGCGCTCCGTCTTGCTCAAGCTGAATTCATTGACCATGCCCTCGACGGTCAGGTCCGGATACCGTTTGAGGGTTTCCCGGACCGAAGCATTCGCCTCATCGATTCGACCCAGAGCCGCAAAGGAGCTGCTACGCACCACCCAACCCCCTTTGCCGTAGTTATCGGGCGTCTTGCGCTCCAGCATCTTCAAGGCGTCCTCATAGCGACCAGCCATAAAATAGGCAGTGGAGTAGAAAGCAGTTGCCCACATCGGGTAATTCGGGTCGAGCCGTATAACTTGGTCGACCAACTGAGCGCCGCGTTCGGGTTCGTCGAAGCCTGCCGCAAAGCCGGAATAGAATGTCAGGATTTCGGCCGAACCCGGAGCGAGGCGGAGGGCCGTGTCCAGCTCGACCTTGGCGCGGGCGTTGTCGCCCTTGTCTTTGAGGCTCATGCCAAAAACGGCGTGCGCCTCGGCGTCGCTCGGATCGAGCCGCACCGCGCGTTCGGCTACATCGGCAGCCGCCTTGATCTCGCTCTCGGGATTGATACCGAAGCCAGCCAATATGTTATGAGCATGATAAAGTTCCACCCAGGCGCGGGCGAACCCCGGGTCCAGCTCGACAGCGAGGTTGAGCAGCCTGATGGCCTCCTCCTCATCCGCTACAGTAATCTTTTCAATCCTTTCGGTTCCGAGCAGATAGTAATCATAGACAGTCAAGTTGTCCGGCCGTTTACGCTTCGCTGCAGCCCGCCCCGCGCCTTGAATCAGCCCCACGCCGTTGCCGAGGCGGTTGGTGACCTGCTCGGCGATCTCGGTTTGAACGGCGAATACGTCTTCAGCAGGCCGGTCCCATCGCTCCGACCACAGATGGTTGCCGGTTTTTGCATCGATCAGCTGCGCGGTGATCCGCAGCCGACCGCCCAGGCGCTTGATCGAGCCTTCCAGCACATAGCCGACGTCGAGCGCACTCGCGACCTGGCGGACATCCAGCGACTTGCCTTTGTACGCTTGCGTCGAATTGCGTGCCACGACGTCGAGTTCGGGAAACTGCGCGAGATCGGTGATGATGTCTTCGGTGAGGCCATCGGCCAAACGCCCGGTGGCCTCGTCGCCGCCATAATTATTGAAGGGCAGCACCGCGATCGACGGCTTGGCCCCCAGTGGCGCAGGCTGAAAGACCCACCATGTCCCTCCACCCGCCAGAGCCAGCACCACGATGGCCGCCGCAGCCGTCCTGGCCCAGCGCGGCATCATTCCGAGAAGCGGGCGGCGCACCGGCTTGCCATCGAGCCTCAGCCGGTACATCCGCACGGGGCGATTGATATTCTTGACTTGCTGCTCGCCAGCGAAATCGAGGGGCCAATCAAGCTTGCCCTGCAGATGGTCAAAGGCCGTGCCCGATACGATCACGCCGCCCGGGTCAGCGAGTTGCTGCAACCGAGCGGCGATATTGACGCCGTCGCCATACACATCGCCATCCACGAGCGCCACATCGCCAAGATTTATCCCGATGCGGAACACAATCCGCTCATGCTCCGGCAGTCCACCATTGCGAACGGCCACAGCTTTTTGAATTTCGGCTGCGCAGATTACCGCATCGACCACGCTGTCGAAGACGACAAGTGCGCCATCTCCTAATAGTTTGACAATTCGACCCTGATGCAGAGCGATCGCCGTATCGGTTACGTCGGCCCGGATAGCTCTCAGGCGTCCGATGGTGCCAGCTTCGTCAATTTCGATCGCCGTTGAATAGCCGACCATATCCGCTGCAAGGATCGCCAGCAGTTTCCGGTTCAATGGAGGGACGATCATCATCCGGCCCCGGACCCAACATGGCTAAAATTGTACACCTATCGCGGCGCCCTGACGAGCCCGCCCGGCCAAAGCCAGGAGGTCGTCCATTAGCCCCGGTGGTCCGAAAGGTCGCTTCTGGCGCACAGCGGTCAGACGAGGCTGGACGCAAGGGCCGGCTATCTTGTCCAGTCATCTTGAAAGCTGACAGTCCGGTTCCGGCCCCTTCCAGGCATTCACAATGCCGGCCGATCGCCGATCTGACCGCCAGAGGCTGTTGACGACGCGGATTTCGGATCACTGACGAAGCATACCGAGCCGCCTATGAAAACCGCTTTGGCAATCGCTGGCCGCGAAGGATCCGGTCCACCAGCTTCACGACGCAGCCCAGCTCCGGTCACCGGCCATCGGGCGTTGGTACGTGCAGGGGCGATCATCGCGGTCATGGTTGAGGTGTAGCTTACCTGTATTGCCCGCAAAGCGCTCATGACACGGATGGGCAAGCGCGTGACTGATCGCCGTCCCCGCGTTCACTCCTGTCTGTTCATCCTAGGCCCAAGGCGTCCTCGAATGGATTGGGTGTGACCGAGGACCCGCCTTCGCTTCGCTCAGTCTCGATCGTCTTCCCGCAACGACGGCGCTTCGTTTTCTTCCCCTGGCCGTACCACCCCACCACGCAGGCGTGGCGGGGACCCCGGTTTGCGTCCATTCCTCACGGTCCAAGAAAGCCTCGCGCCGCCGTCTTCCACTTCGTTTCAGCCACTTTGGGGTGCGGCCGGATCGTCCCCGGTCTCACGACCACCA
>NZ_JAMYRY010000034.1:0-64964 GCF_040321655.1 Mesorhizobium sp. M0306 | reverse complement strand
GCCTCCACTCCAGCCAGCATCTTGAATCACAAAACAGATAAATCTGGAATCCCCTTTGATTCCGTCAAAGGGGGAACCGCTCTAGACCGAGTGCAATTCCGGCTGGCGTCCCATCGCAGATCTGCTGAGCAGGTTACGAAGACTTGCCCAGGCCTTGCCGGCGACGATACCGATGCCAATGCCGCCCGTAATCGCCAGCAGATGAAAGAACGGAGCGGGTAGCGTGCTTGCCACGGGCGCCAGCAACGCCTCCGGGACGAAGCGGTGCGACAGATAAATAGGAAAGGCAGAGACAGCAATCAGCGTCACCACACGGCCCACCCCGCCCGGCAAGCGAACACGCGGCACGTAAAGAACAGCCAGAAGCGCCGCGAAAATGGTTAGATACTTGACCGTTGTGCCGAGCCAAACTGTCTCCCAGAGAGCGAGATAGCCTAGCACTGCCGCGGCGAACGCCGTCAAAATGAGCTTTCTTGCCGGATTGTCGGCAAAACCGGCACACCAACCGAAGACGGCGAGGTGGAAGACCCAGTAGATCGTAAAGATCTGGTGGTTGCCGATGTCGACGAACGGGGGGATGGAAAAACGCGCAGCGACGGCAAGCGCCAGCAGGCCGAGCGAGAAGGCGAAGGGTCGCACCTGCGCCAACCTGCGCGCGGCCGGCACGGCGAAGATGAGGGAGAAGACGAGAAGGGTCTGCGCATAGGCCTCGATGAACCAGTAAAGATAGGGAATCATCTCGTGGCGCTCCGGCTCGGCATAGCCGAAATTACCTGTAAGCGTCATCGAGGCCCAAGGAACCGCCTGCCAGGCGACTGCATAGGCCGCGACAATGAGGAAATAGGGGATCAGGACGTCGATCGCAGGCCTTAGCGCGTGCCGGAATCGACCGGTTAGGAAATGGGTTGACTGGAAGCGGGCCAGGCTGAAGCCGGCGAGCAGCATCATAACGCCGGAGCCGCCGGGAATAGGCCACAGCGTCTCGTGATGTACCACCACCAGCAGGATTGCCATCACCCTTAGCACCAACTCGGTCGGCAATCCGCTTGCCTCTTTGCGCTTGAAGGGCCATCTCCCGATGCGGTTGCCAAGTTCGGCGATGCTCAGGTGTTCCCAGCCGTCCGGCAGGTGAACATCAAGGCGTTCGAGTTCCATGATCAACTGCAGGAAGCGGAGGGAATCCCCGCCGAGCGTGACGAAACTGTCGTTGCAGCCAACGGTGAGTGGATAGAATACGCGGCTATAAGCACCAAGCACACTGCCCGTCTCTGAGCGGACCTCCGTCCGCCTTTTCAGCCTCTCCTGCTCAAGACATGCATAGTCAATCTTGCCCGAAGCAACCCTGGGAAAGTTCTCGCGCGCAGCAACGCAAACCAGGTTGGCCGGGAGACGACTGGCCTCGGCGAGGATGCACTGCGCCCTTCCGGTCGTGTCTGCGTCGATCACATAGGCCTGCAGCCCATCATCGTCACCGAGGACCGCGGCAGCGATGCCCGCCCGCCCCAGCGCCTGCTCCATGATGTCGAGGCCGATCCTGAGGCCTGCAACCTTGGCGAAGCGGCTCTTGCGCCCGACGATGCGGAAGAAACCCTGTTCGTCCCGCATGGCAATATCGCCAGTATTCAGTGCCTCGAGTTCGGCGCCGCGCGCGAGGTCACAGCGCCGATCGCCATACCCCATCATCACGTTTGGGCCGCGGTAGACAAGTTCTCCAGGAGTGCCCGATTGGCTAATCGGCTTTCCTTCGGCGTCGACAAGGCCAAGGCTGCCTCCGGGAATGGCTATGCCGATCCGCTCCTCGCTGTCGGAAAGGCTTTCCGGCGGGACGAAAGCAATGCGCGCCGTCGCCTCGGTCTGGCCATACATGACGAAGAAGCGGCCGCCCTTGGCGTGCATGTGGTCTCGGTAGAGGCGGACAAGGTCGGATTTGAGCTGTCCGCCCGCCACTGTCATCATGCGCAGCGCCTTGAGCTCGGCGGCGCGGAAGCGCGCTCTCTCCAGGAGTTCGTAGGAGTACGGTACGCCTGAAAAATTTGTGCAGCCGGCGTCGCCGATTATCCCGAGGAAATCGCCGTTCATGACCGACACGCCAGGAAAGAGCACGCTGCCGCCGGTAATCAGATGGGAATTGAGGACCGACAGCCCATAGGAATAATGGAGTGGCAGGACCAAAGCGGCCCGGTCGGCGGACGATAGTTCGAGATAAGCTGCGATCGAGCGCGCATTGGCTTCGAGATTGCCGTAGGAAAGCCGTACCGCCTTGGCAGCGCCCGAGCTACCGGATGTCATAAGCAGCAGCGCGAGATCGGGGTGCAACGGCTGCGCGTCCCTCCCGGGACGAGTCTCTTTGAAGAGACGCCAGCGGCCATCGGCTGGCCGGAAAGTGAAATCCGGCTGGAAGGCCGCTAGAAAATCATTCCACAGCCTCTCGTCGCAAGGCGGCATCATGGCCACCGCGTGGCCCGCCCGCAGGGCCCCGAGATAAGCGACAACCACATGCTCCGAGGCTTCCGCCGAGATGGCAACGAGCAGCTTTTCTCCTTGTCCCAGCTGCGTGGCGAAGCGCAGCGTACGGCTGTTGAGTTCCGCATAAGAGAGCGCTCGCCCGTCGGCAAACAGAAGGGCCGTGCGACTCTCGCCACGGGCGATTTCGGGCACAAGGTCGATGGAGGGCATGAGCAAGCTTCGGATTACAAGAAAACCAGCCGAAGCGCGTATGATACTTGAGTATTCAAGTCAACTAATCTAGTGAAGCCCAGGGTTCCCGGATCAGCTCGACGGCTTCTTGCGAGCCGGATAGCCGTTGGGATGCGGCGGCACGGCTTTCAGATAGGCGGCGATCGCCGAGCGGTCCTCCGGGGTCAGCACGGCCATGTTCCGTTGCACATCGACCATTGCGCCGCCGACCGTATCGAAGTCCGGCGTGAAGCCGGTTTCGAGATAGTTGGCGATGTCGGCTTCGGACCAGTCGGCGATGCCGCCCTCGCCCGACGTGACGTTCGGCACGATGCCGCTGCCTTCGGCGGCGGCGGCACCTGCCAGCCATTGGCTCTTCCTGGTGCCGCCGGTAAGGTCCCGCGGCGTGTGGCATTCGCCGCAATGGCCGGGGCCTTCGACTAGGTAGCGGCCTGTCAACACCGGATCCGATGTGCCGTCGGGAAAGGAAACGACCGGCTGGTCGCTCAGATAGAGCAGCTTCCACAAGCCAAGACCGCGTCGGACATTGAACGGAAATCCCAGCGAATTGGCGGGCGCCTTGCCGGCGACCGCGGGTAACGTCTTCAGGAATGCATAGAGATCGGCAATGTCGGCCGGCTTCATGCGCGCGTAGGAAGTATAGGGAAATGCCGGATAGAGATGCTCGCCCGACGGTGACACGCCCTTCAGCATGGCGTTGGCAAAGTCCTCGACCGACCAGGCGCCGATGCCATCCCTGGTATCTTGCGAGATGTTCGGCGGAACGAAGGTGCCGAATGGCGTCTTGAGTTCAAGGCCGCCGACCAGCTGAAGGCGGGCGTCACCTTGCGAGGCGGGCTTGGCATGACATGATGTGCAGCCGCCGGCGTAGAAGATGCGCTTGCCCCTGGTGGCGTCGCCAGGACCAAGCTCAGCCAGCGTTGCGGCATCGAGCCTGACCGGAGCCGACAGGAACCAGCCGGCAATCGCGGCGACGCCGCCCAGAACGAGGGCGGCGCCGACGAGCTCCTTCAGCAAGGGCATCGGCCGGGATTAGCCTTTTTTCACCCTGTAGCCCTTATGGCAGGTGCCGCAGTCGCCGCCGATGGTGTTGAACTGTGCCTTCAACGCCTCGGCATCCGCCGGTGCTGCGGCGACCGCCGCCTTGACGTCGGCGAGGTACTTGCCTTCAGCCGTCTTGAAACCGGCCATGTCCTGCCAGATTTTTGGGGACGCCGTGGTGTCGCCGGTGTTGCTGCCGGCCGGGAAAAGCGTGTCGACGCCGGCATGGAATCTCTCGGCATTGGCCTGCAGTGCCTGCAACGCCGTCAGCACCGAAGCTGCGTCGTAGGGCGTCTCGCCCTTGACCACTTTCGACAAGCCGGCGGCGATCTTGCCACGTTCCTTCATCAGGGCCTGCCGGTCAGCGACCGGGTCGGCAAATGCCGCCGAACCGGCGAAGGCGAGCATCGAGATGGCGAGGATAAGCTTTCTCATTCACTTGGCTCCATGTTGAAGGCAATTCAGGATGCGGTCCCACCCCGATGACAAACGGCAAGGATGGCTAAAAAATTCCGACGCTTCGCCTCACGCTTGCGTGAAATTTTTGCAGCTGTCGTTCTGATGCTGAAAAAGAAAAGCCCCGGTTCTGCCGGGGCTTTCTGGAACGGATCAGGCCTTTTCGTAGAGTTCGAGCACATAGTCCCAGTTGATGAGACTGTCGACGAAGGCTTCGAGATATTTCGGCCGGGCGTTGCGATAATCAATGTAGTAGGAATGTTCCCAGACATCGACGCCGAGGATCGGCGTCGCGCCATGGACGAGCGGGTTCTCGCCATTCGGCGTCTTCGAGATCGCCAGCTTGCCGTCCTTGACCGAGACCCAGGCCCAGCCCGAACCGAACTGGGTGGTGCCGGCGGCGATGAAGTCGGCCTTGAACTTGTCGTAGCCGCCAAGATCGCTGTCGATCGCCTTTTGCAAGGCGCCCGGCAGCTTGTTGCCGCCGCCGCCCTTCTTCATCCATTTCCAGAAATGGATGTGATTGTAGTGCTGGGCGGCATTGTTGAAGAGGCCCGCATTCTTGCCGAAGGACTGTTTGACTGCCTCTTCGACCGACAAATCGCCCATGCCCGCTTCGGCGGCCAGCTTGTTGCCGTTGTCGACATAGGCCTTGTGGTGCTTGTCGTGGTGATATTCCAGCGTTTCCTTGGACATGTAAGGCTGCAAGGCCTCGTAGTCATAGGGCAAAGCGGGCAATTCAAAAGCCATCGGTCGTACTCCCTCGTGAAAAAATCCGGTGTCGATACCGGACTAACATAGGACTGGATTGGTCTGGAACAACTCCGGAAACGAAGCGTCGGCCGCTTTTTAGCGGGTCAGCCGGGCGAAGTCGAATGCGCCCATTCCCAATAGAGTTCGCGCGCCTTCTTGGCCACCGGTCCGGGCTGCAGATTGCGATCCTCGATACGGGTGACCGGCACCACTTTCGAGTGGTTTCCGGTCGAGAAGATTTCGTCCGCCTCCAGGAAATCGCGGATCGACAGCGTCTTTTCCGTCGTCGTGAACCCATATTCGCCAAGCAGGGCCATGGTGCGCGCGCGGGTAATGCCGGACAGGAAGGTGCCGTTCGGCGCCGGCGTCAGGACATGGCCGTCCTTGACCAGGAAAATATTCGAGGTGCCGGTCTCGGCGACATTGCCCAGCATATCGAGCACGAGCGCATTGTCGAAGCCGCGCATCTTGGCTTCGAGGATGGCCCGGCCGTTGTTGGGATAAAGGCAGCCGGCCTTGGCGTTGGTCGGCATGGTTTCGATGGTCGGGCGCCGGAACGGCGACACCGTCACCGAAAACCCCGCCGGCGAGATCATCGGCGATTCGTAGAGGCAAAGGCAGAAACGCGTCGAGGCCGGGTCGGCCGGCACGCCCATATAGCCGCCATGCTCGGCCCAATACATTGGCCTGATGTAGACCGCCGTCTTGCCGTCGAACTTCTTCAGCCCATCCCAGGTCAGGCCGACGATCTTGTCGGTGCTCATCGTCGGCTTCAGGCCGAGCGCGATCGCCGAGGCGTTCACCCTTGCTGCATGGCGATCGAGATCGGGGGCGACGCCCTCGAACCAGCGGGCGCCGTCGAATACGCTGGTGCCGAGCCACATGGCGTGGCTGCGCGGCCCTAGGATGGCAACGTTGCCCTCGTACCAGTCGCCGTCGACGAAGGTCCATGTCGCGGATTGCGCCGCAGTCGCCAGTGTCATTGCCAGGTTCCGTTCGATGCTTGTTGCGGCGCATTGGAAGATGCTTTGGCGGCCGCCGTCAACCGGCTTGGCTGAGATTTGTTGAGGCCAGCGGGCTGGCGGACTGCAATCAGCGCTTGCGCCTTGCCTTGCGCAGCCTCAAAACTGTTGCATGCACCATGCGGCTTACGTTTTCGATGCCTATGGCACCCTGTTCGACGTGCACGCGGCCGTGCGCCGTCACGCCGACCAGATCGGGCCGGACGGCCAGTTACTGTCCGAGATATGGCGCGCCAAGCAGCTGGAATATTCCTGGGTCAGGACGCTGATGGGAGCCTATGCCGATTTTTGGCAGCTCACCGAGCAGGCTCTCGATTTCGCCCTGCGCAAGGTTCCATCCGCGGATGCCGGGCTGAAGGCGAAGCTGCTCGAAGCCTATTGGCGGCTGGACTGCTATCCGGAGGTGCCGGCCGTGCTCAAAGCGCTCAAGGCATCGGGAGCAAGGCTGGCGATCCTATCCAACGGTTCGCCTGAAATGCTGGAGGCGGCCGTCAAGTCCGCCGCGCTCGACCAGGTCCTGGACGACGTCTTTTCCGTCGACAGCGTCAGGCGCTTCAAGACCGATCCGTCGGTCTACGATATGGTCACCACGGGCTGGCGCCTCTATCCAGGCGCTGTCTCTTTCCAGTCCTCCAACCGCTGGGACGTCGCCGGCGCCACCAAATTCGGCTTCCGGACGGTGTGGATCAACCGCACGAACCAGCCAGAGGAATACCGGGATTTTCCACCGGCCCTGATCCTGCCGTCACTCGAAGGTCTGATCTCCGGGGTTTGATGCCGGACATGTTGCCTCGGCGCAACAGTGACGATCCAGTCACAGCTTTGCCTTTGTTTGTCCACCCTGCGGCCAGAATTGGAACCGCCTATCGCGCCGGGCATTGCTCGAGCACCTGCGCGCAACCGGACGCATTTATGCTTTGTTGCGATTTGAGACTTAAAAAAGGCAATCATGTTCACACCCCCATCGTCCTCTCTGCGCCTGAGCCGTCGCGGTTTCCTCAACGCCGCAGCCCTTGGCGCCGCCTCGGTCGCGGTCTCCAGTTGCACTACGCTGTCGCAACAGCCGGCCGAGCCACCGCCGCCGACCTATGTCGAGCCGGCGCTCGGCGACTATCTGACGATGTATGGGCCGATGTCGGATGGCGGCTTCGAGCTGCCGGCCATACCGGTCGACAAGATCGACCCGCAGTTCCTGCGCCAGATCGTTGACGATCCGACCGGCCAGCAGCCGGGCACCATCGTCGTCGACACGACCAATCACTTCCTCTATCTGGTGCGCCCGGGCGGCCAGGCGATCCGCTATGGCGTTGGGCTCGGCCGCGCCGGCTTCGAATGGTCGGGCGATGCCGTGGTCCAATGGAAGCAGAAATGGCCGAAATGGACGCCGCCAGACGAAATGATAGCGCGGCAGCCGGAGTTGAAGCCGTACAGCGCCGATAATGGCGGCATGCCGGGGGGGCTCAAGAACCCGCTAGGCGCGCGGGCGCTCTATCTCTTCCAGGGCAACCAGGACACGCTCTACCGCTTGCATGGTTCGCCGGAATGGAGGTCGATCGGCAAGTCGGTGTCGTCCGGCTGTGTTCGCCTGATGAACCAGGACATTATCGATCTCTACGATCGTGTGCCGAACAAGACCCCGGTCGTGGTGACGGCCGATATCGGCCAGCCGATGGTGGCGACAGCAAACCGCAAAGCCATTCCGATCGACGCCGGCGTGCCGGAAGGATCGATCCTGCTCGGCCCGATAAAATCGATCACAAATTCGATCTTCTGAGCTGGTCGAAAGCGCAGGGGCGGCGGGCTTTCGCCGCTCTGGCTGGCTTCCGGTCAGATAGCACCCCTGGCCCAAGACTTTTTGCGTTATGTGGCAATTTATGACCCGGACGTGACTTCCGCAGTCGGCGTGCCAACGGCAGATCTGCGCCGCATGTCGGTCGTAAAGGCCAGTCTTCCCGTTGCCCAGAAGTTGACGACTTCGGCGACCGCGCTGGACCTCATGATTGCGGAGCGGGCATTTGACCGACGCGGGATTGCTATCGACAATCGTCGTGTCGATAGACGTTGGGCGAAGCCGTTGACCTGTTCCTAAATATATGTCCACCTCGCAACGAAGCGTTCGCTTACGGGTTGTATGATGGCGCGAGCAAATATGACCGGCCCAACAAAGGTGAGGAATGCCAAGCGTCAATCCCGACGTGCTGAAGTGGGCCCGCGAAACGGCTGGGCTTGACCTTGAACGCGCAGCGAAAAGGCTGGGCCTCAAGGACACGCGTTCTGTCGCCGGTGCGGATCGTCTTGCGGCGTTGGAAAATGGCGATGGCGAACCGTCCAGGCCATTGCTCCTGAAGATGGCAAAAAACTACCGGCGCCCATTACTTGCGTTTTATCTGCCCGCGCCGCCAAAGCGGGCCGAGCGTGGCGAAGATTTCCGCACCTTGCCAGTAGACTATGCTCGGCGGGACGAGGCCTTGGTTGATGCTTTGTTGCGCGAAGTCCGGGCAAGGCAGGAGATGGTCCGCTCGCTTCTCGAAGTTGAAGACGAGGCAAGAAAGCTGCCTTTTGTTGGTGGCTTCGATATCAATGGTGGCACCAAGGCACTCGCAAAAGAAATTGAGGGCACTCTCAGTTTCAACCTCGCTCAATTCAGGCGCGGTGGCCGAAATGATGCCTTCGCCTACCTGAGGGACCTCGCCGAACAAGTCGGTGTCTTCGTGCTCCTGATTGGGAATCTTGGGAGTCACCATAGCACCCTTGATGTCGAGCTTTTTCGCGGAGTTGCCTTGGCGGACCCTGTCGCTCCTGTCGTCGTCATCAACGATCAGGACAGCGAAGCAGCATGGGCTTTTACTCTGCTCCACGAACTGGCGCATATCTGGATCGGCCGCACGGGAATCAGCGGGGCAAATCCTTCCTCCGCGATAGAGGTGTTTTGCAACGACGTTGCTGGGCAAATCCTGATGCCTGAAGGCGAATCTGCACGTGAAGACGCTCTACGAGGCGCACCAACCGAACAAGTCATCGCGAGAATAAGGCAACTCGCTGACGCTTGGCGCGTGAGCCATTCTGCAGTTAATTATAAGTTGTTTCGCGAGGGATTTATTTCGCGTGAGGTGTGGGCCGAGATCAGTGGCATCCTTCGTCGCTTTTGGCTTCAAAGCCGAGCGGCGGCGCGAGAGCGAAATAAGGAGAACGAAAACGGACCCGACTACTACGTCGTTCGTCGGCACAGGCTGGGTAATCGGCTGGTGACCCTTTCCGGACGGATGCTTGCGGAGGGCGCTCTCTCGCCATCTATGGCAGGCAGAATCTTGGGAGTTAAGCCGACCAACGTTTACGCTTTGACGGGGGCGTCGGGTGTCGACGCCTCTGGCCGCGCAGCCTGAGGGGGCAACGATTTATCTCCTCGATGCGAACGTCCTAATCACCGCCATGAATTCATACTACGCATTCGATCGCGTGCCCGAGTTCTGGGAGTGGTTATTGCACTGGGCTGAACGCGGTGCGGTCAAGATTCCCCTCGAAATCCTCGAGGAGATCGTTGGAGGAACCGATGACCTGGCTCAATGGCTTGGTGACAAAGACAATAGGAATGCGCTTTGCTTCGAAGAAGAAGCCGATGTTGGACGAGTTCGGAACGTCCTGGCGAATGGTTATGGAAATGATCTTACAGACGCCGAAATCATCAAGATTGGACGTGACCCCTTCCTAATATCGTATGCCATGTTTGCCCCGGATGTCCGGACAGTTATTACGACCGAAGTATCAAAGCCGGCAGCCCAACATGCAAACCGCAGGATTCCTGATGTCTGTAATCAAATGCACGTCACGTGGGGCGACAGTTTCTTGCTCATTCGAGACCTCAATTTCGCGACCAAATGGCGCGATCGCATTTAGAACGTCGTTCGCTCTACTTGTAAGAACGTTTGGCCGAACGTCGTCCGCTAGGGGTCAGATCAGGTCGCTGCTCGCGAGGGCCTGAGGGTCCGCCTATGTCAATCGGTGCCTCGAAGCTGCCAGTCGCTGTCGGCCGCGATTTCGGTCTAACAAGCATCGCGACGGTAGCTCATCGCGCGAAGCTGACCTTCGCCCTGCCTCACCGCCCCCTGGCCAAACTCCCCAGAATACCCCGCACGATCGCCCGTCCGACCGACGAGCCGACCGAGCGCACCACGGATTTGATCGCCGCCTCCGCCACCGTCTGGCGGTTGGAGGGGCGCGGCGCGCGGCGGCCGCCAGCTGGCTGAGGATCGTCATTGCCGAAGCCGGGAATGGTCCAGCGCGAACGGCCGCCCTCCTGCTGCTGGGCTTGCGCCTCCTGGGCGTCCTTGGCCTTTTTCTGCAGCATCTCGAAGGCCGATTCGCGGTCGATGGTCTGATCGTATTGTCCCGCAACCGGGCTCTCAGTGATCAGCTTGCGGCGCTCTTCGGGTGTGATCGGGCCAAGGCGCGAGGACGGCGGGCGGATCAGCGTCCGCTGCACCATGGACGGCACGCCCTTGGCTTCCAGCGTCGAGACCAGCGCCTCGCCGGTGCCGAGCTGGGTGATCACGGTCGCGCAGTCGAAATCGGGATTGGGTCTGAACGTCTCGGCCGCCGTCTTGACGGCCTTCTGTTCGCGCGGCGTATAGGCACGAAGTGCGTGCTGCACGCGGTTGCCCAACTGGGCCAGCACCGTTTCAGGGATATCCAGCGGATTTTGCGTGACAAAATAAACGCCGACGCCCTTCGAACGGATCAGCCGGACCACCTGTTCGACGCGGTCGACCAGCACCTTCGGCGCGTCGTCGAACAGAAGGTGCGCCTCGTCGAAGAAGAAGACCAGCTTCGGCTTGTCCGGGTCGCCGACCTCGGGCAGTTCCTCGAACAGTTCCGACATCAGCCACAGAAGGAACGTCGCATAGAGCCGCGGATTCATCATCAGCTTGTCGGCGGCGAGCACGCTGATGGCGCCGCGTCCATCGCGCGTGGTGCGCATGATATCGGCGATCCGCAATGCCGGCTCGCCGAAGAAATTGGCAGCGCCCTGCTGTTCCAGAACCAGCAGCGTGCGCTGGATGGCGCCGACGGAAGGTTTCGTCACATTGCCGTAGCGGGCGCCGATCTCTTCGGCGCGGTCGGCGATATTGGCCAGCAGTGACTGCAGGTCCTTCAGGTCGAGCAGCAGAAGGCCTTCCTCGTCGGCGATGCGGAAGGCGATGTTCATGATGCCTTCCTGCGCCTCGGAAAGGTTCATCAACCGCGACAGAAGCAGTGGCCCCATCTCCGAGATGGTGGCGCGGATCGGGTGGCCCTGCTCGCCGAACAGATCCCAGAAGATGACCGGGAATTCCTGGAATTCATAGGGATCGAGCTTGACCTGCTCAGCCCGCTTCACCAGGAAATCCTGCGCTGTGCCCATCATGGCGATACCCGACAGGTCGCCCTTGATGTCGGCGCAGAATACCGGCACGCCGGCATTGGAGAAACCCTCGGCCAATATCTGCAGGGTCACCGTCTTGCCGGTGCCGGTCGCGCCGGTGACCAGGCCGTGACGATTGCCATATTGCAGCAAAAGCTGTTCGGGCCGCTGATAGCTGTCGTCCGGCTTGCGGCTGGCTCCCATGAAGATACTGGTATTGTCGGCCATGTGTCCGGTCTCCGCAAACCTATAGGGTTGAATGCCCTGATCCCTTGAAGAAAAGGGAGCCCCGCCGCAGGTATAGTGAGGCCATTGCGCAGCGACAATGGGCGTCGTCGAAAATGGCTTTTGGAGCTTGCGGAACCTGCCCATGTTTGGCAATCGGTTGACGGTCACCATCACGGAAGGCGTGTCGTACGGCATGTGTGCTGCATTGTGATATCGGGCCGGGGACCGTAGACTGACATAGTCGGCCGCTGCGGCCGCTAGAACGAGGAGAACCGATGGGCGCCGGTGCCTTGACCCAGGATGCCGACCTTCCGAACGCCGACCGGCAACGATGGCTGGCGCTGGCAGAGAAGGCGCTGGCCGGCGGGTCCTTCGAGGAAAAGCTCGTCTCGCATACGGACGACGCCATCCGCATCGAGCCGCTCTACGAGCGTTCGGTAACCGCCGAGCCTGTCGTGCGCGCCAACCCGGAATCACCGTGGATCGTCAGCCAGCGTATCGACGATCCGGACATAGGCCGCGCCAGTGCGCAGGCGCTGGAAGACGTCGCGCAGGGTGCTACAGGACTGTCGCTTGTCTTCGAAGGTGCGCCGAACGCCTTCGGCTACGGCTTGCCGAGGACGGCGGAGGCGCTGGAGGGCGTACTCGACGGCGTGCCGCTCAACCGCATCCAGATCCGCATCGACGCCCATCCCTGGAGCCGCGCCGTGGCCGACTGGCTGGTGGCGTTTTTGACCAAGCGCCGCTCCGACCCGGCAAAGCTCAATCTCTCCTTCGGCATCGATCCGGCGGCGATCTTTGCCGGGACCGGCAGGCTGCGCATGTCGATCGAGGCTTTACAGGCTTCGATGCCGCAGTCGCTGGCGCATTTTTTTTCGATGGGTGTGCCTGGTGTCCTGCTGGAAGCGGACGGGCGGGTATTCCACAACGCCGGCGCCACCGAGGCGCAGGAGCTTGGCACCATGCTCGCGTCGGCCGTCTCCTATCTGAGGCTGTTCGAGAAGGCGCGCCAGCCGCTTGTCTATGCGGCGCCGCATATCGGCTTTGCGCTGAGCGTCGACCAGGACCAGTTCGTGTCGATGGCCAAGGTCAGGGCGTTGCGCAGACTGTGGGCGCGTGTCCAGGAGGCTTGCTCGATACCGCCCTCCACCGCCAGCATCCATGCCGAAACCTCCTTCCGGATGATGACGGCGGCCGACCCGGAAACCAACATCCTGCGCACCACCATCGCCGCTTTTGCGGCTGCCGCCGGCGGCGCGGATTCGATCGCCATCCTGCCGCACACCATCGCGCACGGCCTGCCCGCGGGTTTTGCCCGCCGCGTTGCCCGCAACGCGCAACTGATCATGGCCAATGAAAGCCACATCGACCACGTCGCCGATCCGGCTTGCGGTTCGGGCGCTGTCGAAGCGCTGACTGCGGAGCTCTGCGCGGCGGCCTGGCAGGAGTTCCAGCAGATCGAGGCGGAAGGCGGCGTGCTGTCCAGCCTCGAACAAGGCCACATCCAGAGACGCGTCCAGGCAGCTTCCGCGCGCCGCAACGCAGCCTACCAGGCGGGCGAACGGGCGATCGTCGGCACGACGCTGCACCCGTCGAAAACCGAACGTCCTGTCGAGACGCTGGCGGCGGAGCGGCGGCCTGCCTTCACCGAAGGCGTTGCGGTGTGCGAGCCGCTGTTTCCGATCCGCATCGATCAGTCGATCGGAGCCGTACCATGATCCCGGATTTCAGCCAGATCGGCTGGTCGCCGCCACGGCGGGCGCCGGTCGAGGTCAAAGGCCAGCGGATGACGCCGGAAGGCATCGCCGTCAAGCATCTCTACAACCAGGGCGATCTCAAGGGCTTGCCGCATCTCGATACCTATCCGGGCCTGCCGCCCTTCGTGCGCGGCCCCTATCCGACAATGTATGTCCAGCAACCCTGGACGATCCGGCAGTATGCCGGCTTCTCGACGGCAGAGGAATCCAACGCCTTCTACCGGCGCAACCTTGCCGCCGGCCAGAAAGGCCTGTCGGTCGCCTTCGATCTCGCCACGCATCGCGGCTACGACAGCGACCATCCGCGCGTCGCCGGCGATGTCGGCATGGCCGGCGTCGCCATCGATTCCATTCTCGACATGCGCCAGCTGTTCGACGGCATCCCGCTTAACGAGATGACGGTATCGATGACGATGAACGGCGCGGTGCTGCCGATCATGGCGCTCTATATCGTGGCGGCGGAGGAACAGGGCGTTGCGCAGAAGGACCTCACTGGGACCATTCAGAACGACATCCTGAAAGAGTTCATGGTGCGCAACACCTACATCTATCCGCCAAAACCTTCGATGCGGATCGTGTCGGACATTTTTTCCTACACCTCAAAGCATATGCCGAAGTTCAATTCGATCTCGATCTCCGGCTACCACATGCAGGAGGCGGGAGCGACGGCGGACCTTGAACTCGCCTACACGATTGCCGACGGTATCGAATATGCCCGCGCCGGTGTCGCGGGCGGCCTCGACATCGACCGTTTCGCGCCGCGCCTTTCCTTCTTCTGGGCGATCGGCATGAATTTCTTCATGGAAGTCGCCAAGCTGAGAGCAGCGCGCCTTTTGTGGGCCAGCCTGATGCTGAAGAACTTTTCGCCTAAGGACGAGCGCTCGCTGTCGCTGCGCACCCATTGCCAGACTTCGGGCTGGTCGCTGACGGCGCAGGATCCCTACAACAACATCATCCGCACCGTGATCGAGGCGATGGCCGCCACTCAAGGCCACACGCAGTCGCTGCACACCAATTCCTTCGACGAGGCAATGGCGCTGCCGACCGACCATTCGGCCCGCATCGCCCGCAACACACAGCTCATCCTGCAGAAGGAGTCCGGCACGACGCGCATCATCGACCCGTGGGGCGGCTCCGCCTATCTCGAACGGCTGACGCATGATCTGGCGGCGCGTGCGCTAGCACATATCGAGGAGGTCGAGAACCTCGGCGGCATGGCCGCGGCGATCGAAAAGGGCCTACCGAAGCTGCGCATCGAAGAGGCAGCCGCGCGCACCCAGGCGCGCATCGATTCAGGCGAACAGATCGTGGTCGGTGTCAATGCCCACCGGCCTGGGACGGATATCGATGTCGACGTGCTGAGGATCGACAATGCCGAAGTCAGGGCGCGGCAATTGTCGAAGCTGCAGCGGCTGAAAGGCACGCGTGACGTCGCCGCCGTCGAGAGCGCGCTCGATGCGCTTACCCGTGCTGCCGGGAGTAACGGAAACCTGCTGGAATTCGCCATCCGGGCCGCACGCGCCAACGCCACGGTCGGCGAGATTTCGCTGGCACTGGAAAAAGTCTTCGGCCGCCATGTCGCCTCGGTGCAGACGATCTCCGGCGTCTATCGCAACGCGCTTGCTCACAGTCCAGTGGTCGACCGGCTGCAGGACAAGATCGTAGCGTTCGAGGAGAAGTCCGGCGGCAGGCCGCGCATTCTGGTCGCCAAGATGGGGCAAGACGGCCATGATCGCGGCCAGAAAGTGATCGCCACCGCCTTTGCCGACCTCGGCTTCGACGTCACCGTCGGGCCGATGTTCCAGACGCCGGACGAGATCGCCAAGCTGGCGGTCGAGCATGACGTGCACGTCGTCGGCGCCTCGTCGCTGGCAGCAGGCCATTTGACGCTCATTCCCGAACTCAAGCTTGCACTGAAGAAGCTCGGCCGCGACGACATGCTGATCGTCGCCGGCGGCGTCATCCCGCCGCAGGATTACGACGCAGTCCGGCAGGCAGGCGCCACTGAAATCTTCCCGCCCGGCACGGTCATCCCGGAAGCGGCGGACCGACTGATGGACCGGCTGCTGCAGGCGGGCTGACGCTTTGTTATAATGTCTGTTGTAACGAGAAGCACGCTGAGTTATAATCAGCGTTGCAACAGGATGTCTCACCATGAACACGACCATTCGCAAGATCGGCAATTCCGAAGGCGTGATCCTGCCGAAGGAAATTCTCGATCGCATGAATCTGAAGGCGGGCGACAGCATCGTCATCGTTCAGGAAGGCGATGAGCTTCGCCTACGCCGCACCGAGGACACTGCCGAAGAATTCGAGCGCAAGATGAAGATTGCGCGCGAGCGGATGAAAAAGTATGAGGTTGCTTACCGCGCGCTCGCAAAATGACCGAGCATCATTCGAGGGAGTTCGTGGAGGCGCTTCATGCCGAGCAGTTGCGCCTCCACGGCGGCGCAGCGGGCATCCGCGACGAAGGAATGCTGGAGTCGGCGCTCTACAGGCCGCAGCAGAGGGAAATCTATGGCGAGCCCGATCTCTGTGAGTTGGCGTCCGGCTACCTTTTCGGTATTGCCAAAAACCATCCATTCGTCGACGGCAATAAGCGTACTGCTTTCGCGGCGGCCGATCTGTTCCTTTATTTCAATGGCTTGAGCATCGAAGCCGAGCAGGCGGACATTATTCAACTGGTCATGATGGTCGCCGCCGGCGAAATCGACGAGGCCGGTGCCGCGGCGTTCTTCCGCGACCATGTCGTCGAGCTCAAAGACTAACTGTCGGAGAGCTTGACGATCTCCCATTCCTTGCCATTGACCACGGCAACTTCGCCGACCTTCTTGCCGAACAGCGCCATCGCCATCGGCGACATATGGGAAATTGTCCCCTTGGCCGGATTGGCTTCATCCTCGCCGACGATCTTCCAGTGCACCTTTTTGCCGTCGTCGCTTTCCAGGGTGACGCCCATGCCGAAGCGAACCATGTCGCTGCCCGGTTCCGGCACCGAAAGCTCAGCGCTTTCACGCCGCGCCGTCCAATAGCGGAGATCACGCGACACCAGCGCGATCCGCTCGCGGTCGGCCCTCTTTTCGGCTCTGCCCAGTTCGTCGCGCAGAGCGGCCACCTCCGCATCGATCAGCGCCAGGCCGCGTTCCGTCACCAGATTGCGGTGATGGCTGATCGGCCGCTCGCCGATGCCGGCGATGGCGTTTTCGCTGTCTTCCTCGCGGGTGAAGGCCCTGCTCATTTATCGAACTTATGCCTGACGCGACGACTCCACAAGCCGTAGCCGGCGAACCGACGTCGGGGCCGATCCGGCCGATCCTGTCTGGCACGAATCCTGCGGCGCGACCGTTGAACGCAAGGAATCTGTGCCGATGTTGAACAGACGAACGCTGCTTGCGCAGACCGCCGGCTTTGCCGTCATGGGGCTTTCGCTCGGCAAGGCAGCGGCGAAAAACCTGCCCGGCATCGAGAAAGCCGCGATGCGTAGCGCGATCAACGCAAGCGAGCTCGGCGTCCGGCCCGGCGCGCTTGACGACCAGAGCAAGGCCTTCACCAAGCTGCTGCGCGACGCGCACGACCGCGACATGCCGGTGTTCCTGCCGCCGGGGATCTATATCGTTTCCAACCTGTCGCTGCCCGGCCGCGTGCGCCTGTCCGGCGTGCCGGGCGCATCGCGGATCGTCTACGGCGGCAATGGCCATCTCATCATGGCCGAACAGGCCGAGCATATCGAACTCAGCGGGCTGGTGTTCGACGGCAGCAACCGCTGGATGGGCGACTACACGCATGGCCTGCTCGATCTGCGCCGCATCGCCCATCTGGTCGTCGACAACTGCCAGCTTACCGACAGCGGCAAGAACGGTCTGGCGCTCGAACACGCCTCGGGCCGCATCGAGCGCTCGGAGATTTTCGGTGCGGCCGATGCCGGCATCTATTCGGTCGAGGCCGATGGCCTGGAAATATCAGGCAATAGCGTCTCCGACTGCGCCAATGGCGGCATCCTCGTGCACCGCTGGCAGGCGGCTGAAGACAACACCATCGTCAGCGGCAACCGGATCGAACGCATCCAGGCGCGCGGCGGCGGAACCGGCCAGAACGGCAATGGCATAAATGCCTTCCGCGCCGGCAATGTCATCATCTCCGGCAATATTGTTTCGGACTGCGCGTTTTCGGCGATCCGCGCCAACAGTGCCAGCAATTTGCAGATCACCGGCAATACCTGCTCGCGCTCGGGCGAAACGGCCGTGTATTCCGAATTCTCCTTTGAAGGTGCCGTCATCGGCAATAACATCGTCGATGGCGCTGCGAACGGTATTTCGATCGTCAATTTCAACGAAGGCGGCCGCATGGGCGTCTGCTCCGGCAACATCGTCCGCAATCTGTCGACCAGCGGCCCCTACCCTGCCGACGCGCCCGGCTTCGGCGTCGGCATCAGCGTCGAGGCAGACACCACCGTTTCCGGTAATGTCGTCGAGAATGCGCCGCTCTACGGCATGCAGATCGGCTGGGGACCGTTCATGCGCAATGTGGTCGCCATGGGAAACATCATCCGCAAGGCGGGGACCGGTATCGTCGTCACCGTGGTCGAAGGTGCCGGAACGGCAATCATTTCCGACAATGTCATCGACGGGGTCCAGAACGGCGCAATCATCGGCCAGCGCTGGGCCGAGCCGGTGACCGGCGACCTCGCCGCGTCAGGCAATGCCGGCTATGCGCATCTGACCGTCGAGCGCAACCACGTCAGTTGAGGGTGGCCGTCGGCCGGAGCGCGCCGACTTTGGCGCCGATCCGGCTTTCGATAGGCGGATTTGCCTGTTCGATCAGTTTCGCAGCGAGCGCGTGGTCGGCGTGCAAAAGCTTTGCCAGCACAGCCGCCACCATCACTTCAGCGGCGCGGCCGGCGCCATCGTCGCATTTCAGCGCGATGCCAAGGCCAAGCTCCGGAACGGCGGCGCAAAAAACACCTTCGGCGCCTCCCTTGACGAAAATCCGACCCGGGGCGGCCTCCATCATCGCGACGTCGGACCTGCCCGTGCCGGCGACGAAAAACGGCTCGGCCATGCAGGCAGAAAGCAGCCGCTTCGCCGCCCGGGCGCGCACCGGCTCGAAGCCGGCACCTGTCGCCATGCGGGCAAAGCCAAGGGCAAAGCTGCGCAATGGCACGGCATAGGTCGGAATCGAGCAGCCGTCGGTGCCGCGGTGATCGGCGTCATGGGCAGCGCCGGTCACCGCCTCCATCGCTTCGCGCACCATCTCCTGCAAAGCATGGCCAGCCTTGACGTAACCAAGATGGGCGATGCCGCTGTGAACGCAGGTGCATAGGAAGCCTGAGTGCTTGCCGGAACAATTGTTGTGCAGCGCGTTCGGCACGCTGCCGGCGCGGGCAAGCGCCAGCGTCGCTCCATGGCTCGACGGCCAATGCGCGCCGCATTCGAGTGCCGTCTCGTCCAGGCCGGCCTTCGCCAGCATGGCGCGCGCGAGCTCAACATGTGGCGGCTCGCCGGAATGCGAGGCGCAGGCCAGCGCCAGCTCCCGGTCACCGAAGCCGTAGACATCGGCAGCGCCGCTCTCGACCAGCGGCAACGCCTGGATCGCCTTGACCGCCGAACGCGGGAACACCGGCTGTGCCGTGTCGCCGATCTCCCAGACAGGCTTGCCGGCAGCGTCGAAGACGGCAACAGCGCCGCGATGCGCGCTCTCGACGATTGCGCCGCGCAAGACTTCGACCAGAACCGGATTTGTCATGAATTCCCCGCTAGCGCATGATCTCGAAAATCGGAATCCATTTCGAAAAGGATCATGCGCAAAATCAAAGTGTTACAGCGTCCTTTGCGCTCCCGAACGGTCGCGCGGCGCTGTAATGCGGGGCCGCTTTTATCTGATCCGGTCGAGAATGGAAACGTAGTTGGCGACCGCGGCGCCGCCCATGTTGAAGATGCCGCCGAGCTTTGCTCCCGGCACCTGGATGCCGCCCGCCTCGCCGACGAGCTGCATGGCGCTCAGCACATGCATCGATACACCGGTGGCGCCGATCGGATGGCCCTTGGCCTTCAGCCCGCCCGACGGATTGACCGGCAGCCTTCCATCTTTCGCCGTCTCGCCATCCAAGGCCAGCTTGGCGCCCTCGCCCGGCTTTGCCAGGCCCATCGCCTCATACTCGATCAGTTCGGCGATGGTGAAACAGTCGTGCGTCTCGACGAAGGACAGGTCGCCGAGCGTCACGCCCGCCTTCTTCAACGCCTGGTTCCAGGCCTGCTCGCAGCCTTCGAAGGCGAGGATGTCGCGCTTCGACATCTGCAGGAAATCCTGCACATGCTCATTGGCGCGGAAAGCGACCGCGCGGCGCATCTTCAGCGCCGTGGCCGTGTCGGCAAGGACAAGCGCGGCGGCACCGTCCGACACCAGCGAGCAGTCTGTGCGCTTCAGCGGACCGGCGACGAAGGGGTTTTTTTCGCTTTCCTGCCGGCAGAACTCGTAGCCGAAATCCTTGCGCATCTGCGCGTAGGGATTGTCGACGCCGTTCTTGTGGTTCTTGGCGGCGATCATCGCCAGCGCATCCGACTGGTCGCCGTAGCGCTGGAAATAGGCTTGGGCGATCTTGCCGAAGACGCCGGCGAAGCCTGCCGGCGTGTCACCGTCCTCCGGCAGATATGAGGCCTTGAGCAGGTTCTTGCCGATCTCCGGACCGGGCGTCGTCGTCATCTGCTCGGCGCCGACCACCAGCACGATACGGGCGGCATTGGCGTCGATGGCGCGGATGCCTTGCCTGACCGCCGCCGAGCCGGTGGCGCAGGCGTTCTCGACGCGGGTCGCCGGCTTGAAGCGCAGCCGGTCGTCGGCCTGGAGGACCAGGCTCGCGGTGAAATCCTGGGCGGAAAACCCGGCGTTGAAGTGGCCGAGCACGATCTCGTCGACGTCATCTGGACCGATGCCGGCATGGTCGAGCGCCTCGACTGCCACCTTGGTGATCAGGCCCTCCAGCGTCTCGCCTTCGAGCTTGCCGAAGCGCGAATGCGCCCAACCGACGATGCATGCTGTCATGGCGATCTCCATCCTGTGGACTGGGCTACGCGATACTGCGGCGCGCCTCAGCATTGTTCAAGCATGAACCGTTCCGCCGGCGTCGTGAAGGGGCCAGAACCGCACAATCGCTTGATCTTGATATCTGGTCATAGTGCCTGGCTTTTGCCAGCAAATCAGGCTGGATTTTTGTTGATTGATGCGTCAATAAAAAATAATCTTCGCCATGACAAGACCGGAGCAAGAATGCCGAAACTCGGAATGGAGCCGTTGCGCCGCAGGGCGCTCATCGACGCAACGATCTCGGCGATCGGCGAGCGCGGTTCGCTTGATGTGACGATGTCGGAAATCGCCGGGCGCGCCGGCGTGTCCTCGGCGCTTGCCCACCATTATTTCGGCGCCAAGGACGAATTGCTGTTGGCGACGATGCGGCACATCCTGAGCGAGCTCACCGCCGATACACGCCGTGCACTTCGCGCGGCCGGCACGGCGCGCCAGCGCGTCTCGGCAGTGGTCGCGGTCAATTTCTCCGACATCCAGTTCCAGCCCGAAACGATCGCCGCCTGGCTCGCCTTTTATGTCGAAGCGCAGAAATCGGCAGCACTTCGCCGGCTGCTCAAGGTCTATGCGCGGCGGCTGCATTCCAATCTGCTCAGCGGGCTGACCGGCATCCTGCCGAGAAGCGAGGCCGACCGGGTCGCCGAAGCGACGGCGGCACTGATCGACGGGCTCTATATCAGGCGCGCGCTGAAGGACGGCGTCCCCGATGCCGCGACCGCGATTGCACTGGTCGAGGACTATCTCGAAACGAAGCTCAGCGGACGGCAGAAGCAGTGACATCCAAGCGACCCAACATCCTGATCGTGATGGTCGATCAGCTCAACGGAACGCTGTTTCCGGATGGGCCGGCGGAGTTCCTGCACGCGCCGCATCTGAAGGCGCTGGCCACACGTTCGGCGCGTTTTTGCAACAATTACACCGCCTCGCCGCTCTGCGCGCCGGGCCGCGCCGCATTCATGAGCGGCCAGTTGCCGTCGCGCACCGGGGTCTACGACAACGCCGCCGAATTCGCGTCTTCGATCCCGACCTTTGCCCATCATCTGCGCGCTGCCGGCTATCACACCTGCCTCTCCGGCAAGATGCATTTCGTCGGCCCGGACCAATTGCACGGTTTCGAGGAGCGGCTGACCACCGACATCTATCCGGCCGATTTCGGCTGGACGCCGGACTATCGCAAGCCCGGCGAGCGGATCGACTGGTGGTATCACAATCTCGGCTCGGTGAGCGGCGCCGGTACTGCCGAGATCACGAACCAGCTGGAATATGACGACGAGGTCGCCTTCCATGCGGTGCAGAAGCTTTACGATTTTGCCCGCGTCTCCGACGATGCCGCACATCGGCCCTGGTGCTTGACGGTTTCCTTCACCCATCCGCACGATCCCTACGTCGCACGCCGGCGTTACTGGGACCTCTACGAGGATTGCCCGGCGCTCGAGCCTGAGGTCGGCTTCATTCCTTACGACAGGCAGGACCCGCATTCGCAGCGGCTCTACCGCGCCAGCGACTATGACAGCTTCGACATCACCACTGAGCAGATACGCCGCGCGCGGCGCGGCTATTTCGCCAATATCTCCTATCTCGACGACAAGCTCGGCGAGCTGCTGTCGGTGCTCGAGACGACGCGCATGCTCGACGACACGATCATCCTGTTCTGCTCGGACCATGGCGACATGCTCGGCGAGCGCGGGCTGTGGTTCAAGATGTGCTTTTTCGAGGGTTCGGCGCGGGTGCCGCTGATGATCGCCGGCAAGAGCATTGCCGCCGGCCTGATCGACACGCAGGTCTCCAACCTCGACGTGACGCCGACGCTTTGCGATCTCGCCGGCATCGACATCAGCGCGATTGCGCCGTGGACCGACGGCCAGTCGCTGCTGCCGCTGCTGAACGGAAAGAAACGCTCCGCGCCGGTGCTGATGGAATATGCGGCCGAAGGCTCCAATGCGCCGATGGTGGCGATGCGCGAGGGCCGCTACAAATTCATCCATTGCGAGATCGACCCGCCGCAACTGTTTGATCTTGAATCGGATCCGCGGGAATTGACCAACCTCGCCGCCGATCCGGCCAATGCAGCTTTGGTGGCCGCTTTCACCGACAAGGTGCGGGCGCGCTGGGACATGGCGGCGTTCGATGCCGCGGTGCGTGCCAGCCAGGCACGCCGCTGGGTGGTCTACCCGGCGCTGCGCAACGGCACCCATTACCCTTGGGAATTCCAGCCGCTGCAGAAAGCATCGGAGCGCTACATGCGCAACCACATGAACCTCGACCTGCTCGAAGAGCAGAAGCGCTTTCCGCGAGGCGAATGATGGCAGATAGTCTCGTCCCCTCGCTCGACCATCTCAGGCAGGCCTATGCCGTCACCTCGAAGGCGACGCAGGTCACGCCGCTGCTGGAATCGGCGGCACTCGCGCGCGAGGCCGGCGCCGCCCGCGTCTTCGTCAAGGCCGAGTCGCTGCAATGGGCCGGATCGTTCAAGGTGCGCGGCGCCTATTGGCGGCTGAAGCGGCTGTCGCCCGACGAAGCCAAAATGGGCGTCGTCGCCTATTCCTCCGGCAATTTCGCGCAAGGGCTGGCAGCGGCAGGCCAGGCGCTTGGCATTCCCGTAACCATCGTCATGCCGATCGACGCGCCTGCCGCCAAACGCGATGCCACGTCGGGCTATGGCGCGCGTGTGGTGCTGACCGACCATGGCGAGCGCGCGCGTGAGGAAGTCGCCGCCGCCAAGGCGCGCGAGATCGCCGCGAACGAAGGCCTGGCGCTGCTGCACCCGTTCGACGATCCGGAGATCGTCGCCGGCCAGGCCGGTGCCGGACTGGAGGCACTCGACCAGCTCGCCGCCAGGCAAGCCGAGGCCGATCTCTTGTTCTGCTCGGTCGGCGGCGGCGGCCTGATCGGCGGTGTTTCGCTGGCCTTCCACTACCTGTCGCCAGCCACGAAGATCATCGGCGTGGAGCCGGAAGGTTTTGACGGCATGGGCTCGTCGTTGGCGCATGGCGCCATCGAAACCATGCCGATCGGGCCGAAATCGATCTGCGACGGGCTGATGTCGCGGCGGCCCGGCGACGCGCCGTTCGCAGCGGTGAAGGCCGCCGGCGTTCGCGGTGCCACCGTCGACGATGCGTCGGTGCGCCGCGCGATGCGCATCGCTTTCGAGCGGCTGAAGCTGGTGCTCGAGCCTTCGGGCGCTGCTTCGCTCGCGGCACTGCTCGGCGGCAAGGTCGACGTGACCGGCAAGACCGTTCTCGTAATGGCAACCGGCGGCAACGTCTCACTCGCCGATTTCATTGCGCATATGAACCATGGGCGCACATGAACCATGCTTGAAGCGGATTTCGTCATTATCGGCTCCGGCTCGGCCGGTTCGGCCATGGCCTACCGGCTGTCGGAGGACGGCAAGCATTCGGTGATCGTCATCGAATATGGCGGCAGCGATATCGGGCCGCTGATCCAGATGCCGTCGGCGTTGTCGATCCCGCTCAATATGAGCCTCTACGACTGGGGCTTTGTCAGCGAGCCGGAGCCGCACCTCGGTGGCCGCGTGCTGGCGACGCCGCGCGGCAAGGTGATCGGCGGCTCGTCGTCGATCAACGGCATGGTCTATGTGCGCGGCCATGCCCGCGACTTCGACTACTGGGCCGAACAGGGCGCGGCCGGCTGGGGCTTTGCCGACGTGCTCCCCTATTTCAAGCGCATGGAGGACAGCGCAGGCGGCGAGGATGGCTGGCGCGGCCATGGCGGCCCGCTGACTGTGCAGCGCGGCTCGAGGACGAACCCACTCTATGGCGCCTTCGTCGAGGCAGGCCGTCAGGCCGGCTTCGAGCTGACCGACGACTATAACGGCGCGAAGCAGGAAGGCTTTGGGCCGATGGAGCAGACCATTCGCGGCGGCCGTCGCTGGTCCGCGGCGAGCGCTTATCTGAGGCCGGCGCTGAGGCGGAAAAATGTCAGCCTGGTCAAGGGTTTCGCCCGGCGGGTAATCATCGAGAATCAACGCGCCACCGGCGTCGAGATCGAAGTGCGCAAACGGATTCAGGTGGTCAGAGCGCGGCGCGAGGTGATCGTTGCCGCGTCCTCGATCAACTCGCCCAAGATCCTGATGCTGTCCGGCATCGGCCCCGGCCAGCACCTTAGGGAGAACGGCATTCCGGTGATCGCCGACCGGCCCGGAGTCGGTCGCAATCTGCAGGACCATATGGAACTCTACATCCAGCAGGAATCGACGAAGCCGATCACGCTGAACTCGGTGCTGAACCCGTTTTCGAAGGCGCTGATCGGGGCACAATGGCTGTTCTTCAAGTCCGGCCTCGGCGCCACCAATCATTTCGAGGCGGCCGCCTTCGTGCGCTCGCGCGCCGGCGTTGATTATCCCGATATCCAATATCACTTCATCCCGGCCGCGGTCCGCTATGACGGCAAGGCGGCGGCGAAGGCGCATGGTTTCCAGGCGCATGTCGGGCCGATGCGGTCGAAGTCGCGCGGTTCGGTCACGCTGCGCTCGCCCGATCCCAGATCGAAGCCGGTGATCCGCTTCAACTACATGTCGCATCCGGATGACTGGACGGAGTTCCGCCACTGCATCCGGCTGACCCGCGAGATCTTCGGGCAAGCGGCCTTCGATCCGTACCGCGGCAAGGAACTGTCGCCGGGTTCGCATGTGCAATCGGATGAGGAGCTCGACGCCTTCATTCGCGACCACGCCGAAAGCGCCTACCACCCTTGCGGCACCTGCAAGATGGGCCGTGCCGATGATGCGATGAGCGTCGTCGATCCGGAATGCCGCGTCATCGGCGTCGAAGGGCTGCGGGTCGCCGATTCCTCGATCTTTCCACGCGTCACCAACGGCAATCTCAACGCGCCATCGATCATGACCGGCGAGAAGGCCGCCGACCACATTCTCGGGCGCACGCCGCTGCCACCGTCCAACCAGGAACCATGGATCAATCCGCGCTGGCAGGCGTCGGACAGATAGGCCATGATCCGGCGGACGCATATTCCGCATGCCGCGAAAAGACGATTTGGAGAACAGTCATGCGCGCCCAGCCAACGGCATCGCACTATGTCAACGGCCGTTACATCGACGACGAGCGCGGCGCGCCGCTGCAGGTAATCTATCCTGCAACCGGCGAGACCATCGCCATGCTGCGCTCGGCGACGCCGAACGTGCTGGAGCTCGCGATCGAGGCGGCGCGTGCGGCACAACCGGCCTGGGCGCGGCTGAAGCCGGTCGAACGCGGCCGCATCCTGCGCCGCGCCGCCGACATCTTGCGCGCGCGCAATGCCGATCTGGCGCGCATCGAGACGCTGGATACCGGTAAGCCTATCCAGGAGACGCTGGTTGCGGACGCCCCGTCGGCGGCCGACTGCCTGGAATATTTCGGCGGCGCGGTCGCCGCCTTTAATGGCGAGGCCGTCGATCTCGGCGGACCCTTTGCCTATACCAGGCGCGAGGCGCTCGGCGTCTGCGTCGGCATCGGCGCCTGGAATTACCCGATCCAGATCGCCGGCTGGAAATCCGCACCCGCCCTCGCCATGGGCAATGCGATGGTGTTCAAGCCCTCGGAAAACACGCCGCTTTCAGCACTGGCGCTCGCCGAAATCTATACCGAGGCCGGCCTGCCCGACGGCCTGTTCAACGTCGTGCAAGGTTTTGGCGATGTCGGCGCCGGCCTTGTCGGCCATGAGGTCGTCGCCAAGGTCTCGGTGACCGGCTCCGTGCCGACCGGCCGCAAGGTGCTGTCGCTCGCCGGCTCGAAGATGAAGCACGCGACGATGGAGCTCGGCGGCAAGTCGCCGCTGATCGTCTTCGAAGACGCCGACCTCGAAAACGCCATCGGCGGCGCGATGCTCGGCAATTTCTATTCGACCGGCCAGATCTGCTCCAATGGCACGCGGGTGTTCGTGCAGAGCAGCATCCATGACCGTTTCGTCGACAGGCTGACCGAGCGGACCAAGAAAATCCGCATCGGCGATCCGCTCGATCCGGACACGCAGATGGGGCCGCTGGTCTCCAAGGCGCAGCATGACAAGGTGGTCTCTTACATCGAAGCGGGCAAACAGGATGGCGCGGTGCTCGCCTGCGGCGGCAACGTGCCGGCGTTGCAGGGCTTCCAGGGCGGCTTCTTCGTCGAGCCGACGGTGTTCACCGGTGTCGCAGACACGATGCGCATCGCGCGCGAGGAGATTTTCGGGCCAGTCATGAGCGTGCTGAAATTCGACAGCGAGGACGAGGTGATCGAGCGCGCCAACGATACCGAATTCGGCCTCGCCGCTGGCGTGTTCACCCGCGATCTGGCGCGCGCCCACCGCGTCATCGCCGAATTGCAGGCCGGCACCTGCTGGATCAACGCCTATAATCTGACGCCGGTCGAAATCCCGTTCGGCGGCTTCAAGCAGTCCGGCGTCGGCCGCGAGAATTCGCTCGCGGCACTGGCACTCTATTCGCAGCTGAAGTCGGTCTATGTCGAGACGGGGGACGTCGCCAGCCCATACTGATCCTTGCGGGCGGTGCCATCCAGATACTGGGTCAACGCGCAGACCAGATGATAGAAGATGCTGGCCGGCACCTCGCTTGCCAGCGAGCGGCCACGCTCGTCAATGCGGTCGATCCACAGGCCGAGCGGTGCCGGATTGATGTGCCAGCGGAACAGCCGGCCGACACGCGCCTCGATTTCCGGCTTCAGGTCGGGACCGCCCGAACCATCCAGCGCGATCGCCGCCTTGATCGCTTCGGCCTGCGGCCAACTGCGCGAGACGCGGTCGAGCGGCAGCCCTTGCCGCGAGACCGCGCCGTAGGCGAGGCCTGTGGCGCGGTTGAGGCCATTGGCAATTGCCGACGCGTAAAGCTTCCGGGCAAGGCCGGTCAAGCCGCTCTGGCCGCTGCGCCCGGCGAAGTCGACCAGCAGCGAGGCCCATTCGAAATGATGGCCGGGTTCGGTCCACGTGCCCTTCTCACCAGGGGCCGGCCGCCATTCATTGTCGAAATACTCACCCAGCGTCCAGCTTTCCGGGTCGAAGAAATGGCTGCGAAACAGATCGACGATGCGCGCGGCGCGGCGAAGATAGGCGCGCTCGCCCGTCGCCTGATGCCAGGCCAGGAATGCCTCGAGCAGATGCATGTGCGGGTTGGAGCGGCGCTCGCCCTCGCCGCTCGAGGTCTCGCGGAAGCCGGTCAGGCGTTCGTCCTCGAGATGCGCGTCGATGAACGCAAAGGTCTCCTCGCCAAGCCGCAACGCATCGGGATTGCCGCACATATGGGCATGCGCCAGCGCCAGGAGCACGCAGGAATGGTCATAGGCATCCTCGGCGGCGTCGGCGACAGTGCCGTCGATGTTGAGCGTGCGTACCCAGCCGCCATTGTCGGTGCGGCCGTGCCTGGCCATGAATTCGAGGCCGTGGCTGATCAGCCGATCGGCCGGGCCGTTCCAGCCGCGCGCCTTGGCGACCGCGAAGGCGTAAATCTGCCTGGCCTGAGTGCGCATGCGTTTTGGTTTCATCAGCGGGGCGGCATCGAAACCGAGCGCCTCGTGGAACCCGCCATGGCGCTCGTCGACGCCGACCGTCGACCATAACGGCACCGTCTCCTCGAACAGCCAATGGTGAACGCGGCGCTGCCAGGCGCCGCTTTCGATGACTCGATCGTCGGCGGGCGTGAACCTGGTCTCCAGGCGACCGCTCTTTTCGAGCTGCTCGACGATCTTCTTGACGTTCTGGCTGTGGCTGACCGGAGCGACGAAAGTGGCGTCGGCGGTCGACACGATGGCGACGTCCTTCAGGCCTATGGCCGACAGCAGGCGGCCGTCGCTGCGGATATAGGAGTTCTCGCAATCGATGGCGACGACGTCGCCGACGATGACATTGCCCTGGGTGTCGGAGGGGCCGACGTCGAGCAGCGATTGCCAGGAGCCGAGATCGTTCCAGCGAAAGCCGGCCGGCACCATGGCGATGCCGCTGGCGCGCTCCATGATCGCATAGTCGATCGATGTCGATGGGATGGCGGCATAGAGCTCCAGAGGCATGTAGAGGCCGGAAAGGTCCGATGTCGCAGCTTGGTAGGCAGCCTCTGTGGCGCTCCAGATGTCTGGCTGGAAAGCCATGAACGCGTCGCGCATGGCACTGGCGCGAAACAGGAAGATGCCGGTGTTCCAGTAGAAATTGCCGGCCTCGAGATAGCTCTGCGCGGTGGCGAGATCGGGTTTTTCGACGAAACGCGAGACATCGCAGATACCATCGCGCTCGCCGGCCACCTCGATGTAGCCATACCCGGTCTCGGGTTGGGCGGGCTTGATGCCGAACACCACCAGCCTGCCTTCGCGCGCCGCCGCCGTGCCGGCCTCGACGCTCCGCCAGAATTGCTGCGCGGTCGCAATCTCATGGTCGGACGGCACCACCAGCACCAGGCTGTCGCCGAATTCCGACAAGGTGCGCAGGCTTGCCAAAGCGACGGCCGCGGCAGTGTTGCGCCCGGTCGGCTCGAACAGCGGGCCGCCGCCGGAAAGCTCGTGACCAGCAATGTCGGCATGAACGCGGTCGGCATGCCTTTCCGACGCAATCAGGAAAACCGGCGTTTCGCCCTCCGGCCGCGCGGTCAGCCGCCGCAGCGTCTTGGCCAGCATCGAGCCGTCGCCGGAGAAATCATGGAACTGCTTGGGATTGTCCTCGCGCGACAGCGGCCACAGCCGCGAGCCGACGCCGCCGCTCATCACAAAACTGACGATCCGTTCGGTCATGAAAACAAGCCCCGCGTTCAAAAGGTCTGATTGTAGGCGCCGACTTCCGGGCTGCGGCGCAGCACCCCGTCGACGGCTTCGAACATCTGCCGCCGCCGCTCGGACGATACCGGGCTTTCGACCACCACCACAAGCTCCGGCTTGTTCGATGATGCCCGCACCAGCCCCCAGGTACTATCCTCCGCCACGACCCTGACGCCGTTGACGGTGATCAGTTCGGCTATCTTCTGGCCGGCGAAGACCGCGCCCTCGTCCTTCATCTTGCGAAAGTCGCCTACGACGCGCTCGACGACGCCGTATTTGAGCTCGTCGGCGCAGTGTGGCGACATGGTCGGCGTGCCGAAGGTTAGCGGCAGATCGCGATAGAGGTCGGCCATGCTGCTTTGCGGGCTGCGATCCAGCATCTGGCATATGGCGATGGCCGTTACCAGGCCATCGTCATAGCCGCGGCCGATCGGCGGATTGAAGAAGAAATGGCCCGATTTTTCGAAACCGGCGGCGGCGCCGAGTTCGGCGACGCGCCGTTTGATATAGGAGTGACCGGTTTTCCAATAGTCGGTGACCGCGCCATTTTCCCGCAGCACCTTGTCCGTCATGAACAATCCGGTCGACTTGACGTCGACGACGAAAGTCGAGCCTGGGTAGAGGTGCGAGATGTCGCGCGCCAGCATGACGCCGACCTTGTCGGCGAAGATCTCGTTGCCTTCATTGTCGACCACGCCGCAGCGATCGCCGTCGCCGTCGAAACCGAGCCCGACATCGGCGCCCGTTTCCAGCACCTTGTCGCGAATGGCGTGCAGCATCTGCATGTCTTCGGGGTTGGGATTGTAGTTGGGAAACGTATGATCGAGCTCGACGTCGAGCGGGATCACCTCGCAGCCGATCCTTTCCAGTGCCTCGGGAGCGAAAGCCCCGGCGGTGCCGTTGCCGCAGGCGGCTACCACCTTGAGCTTCCTGGAGATACGCTTGCCCGCTGTCAGATCGTCAAGGTAGGTTTTGCGGAAATCCGCAACGAAGTCATAGGAGCCACCACCGACAAGGTCGAAATCGCCTGAGAGCACTATCGCCTTCAACGCGCTCATCTCCTCCGGACCAAAAGTCAGCGGGCGCGCCGCGCCCATCTTGACGCCGGTCCAGCCATTCTCGTTATGCGAGGCAGTGACCATGGCGACGGAGGGCGTGTCGAGCGCGAACTGGGCGAAATAAGCCATCGGCGACAGGGCAAGCCCGACATCCTTGACCCGTGCGCCGGCCGCCATCAGCCCGGAAACCAACGCCAGCTTGATGGCAAGCGAATAAGAGCGGAAATCGTGACCGGTGACGATGTCGGGTCCGGCACCCAGGCGGCGGATCAGCGTGCCGAGCCCCATGCCGAGCGCCTGGACGCCGATCAGATTGAGTTCCGGCGGCTCGTTCGAGCCGGGATGGCCGAACCACCAGCGCGCATCATATTCGCGAAACCCGGACGGCTTGATCAGCGCCGAGGTTTCAAACTCAAAAGTGTTTGGTCTGACATCGCTAACGATCTTCATCGACAAGGCTGCAAACTCCAGGCGGCTGAATCAGGTGCTTCGAGGCAAGTGGACGATTACCCAGAAGCCCCTTTAAGCCGTGTTTGTGCGACAGGAAACTGAAACCTGTATGACGTGGCGGCTAAAGCGAAAGAAATGCGACCGAAGCGCTGCCATTGGCGCTTGCAGTAACCAAACGCGGCGGCTATAAGCCCGCGGTCTGGTCACGGAGTGTAGCGCAGCCTGGTAGCGCACATCGTTCGGGACGATGGGGTCGCAGGTTCAAATCCTGCCACTCCGACCAGAAAAAACAGCGGCTTAGCTGTTCTTGTTCCCGAAACGACCACCATCCGCCGCAGTTCTGACCAATCGCGCTATGCGCTCAGGCGAAATCGCGTCACGTCGATGGCCGCGGCCATCAGCGTCTGTGTGTAGGTGGCCTGCGGGTTGCTGAAGATCGCCTCGGCCGGTCCCTCCTCGACGATCTTGCCCTGCTTCATGACGATAATGTAGTCGGCCATGGCGCGCACGACGGCGAGATCGTGGCTGATGAACAGATAGGACAGCTCGTGGTCGGCTTGCAGCTTGCGCAGCAATTCGACGATCTGCTTCTGCACCGAGCGGTCCAGCGCCGAGGTCGGCTCGTCCAGCACCACCACTTTCGGCTTGAGGATCATGGCGCGCGCAATGGCGATGCGCTGCCGCTGGCCGCCGGAGAATTCATGCGGATAGCGGTTGCGCGTATTGGGGTCGAGCCCGACTTCGAGCAAGGCGTCGACGGCGCGGAGATCGCGCTGCCTGCCCGACAGATTGGGCTCGTGGACCAGGAGCCCCTCGGTGATGATCTGGCCGACGGTCATGCGTGGCGATAGCGAGCCGAATGGATCCTGGAAAACCAGCTGCAATTCGCGCCGCAGCGGCCGCATCGCCTGCCGGTCGGCGTGGGAAATGTCGCGGTCGCCAAGCCGGATGATGCCGTCGCTGGGCAGGAGCCGCAGCAAGGCGCGGCCGAGCGTCGATTTTCCCGAGCCGGATTCGCCGACGATGCCGATGGTCTGGTTACGCCTCAGCTGGATCGAAATGCGATCGACAGCGCGCAATATCAGCGGTTCTCCGCCAAGAAATCCGCCGCCGATCTTGAAGGTCACCTCGACGTTCCTGCCTTCAAGCAGGACAGGGGCATCCGGAGGCGGCGGCGCCTTGGTGCCGGTCGGTTCGGCGGCGAGCAGCATCTTGGTATAGGCGTGCTGCGGGTTGGCGAAGATCGCTTCCGCCTCGCCCTCCTCGACGACCTCGCCATAGCGCATCACATAGACCCGATCGGCAAAGCGCCTGACGATGCCGAGATCGTGAGTGATGAAGACGATCGCCATGCCGAGCTTACGCTGCAGTTCGGCGAGCAGCATGAGGATCTGCGCCTGGATGGTCACGTCGAGCGCGGTCGTCGGCTCGTCAGCGATCAGTATGTCGGGGTCGTTGGCCAGCGCCATGGCGATCATGACGCGCTGGCGCTGACCGCCCGACAACTCGTGCGGATAGGAGTTCATCCGCCGCTCCGGATCGGGAATATGGACCAGCCGCAGCAACTTGAGCGCCTCCTCGCGTGCTTCGGCGGCGCCAAGTCCACGATGCTTGCGGATCGGTTCAATCAACTGGTTGCCGATCGAATAGAGCGGGTCGAGCGAAGTCATCGGCTCCTGGAAGATCATGCTGATCTTGCGGCCGCGGATCTTGTTGAGCTCGGGCTTGCTCAAGGTCAAAAGATTGCGGCCGCGATAATCGACGGTGCCGGTGGCTTCGCCGTTCGAGGCGAGCAGGCTCATCGCCGCCATCATCGTCTGGCTCTTGCCGGAACCGGATTCGCCGACGACGGCGACGGTTTCGCCTGATTTGACGTGGATGTTGATGCCCTTCACCGCCTCCACCACACCGTCGAGGGTGCGGAAGCGGACGCGAAGGTCCTTGACGCTGAGGATGGTTTCGGAAGCAGCCATCTCAACGATCCTTCGGGTCGAGCGCGTCGCGCAGCCCATCGCCGACGAAATTCAGCGCGAACAGCGTGGAGACGAGAAAGAAGGCCGGGAACAAAAGCAGCCAGTTGGCCGAGCCGATGTTCTGGGCGCCGACCGAGATCAGCACGCCCCAGCTGGTCATCGGCTCCTGGACGCCGAGCCCGAGGAACGACAAAAAACTCTCCAGGATGATGACCTGCGGCACCAGCAGCGTCATGTAGATCACCACCGGCCCGAGCAAATTGGGGATCACGTGGCGCAGCAGAATGCCGCGCTGCCTGACGCCCATCGCCTCCGCCGCCTGGACATATTCTTGCCGGCGGATCGACAGCGCCTGTCCGCGCACGATGCGCGCCATGTCGAGCCACAGCACGGCGCCGACGGCCAGGAACATCAGCACGAAATTCCTGCCGAAAAACACCACCAGCATAATGACGAAGAAGATGAACGGCAAAGAATAGAGCACGTCGACGATACGCATCATCACCTCGTCGACTCTGCCGCCGGCAAGGCCGGCGGTGGCGCCGTAGAGCACGCCGATGACCACGGCCACAATGCCGGCAAGCAGGCCGATGGCCAGCGATATGCGCCCGGCCATCAGCGTTCGGGACAGGAGATCGCGGCCGGTATTGTCGGTGCCGAACAGGAAATATTGCTGCTTGATCGAGGCACTCATCACCATTTCGAGACCGTCCGGCGATTTGCTCTCGATCTTTGTGTCATCAAAGGTATCGGAACGATCAAGGTAGCGAATGTTGCGGTCGTCGATCGGCTTGGACGATCTGACGGTAACGAACACACGGCTGCCCTCCTGCCGCCACTCCTTGATGTCGACGCGCATACGCCTGATCGCCTCATCGAGAGCGCCTTCGATCATGTCGGCCTTCGGATAGGCGGAGAAGCTCGGCGGCGTCCGGACATAGTCGGCATAGATGGTTGTGTATTGGTGCGGCACGAAATAGGGCCCAAACACGCTGATGACGGCGATGAAGGCAAGATAATAGAGACTGAACATGGCCGCGCGATTGGCCTTGAGGCGTGCCCAGGCGTCCCCCCACAGGGATCGGCCGACGACCGGTGCGGCAACTGCGATATCAGTCATAGCGCACCCTCGGATCGACGACACCATAGAGGACGTCGACGATCAGGTTGAAAACGATGGTGAAGAGCGCGATGACCACCACCGTCCCCATCACCAGAGTGTAGTCGCGGTTGAGCGCGGCACCGACAAAATGGCGGCCGATGCCCGGGATAGAAAAGATGGTCTCGACGATGATCGAGCCTGTGAGAAGGGCTGCGGCTGCCGGACCGGTGAAGGAGACGATCGGCAGGATGGCGCCGCGCAACGCATGCTTGACGACGACTGACCAGTCGGACAGGCCGAGCGCGCGCGCGGTGCGGATGTGATGCGAGTGCAGCGATTCGATCATCGAGCCGCGCATCAGGCGGGCGACGATGGCGATCTGCGGCAGAGCGAGCGTCAGCACCGGGCCGACCTTGTTGATGAGGGCTCCATCGCCCCAGCCACCGATCGGCAGCAGCTTCCAGGTCAATCCGAATACAAGCTGGATTACCGGGGCGATGACGAAGGTCGGTATGGTACTGCCGGCGGTCGCCAGCGCGATCACCGAATAGTCGGCAAGCTTGTTCTGGTTGAGCGCGGCAACAGTGCCGAGCACGCTGCCGAGGAGCAGCGCCAGAACGAGCGCCGAAGCGCCGAGTTGGATCGAGATCGGCAGGCCTTCCCTGAACAGCTCGCCGACGGTGAAATCCGGCATGTTGTAGCTGGGGCCGAAATTGCCGCGCAGAAGATTGCCTAGATAATGGAGGTACTGCAGCCAGAGCGGGTCGTTGAGGCCGAACTGGGCTTCGAGATTAGCTCTGATCTCGGGGCTCAGGCCCCGCTCCTGGTTGAACGGTCCGCCCGGTGCGACGCGTATCAGGAAGAACGCTATGGTCACGATGACGAATAGCGTCGGGATGGCGGTCAGCAGCCGCCGAAATACGTAACGCAGCATCGATGCCCCGCTTGATCCAGAGCAGCGCGCGTCCAGCTGGACGATTGCGCTCTAGCCTTCAAATCTTCGCACCGACATTGTCGAAAATCGAATCCGGTTCCCGGGCCGATGCGATGGCAAACCAGCGCCGCCGGGCATTGAGGTGCGCGGCGGCCTGGCTAAGGGTCAGTCCTTGCTGATGAAGCGGGACGGATGGATGTCCATCACATTGTCGTCGAAGCCATGCAGCTTCGAGGAAACGATGTCGTGATAGCTATAGTAGAGGATCGGAATGTTGCCGACCTCATCGACGAGGATGCGCTCGGCCTTGGCGAGTTCCTTCATACGCTCTTCGGGCTTGCCACCGGCGGCGGCGGCCTTGTCCATGGCCTCTTCGTATTTCGGGCTGTTGTAGATGGAATAGTTGTTGCCACTGGCCTTGCGGGAGATGCCAAGGAAGGTTTCCGGATCCTTGTAATCCGCAATCCAGGCGGCACGCGCGACGTCATAGTCGCCCTTCTGCTCGAGGAACGAGTAGTGGGTCTTGGTATCGGTGTTGAGCAGGCTGACCTCGACGCCAAGCGGCTTCAGCTGTTCCTGGATGGCGACAGCGGTGTTCTTGTGGTTTTCCGAGGTGTTGTAGCGGATTTCCATCTTCAACGGATGCTCGGGCGTATAGCCGAGCTTTTCCAGGATTTTCTTGGCTTCATCCTCGCGGTCGATCTGCGACATGTCGGCGTATTTGGCCAGTGCCGGCGTGTAGCCCTCGATGCCCGGAGGCACCATAGAATAGCCGGGCAGCATCGAATTCTGCCAGACTTTTTCGGCGAGGAAGTCGCGATCGATCGCCATCGAGATGGCGTTGCGCAGTTCGACATTGGCCCACGGCGCCTTGTCGGTCTTGATCGCATAATAGTAGGTGCCGAGATATGGCCCGACACGGACCTGGTCGCCGAATTTGGCCCTGAGGTCGGCGAGCTGTTCGGTCGGCAGGTCACCGTAACTGTCGAGTTCGCCGGCCTCGAAGCGCTTCATCGCCGACGAGCGATCCTCGGTCGGGATGTAGTTGACCACGTCGAACTTGACGCTCGCGGCGTCCCAGAATTTCGGATTCTTGACCAGCTTCAGATGGTCGTTGGGAATCCACTCCGCCGCTGTAAAGGCCCCGTTGGAGACCAGCTTGCCTGCCTTGATCCAGTCGGCGCCAAGCTTTTCGATAGACGCCTTATTAACCGGATAGGTCGCCTGATGGGTCAGCATCTCCAGGAAGTAAGGCGTTGGCGCCTTGAGCGTGACTTCGAGGGTATTTGCGTCAATCGCCTTGACGCCCATTTCCTCCGGCTTGCCCTTCTTGGTGTTGACTTCCTCGGCACCCTTCACTGGATAGAGCATGGAAGCGTATTCGGCAGCGGTGGCCGGATCTTCCAGCCGACGGAACGAATAAACGAAGTCGTCCGGCGTCACCGGGCTGCCATCCGACCAGAGGCCGTCCTTGCGCAACTTGAAGGTGTAGACAGTGCCGTCGTCGGACACCGTCCAGCTTTCGGCGGCGCCCGGAATGAGATTCGTCTTCTGGTCATGCATGACGAGGCCCTGGAACAGGTCGCGTATGATATCGGCTTCGTAGACCGTCGAGGTCTTGTGCGGATCGAGCGTCTCCGCTTCGGCGGCGGCTCCGCGGTTGTAGACGGTTTCGGCGAAAGCCGGCGTGTAGAACGTACCGGCGGCCAAGACCATGGTCGTGGCGAGTACCGTCGCCTTCAGCACATGTTTCAGCATGGAGTTCTCCCTAATGACGTCGCCCTTCAGCCACGTCTCTAAGTGTTGACGCCCCGAAACCGATTGATTGGTTCCTTTCGAGCGCGCAGCCGGTTCCCTTTCCGGCAGCTGGTGGCCAAACAGTAACGTGGAGATTTTTTATTTCAACAGACTCTCGGGGTCACCCAAAGTAAGGGGGCCGGGGCAGTCGCTTTGCGAGCGGCCAATCAATGATCGAAACCATGAGTTTGGCTGGGTTTCCTGGCTAGAACGCCGATCTGGGAAATAATCTGGCCGATCATTTCAGTTTACCGGAATGTATTAATTGGTTCTTAGGCAACCAAGGGTTACAAATTTCGATGGGTTCGGCAGATCGACCTTATGGTCCAACGGGCAAGGGCAATGAACAAGATAGACAGTAATACTGTCGCATTAAAGCGTAAAATATCGCGCCAAATAAGGACAAATCTACGCAAAATTGGAGATGAGTCGGGAACTTCCGCGGTCGAATTCGCCCTGCTTTCACCGGTCTTTATCCTGCTCATACTCGGAATGGTTGCATATGGTATCTATTTTGGTGCAAGCAACTCCTTGCAGCAGATCGCCGCCGATGCCGCCCGCACTGCAATTGCCGGATTGAATCAAACCGAGCGCCAGGCGCTGGTGGCCGGTTTCGTCAAAAACAATGCCAGTGGATACCCGTTCGTCGATTCCGGCAAGCTGACCTATCAGGCGACGGACAGCACGGCCGACGGAAATCAGTTCGTCGTGTCGATCCAGTACGATGCCAGCAACCTGCCGATCTGGAACCTGTTACCAAGCGTTGCGATGCCCCAAACCACGATCTCACGCAGGTCTACCATAAGGATTGGAGGCATTTGAAATGTCGCAGTTCTTGCTGAGGGGCATCGGCCGGATCGCTCGCTCGATGGTTGGCGACGAGAAGGCGAACTTTGCCGTCATGACGGCGCTGATAGCGCCATTCGCGCTGGGGCTGGCGGCCTTCGCTGTCGACGAAGGTTCGATCTACACGGAGCGCAGGGAAGCCCAGGCGATGACCGATCTGGCGGCGATCACCGCGGCGTCGAACATCAACAATATGGAAGCCGCGGCGGTAACCACGCTCAGTGACAACCGAATGCCCGGCATCATTGTTCAAAAGCCGGGTGAGACAATCGTTCCCACGGTTGGGAAAACCGTCGTGTCCGTCACCGGCGGCCGATACTCAGCGGCGTCCTCCGTCGAAGTCGACAAGCGCTTCGAAGCGGGTAAAACGCCTTACAACGCCGTTCGCGTCACTCTGCAAAAAATCCCCGCCCGGTATTTCGCCAGTTCGCTCATCCCTACCCCGGTTGTCGGCACCGAAGCCATTGCCAGCGTGACCCCCCAAGCGATGTTCTCGGTCGGGTCCAGGTTGCTCAGCGTCAATGGCGGCATCCTCAACGCGCTTCTCAGCAAGCTGCTGGGCGCCAACATCTCGCTCAGCGTCATGGACTACAACGCCCTGATCTCGGCCGATGTCAACGTGCTTTCGTTCGTCGATGCCCTTGCCGTACAGTTGCAACTAACAGGTGTCAGCTATTCCGACGTGCTGGCGTCAAAAGCGACGGTAGGCCAGATCGCGACCGCCATGGCCAATGCGTCCGGGTCGGGCAGCGCCAGCAAACTTGTGCTGCAGACGATCGCATCTAGGGCCACCAACGCGGTCAAGATACCCCTCAGTCATCTTATCGATCTTGGCTCGATCGGTAGGCTCGGCCTCGGACAAAAGTCTCCCGGCTTTTCCGTCGACGCAAGCGCGATGGGCATGCTGGGTGCCGCCGCCTCGCTGGCCAATGGCTCAAACCAGGTCCAGGTCGATCTCGGCGCCACTATTCCGGGACTTACCTCCACCACGCTCGCCATCGCTATCGGTGAACCGATGCAATATTCACCCTGGCTGGCCGTCGGGGAAAAAGGCACCGTGGTGCGCACCGCGCAGACGCGCATCAAGCTGGTCACCACAGTCGGCATCGGCAATTCCAGTCTCGGCGGCGGCATCAGTCTGCTGTCCGTCAACCTGCCTCTGCATGTCGAAGTCGCCTATGCGGAAGCCAAGCTAACCGACATCAGCTGCCCGACGGGCCGGCCGGATAGCATCAAGGTCTCGATCGCCGCGCAGCCCGGTGTGGCCTCGCTGCACCTTGCCGCCAGCGACGCCGACAACAACCCATCGGCCTTCGCCGATTTCAGCAATCCGCAATCGTTCTCCGATGCCACGATTGCACAGGTAAGCGTGAAGCTTCTGCTGCTCACCCTCAATCTGCTCGATGTGAAGGGTTCTTCATCACTTGCCATCACCAACAACGATCCGACCACATTGACCTTCGACAGCACCGATATCGCCAACAAGACGATAAAAACTGTCGCCACAAAAAACCTGACGCAATCACTCACGACATCGCTGGTCAGCGGCCTCTCGCTCTCGGTCAATGCACTGGGCCTCGGGCTGGACGTGACGGCCCTGCTCGGAACGGTGAAGCCGGCGGTGGTAACGGTTCTGAACGGCGTGACGGCGCCTGTCGACACACTGGTCTATAACGTGCTTGCGGCGCTTGGTGTGCATGTCGGCGAGGCCGATGTCCGGGTTGTCGGCGCGACTTGCGGGCGCTCCGTGCTCGTTCAATGAGATGATGAAATAGAGATCAGCCGATCCGGCCGAGGAAGCAGCCTAGCGGCGGCAGCGACAGAGTTCTTTCCTGCAAAACCCCGTCAGCACCGCCAAGATCTATCGGTTCTATCGCATCCAGATCTGGCGGCAATTGCCAGTCGGCCAACTCGTCGGCGAAATTGAAGACGCAGAGCAGCTTTTCGTCACCGCCTTCTCGAACGAAAGCAAGGACGTCGCCTTCGGCATCGAGGAACCGGATCGAGCCTCGAACCAGCGCCGGATGCTGCTTGCGCAAGGCCAGCATCGCCCGGTAGCTCGCCAGGACGGACGTTTGCTCGCCGTACTGGACGTCGACCGCCCGGGCGCGATGGCTTGCCGGGATTGGAAGCCACGGCTTGCCGGTCGAAAAGCCGGCATTGTCGACGCTAGCCTCCCAGACCATCGGCGTTCGGCACCCATCCCGCCCCTTGATTGCCGGCCAGAAGCGGACGCCGAAAGGATCGCGCAAATCCTCGAAGGCCAGTTCGGCCTCCTCCAGCCCGAGCTCCTCGCCCTGGTAGAGGCAGATTGATCCGCGCAGGCAGGAAAGCAGCACAATCGAGAATTTCGCCAGCTTGTCCGGCGCGCCGCCCTGCCTTGCCCAGCGGCTGACATGGCGCACGACATCGTGGTTGGAAAATGCCCAGCAAACCCAGCCGTCGAACACCGTACTCTCGAAGGCCTCGACACAGCCACGCACATGCGCCGCCGAGAATTGCGGGCCGAGCAGGTCGAAGGTGTAGGACATTTGGAGCTTGTCGCCACCGCCGGTATAGGCGGCGAGTGTCTGCAACGAACGGGTTTCGTCGCCAATCTCGCCGACCGCGGCGCGGCCTTCATATTCGTCAAGCAAGGCCCGGAAGCGCCTGAGGAAAGCCAGGTTTTCCGGCTGGCTCTTGTCGAACAGATGCTCCTGGTAAAGATAGGTGCTGGTTGCCGTATTGACGCCGGCGACGCTTTCCGCCAAAGGCGGGTTGCTGCGCAGCCAGCGGTCGTGGACATAGTAGTTGACCGTGTCCAGCCGAAACCCGTCGACGCCGCGCTCGAGCCAGAACCGCACCGTTTCCAGCAAGGCGTCCTGCACCTGCGGATTGTGGAAATTAAGGTCCGGCTGCGAGGCGAGGAAATTGTGGAGGTAATATTGCCTGCGCGTTGCGTCCCATTCCCAGGCCGGGCCGCCGAAAAGCGACAGCCAGTTGTTAGGGGCGGTGCCGTCGGGCTTCGCATCGGCCCAGACGTACCAGTCGGCCTTGGGGTTGTCGCGGCTCGTGCGGCTTTCGACGAACCATTCGTGCCGATCCGACGAATGCGACAAGACCTGGTCGATGATCACCTTCAGGCCGAGTCGATGCGCCTCTGCAATCAGCGCGTCGAAATCCTCTGATGTGCCGAACATCGGATCGACGGCGCAGTAATCCGAAACGTCGTAGCCCATGTCGGCCATTGGCGACTTGAAGAAAGGCGACAGCCAAACTGCGTCGACACCAAGCGATGCGACATGGGCCAGCCTCGAGGTGATGCCGTTGAGATCGCCGCTGCCGTCGCCTGTCGTGTCCTGGAAGGAACGCGGGTAGATCTGGTAGATGACGCAGCCGCGCCACCATTCGGCATTGTCAGCCATCATGGCTCTCCTCTGCGCCCGCCTGCGCGGTCCTGCGTTCGATCATGAATATGACCGTTCGCCCAGGCACCGGCCGTGAGATATCGCCACTATCCGTTTCGATGGCTGGGCGCCAATGAAAACCCGCCCGTTCCGGCAGCGTGAACATGCAGGCCCGGCGGTCGCCATTGATGATCACTGCAAGACGACTGTCCCGATCGCTAGCGAGAACCATGACCAGCCGGTGCCGCGTGGCATCGTGCCAGGCTGCCTCGTCGAGCGTCACGCCGGTTTCAGTCAGCCAGGCAACGTCTGGCATTTCCGAGCCGGCCGCTGGCTCGCCGGTGAGAAGGCTTGCGTCCAAAAGCGCCGGCACGGCACGACGCATCTTGGCGAGCAGAACGGTGTACTGCTCAAGCGCCTGGTCGCGCCCGGCCCAGTCGAGCCAGGTGATGTCATTGTCCTGCGCGTAGGCGTTGTTGTTGCCGCGTTGCGTGCGGCCGAACTCGTCGCCGGCCGTCAGCATGATCGTGCCGCGCGAGGCAAAGAGCGTCGCCAGCAGCGCGCGCTGGTCATCGAAACGGGCCGTAACGATTGCGCGGTCGTCGGCCTTGCCCTCGACGCCATTGTTCCAGGACAGGTTGTCGTCGTGACCATCGCGGTTCTGTTCGCCATTGGCCTCGTTGTGCTTGTGCTCATAGGCAACGATATCGGCCAGCGTCATGCCGTCATGCGCAGCGATGAAATTGACGCTGCGGCTCGTTGTCTGGCCTGCTTTGGAAAAGACGTCGGACGAACCGGCAAGCCGCGTCGCCAGCGCGCCGATCATGCCGCCGTCGCCGCGCCAGAAGCGGCGGATATCGTCACGGTATCTGTCGTTCCATTCGAGGAAGGGCGGCGGAAAATTGCCGAGCTGATAGCCATCCGGTCCGATGTCCCAGGGCTCGGCGACCAGCACCCGGTCGCCAAGAACAGGGTCGTTGCGAATGGCGTTCAGCAGCGGCGCATCAGCGTCGAAAACGCCGTCGACGCGGCCGAGGATCGGCGCCAGATCAAAGCGGAATCCGTCGACACCGGCGTGCTGGGCAAAGTGACGAAGTGCGTCGAGGACCATTTCCCGGACGACGGGATGATCGCAGGCGAGCGTATTGCCGGTTCCGGTGTCATTGACCAGAGCGCCGTCGGCCTCGTGCCCGTAGTAGGCGCGGTTGTCGAGCCCGCGCAGCGACAATGTCGGGCCGAGCCGGTCGCTTTCGCCGGTGTGGTTGAACACCAGGTCGAGGATGGCGCCGATGCCGGCCTCACGCAGCGCGGCAACCGTGGCGCGCAACTCGGCCAGACCGCCGGGCGCCAGTCGCGGATCGAGCGCCATGAAGGTCACGGGATTATAACCCCAGGCGTTGCGCAGACCGAGCGGCGGTAAATGCCGTTCGTCGATCGATGCAGTCACCGGCATCAACTCAATGGCTGCGACGCCGAGTTTTTGCAGATGCTCGACAACAAGGGGATGAGCGAGCGCTGCAATGGTGCCGCGTTGCTTCTCGGGAATGTCCGGATGCAGCTTTGTGAAGGCGCGTACCGGCACTTCGTAGATGAGGCCGCCGGACCGAAACAGAGGCGGCAAGGCAGGCAAGGGTTCCGGCAAGGCGCCAGCAATGGCCTTCGGCATCAGCGACGCCGTGTCGGCCGCCTCGCCCCGGCGCGCGGCCAGCCGGCCGTCATAGGCATAGGGCCTGTCGATCTCGACGGCATAGGGATCGGCCAGCAGCTTGTCGGGATCGAACCAGAGACCGTGTTCCGGCGCGTAGTCGCCGTCGGCGCGGAACCCGTATCGGGTGCCGGCGGCGAGACCGGCAACAAAAAGCGTATGCACGCCGTCGCCCTCGGGCTGGAGTTCAAGCCGGTCGATCTCGCGGTTGCCGCGCTCGTCGAAGATCGAGACCCAGATGCGCCGAGCCGACGAGGACCATGCGGCGAAGCGGATACCTTCCTTGGTGATGGTTGCGCCGAGCTGGCTCACGCGGACCAACCTTGTTGTTGAGCAGCGCAAAGGTTCGGGATTGGCCGAGCAGGCCTCTCCAACTTCGTCATCCCTGGGCGAAGCAGGAGCGAAGCTTCGTCGCGAAGACCCTTGGATCCATGCCGTGGCCTCGGCCGAAGTGCACGGCCGAACAGAATTCTGCACCGTGGCATCGCTCTGGAGTCATGGCATGGATCCTGGGGTCTGCGCCGCGTCGCTTCGCTCCTTGCTTCGCCCCAGGATGAGGAAACGACAGGTGTTGTGGTCGATCTCCAAGGCATTCGATCCGCCAGCGCAAGCACATCCGACCTGTCAAATATCTGCGTCGCGAAAGCAGCACCCCGATCGGCAATACGGTCCAACCCTCCTGATAAGCGCGAGGACAAAGTTGGATGCCAAGCTCACGTAATCACGCTCGGCTTGGCGCGGCCGGTATGGCTGCGAATCCCGGCAATGTCGTCGGCGGCCGCAATCAGGTCGGCAAGCGCCTCCTGGGTGTCGAGATCGTGGCGGCTGTTGTCCGGCTCGTAGCGCTCCACATAAAGACGTAGCGTCGCGCCCGAGGTGCCGGTGCCTGACAGGCGGAAGACGACGCGTGAGCCGCCTTCGAACAACGCCCTGATGCCCTGGTTCTTGCTGACCGAGCCGTCAACCGGATCGTGATAGGCGAAATCATCGGCGCTGGCGATCGTCATGCCGCGCACGCTGGTGCCAGGCAGCGAGCCAAGCTTGGCGCGCAGCTCGTCGACAAGCGCGTTGGCGCGATCGGTCTCGACCTCCTCGTAGTCGTGGCGCGAATAGTAGTTACGGCCATAGGCCGCCCAATGCTGGGTGACGATCTGCTTGGCGCTTTCGCCGCGCACGGCAAGGATGTTGAGCCACAAAAGCACGGCCCACAGGCCGTCCTTTTCGCGGACATGGTTGGAGCCGGTCCCGGCACTCTCCTCGCCGCAGATCGTTGCCATGCCGGCATCGAGCAAATTGCCGAAAAACTTCCAGCCGGTTGGCGTCTCGTAGATGCCGATGCCGAGCTTTTCGGCGACGCGGTCGGCAGCACCGCTGGTCGGCATCGAACGGGCGATGCCTTTCAGCCCGGCCTTGTAGCCCGGAGCCAGATGGGCATTGGCAGCGAGCATCGCCACCGAATCCGACGGGGTGATGAAAATGCCCTTGCCGATGATCAGGTTGCGGTCGCCGTCGCCGTCGGAGGCAGCGCCAAAGTCTGGCGCATCCGGCCCCATCATCTCGTCGTAGAGGTGTTTTGCATGCACCAGATTGGGATCGGGATGGTGGCCGCCGAAATCCGGCAGCGGGATAAAATTGCGGGCGGTGCCGTTCGGCGCACCGAGCCGGTTTTCGAGGATCTCCTTGGCGTAGGGGCCGGTCACCGCATGCATGGCATCGAAGCGCATGCGGAAGCCCGATTTGAACAGCGCCCGCAAGGCATCGAAATCGAACAGGCTTTCCATCAGTTCGGCATAGTCGGTGACCGGATCGATGATTTCGACGGTCATGTCAGCCGCCTTGACCGTGCCGATCGTGTCGATGTCGACCGGCCCGATATCGGCGATCTTGAAGCTCGAAATCGCCTTGGTTTTTTCGAAGATCGCGTCGGTCAGCTTTTCCGGCGCCGGGCCGCCATTGCTGGCATTGTACTTGATGCCGAAATCCTCATGCGGGCCACCCGGATTGTGGCTGGCCGACAGGATGATGCCGCCGAAGGTCTTGTATTTGCGGATAACATGCGAAGCGGCCGGCGTCGACAGGATGCCGCCCTGCCCGACCATCACCTTGCCGAAGCCGTTTGCCGCGGCCATGGCGATGGCCTTCTGGATGACCTCGCGGTTATAGAAGCGGCCGTCGCCGCCGATCACCAGGGTTTTTCCCTCGAATCCGTCCAGCGCGTCGAAGATCGACTGGATGAAGTTCTCGGCATAGTGCTCCTGCTGGAACACCGGGACCTTTTTACGCAGCCCGGAGGTGCCGGGCTTCTGGTCGGGATAGGGTTTGGTGGCGATAGTGCGGATCATCAGTCAGGCAGCCCTTTTCGAAAGCAGCAAGCGATAAAGTTGGACATATTTTTCGGCGCTTTTGTCCCACGACACGTCGGCCTTCATGCCTTGCCGCTGCATCGACGCCCACACAGCGGGATTGGCATGCGCCTCGACAAGGCGGCGGACGGCGTGCAGCAAGGCGCCGGCATTGGCGGGCGCGAATTGGAAGCCGGTCGCCACGCCGGCCGAGATGGCGGCTTCGTTGGCATCGATGACCGTGTCGGCAAGGCCGCCGGTGCGGGCGACGACCGGCACACAGCCATAGCGCAGGCCGTAAAGCTGCGTCAGCCCGCACGGTTCGAAGCGCGACGGGATAATGATGGCGTCGCAGCCGCCCTGCATGGTGTGGGAGAGCCCCTCGTCATAGCCGACGACGACGCCAATGCGTCCGCGATGGCGGGCTGCGGCGGCAAGCAACGCGCCTTCCAGCCCAGCGTCGCCAGACCCAAGGATTGCCAGCCGTGCACCTGCCGCGACGATGCCGTCGACGGCAGCCGCCAATATGTCCATGCCCTTTTGCCAGGTCAGCCGGCTGACGACGCAGACGATCGGGCTGTCATCGCGATCGAGGCTGAAGCGATCCTCGACCGCGGCCTTGTTGAGCATTCGCGCCTTGAGCGTCTTTGCCGTGTAGTTGGAGACCAGATGCGTGTCGGTTTCCGGGTTCCAGATCTCGGTATCGATGCCGTTGACGATGCCATGGAGATCGACGGAGCGCATATTGATCAGGCCGTCGAGGCCCATGCCGAATTCGGGCAAGCGGATTTCCTGCGCATAGGTCGGGCTGACCGTGGTGATCGCCCACGCAGCCTGCAGGCCGGCCTTGAGGAAGCCGACGCCGCCATAATATTCGACGCCGTCGAGCGCCATCGCCGCCGCCGGCAGGCCAAGCTCGCCAAAGATGCCGGCGCCGAACTGACCCTGGAATGCGAGGTTGTGGACGGTGATCATCGACGGCGTGCCGATCGCCTTGCCGTAGCGCATATAGGCGAGCGTCATTGCCGACTGCCAGTCATGGGCATGGACGATATCGGGCAGGTAGCCCGAGATGGCGCCGCCGGCGATGTCGCCGCCGACCTGGCTCAAGGCCGCGAACCGTCGCCAATTGTCCGGCCAGTCGGCGCCGGTCGCATTGCCATATGGACCGCCGGGACGGTCGAAAAGATGCGGCGCTTCAAGCACGAACAGGTCGAGCCCGGCAATCTGGACGGCATGCACCGAAGCCTTGCCGCCCTGCAGCAATGGATATTGCTGAACCGCCTTCTTTTTCCTGAAGGCGCCCATCACCTGGGGATAGCCGGGGACGAGCGTGCGCATGGTGACGCCGTTGCCGGCCAATGCCACGGGTAAGGCGCCGGTTACGTCGGCGAGCCCGCCGGTCTTGACCAGCGGAAAGATCTCGGGCGCCACCGACAGAACCTGCATGCACTACGATCCCAGCCTGTTGATCATGTCCTGCGTGACCAGGCAGATGCCTTTTTCCGAAACGCGGAAACGCTTGGCGTCCAGGACGGGATCCTCGCCGACCACCAGACCCTCCGGGATCCTGACGCCGTGATCGATGACCACGCGCTTCAGCCTGGCGTTGCGGCCGACATGGACGTCCGGCAGCATGACGACCTCCTCCAGCGTCGAATAGGAATTGATGCGCGCGCCGGTGAAGATCAGGCTTCGCTTCAGCGAAGCGCCCGAAACGATGCAATCGCCCGACACGAGAGACGACACGGCAGACCCGCGGCGGCCATCCTCGTCATGCACAAACTTTGCCGGCGGCTTCAACTCGGCATAAGTCCAGATCGGCCAGTCGCGGTCGTAAAGGTCGAGTTCCGGCGTGATGTCGGTCAGGTCGATATTGGCTTCCCAATAGGCGTCGACAGTGCCGACGTCGCGCCAATAGGCCTCGTTCTCGGCGGTCGAGCGCACGCAGGATTTGGCGAAGCGATGGGCGATGGCCTTTCCGTGCTCGACGATGTAGGGGATGATGTCCTTGCCGAAGTCACGGCTGGAGCCGGGTTCCGCCGCATCGCGACGCAATTGCTCCATCAGGAACTTGGTCTTGAACACATAGATGCCCATCGAGGCCAGCGCGAAATCCGGTTTGTCGGGAATGCCCGGCGGATCGGCGGGCTTTTCGATGAAGGAGATGATGGTGTCCTTGGGATCGACATGCATGACGCCGAAGCCGGTGGCTTCCATGCGCGGCACTTCGAGGCAGCCGACGGTGACATCGGCGCCGGCCTCGACATGCTGGCGCAGCATCATTTCGTAGTCCATCTTGTAGACGTGGTCGCCGGCCAGGATGACCATGTATTCCGGCCCATAGGCCTCGATGATGTCGATGTTCTGGTACACGGCGTCGGCGGTGCCCTCATACCATTGCGTTTCCGACACACGCTGGCTGGCCGGCAGGATGTCGAAACTCTCGTTGCGCTCGGGCCGCAAGAAGTTCCAACCGCGCTGCAAATGGCGGATCAGCGAATGCGCCTTGTACTGGGTGGCGACGCCGAGGCGGCGGATACCGGAATTGAGCGCATTGGAGAGGGCGAAATCGATGATGCGGGTCTTGCCGCCGAAATAGACCGCCGGCTTGGCGCGGCGGTCGGTCAGTTCCTTGAGCCGGCTGCCACGGCCGCCGGCCAGCACATAAGCCATGGCGTCGCGTGCCAGCGGCTGTGTTCGTTTTATTTCAGCCATTCCTATCCTCCCAGGTTAGATGCTCCAGACATAGCTCAGTCCGGGACGAATTCGAGCATGATCGTCGATAACGGCGGCAAAAGCATCGTCGCCGAAATGCCTCCTCCTTCCGCCTGAGCGTCGACGACGCCGCTATTGCCCTTGCCGGAACCGCCATAATCCGTGGCATCGGTGTTGATGATCTCGCGCCATTTTCCGGCCTGCGGTAACGGCACGCGGTAATTGTCGCGCGGCACCGGCGTGAAGTTGGAAATGACGGCGACCGGGTTGCCACCCGGCGCGCTGCGCAGCCAGGCAAATACCGAGTTCGCGCTGTCGTCGACGATCAGCCAGGAAAAGCCCTCCGGCTCGCAGTCGCGGCCATGCAGCGCCGGGCGCGAGCGGTAAAGATAGTTCAGATCGCGCACCGTCTGCCAGACGCCGCGGTGAAGCCGGAAATCGAGCAGGTTCCAGTCGAGCGCGCGCGCCTCGCTCCACTCGCGGCGCTGTGCGAACTCCTGGCCCATGAACAACAGCTTCTTGCCGGGATAGCCCCACATGAAGGCGTAGTAGGCGCGCAGCGTCGCGAATTTCTGCCAGTCGTCGCCGGCCATCTTGTTGAGCAGCGTGCCCTTGCCGTGCACCACCTCGTCATGGGACAGCGGCAGCACGAAATTCTCGCTGAAGGCGTAGACCAGGCCGAAGGTGATGTCGTTGTGGTGATGTTTGCGGAAGATCGGCTCCTTGGAGAAATACTCCAAAGTGTCGTGCATGAAGCCCATGTTCCATTTGAAACCGAAGCCCAGTCCGCCTTCATGCACCGGCTGCGAGACTTTCGGCCACGAGGTCGATTCCTCGGCGATGGTCATCACGCCCGGATGATGGCCGTAGACCTCCTTGTTCATACGCTGCAGGAAGCTGACCGCTTCGAGGTTCTCGCGCCCGCCTTTCTCGTTGGGAATCCATTCACCGGTCTTACGCGAATAATCGAGATAAAGCATCGAGGCGACCGCATCGACGCGCAGACCGTCGACGTGATATTTCTCGGCCCAGAACAACGCATTGTTGACAAGGAACGAGACCACCTCGCGACGACCAAAATTGTAGATCGCGGTGTTCCAGTCGGGATGGAAGCCCTTGCGCGGGTCGGCATGCTCATAGAGCGCGGTACCGTCGAACTTTGCCAGACCGTGTTCGTCAACCGGGAAATGCGCCGGCACCCAGTCGAGGATGACGCCGATGCCTGCACGGTGGGCACCGTCGACGAAGCGGGCAAAACCGTCCGGATCGCCAAAGCGGGCAGTCGGCGCATAGAGACCGGTCGTCTGGTAGCCCCAGGACGGGTCATAGGGGTGCTCGGAGATCGGCATGAATTCGATGTGGGTAAAACCGGTCTCGACCACGTAAGGGATCAGCCTGTCGGCGAGTTCGTCCCACGACAGGAAGCTGCCGTCGTCGTGAAGCCGCCATGACCCGGCATGGACCTCGTAGATCGATACGGCTTCGCGCCTGTGGTCGGCATTGCGCCAGTAGTTCCGGTGCGCCTCGTCGCCCCATTCGTGCGCCGGCGGCAGCGCCGTCACCGAGGCGGTGGCCGGGCGCAGTTCGGACTTGAAGGCGAACGGATCTGCCTTGAGCGGCAATCTCACGCCATCCGGCCCGATGATCTCATATTTATACGGGCGGCCAGCGCCGATGTCGGGAATGAACAGCTCCCAGATGCCGGTATCGCGGCGGTCGCGCATGGTGTGCCTGCGGCCGTCCCACTCGTTGAAGTCGCCGACCACCGAGACGCGCCTTGCATTGGGCGCCCATACGGCGAAATGCACGCCCGATGCACCTTCATGGTCGATGAGATGGGCGCCGAGCTTGTCGAACAGCCTGAGATGCGACCCTTCGGCGATGTAATAGTCGTCCAGCGGACCGAGCACGGGGCCGAAGGAATATGGATCGGTCAGCCACCAGTCACCGCCGGAATTCCTGGCATGATAGCGTAGCGGCTGGCGTTTGCGCAGCGACAGTCTGCCTTCGAAGAAGCCGCGGTCGTCGCGTCTCGACAGCTCGCCGGCCTTTTTGCCGGTCAGCGTATAGGCGGTGACGAACTCGGCATGAGGGACGAAGCAGCGGGCGACAAAGCCCTTCCCCGCCTCATGCACGCCGAGCACGGCGAACGGGTCGCCATGCGTGCCGGCGACAATCGCCGCGACATCGTCGGCTGGCGCCAGTCCGTCCGGCCCGCTTGTCGCAACGGTCGCGCGCGGCTTGCTCATCAGGCAGTGTCCCTCCTCGGGCACCAAGTGTGTGTTTCTAGTGAAGTTTTGAATTCGACAGTCGCAGGCCGCCTGACCTTCCAAGGGATGCGAAGGTCAAATCACTCCACTAGGGCCACATTGTTCCTGGTCTCATGCAATCACATCAGGCGGGCACGTGCCAGATGTCTTTCGCATATTGGCGGATCGTGCGGTCGGACGAGAACCAGCCGACGCGGGCGACATTGCGGATCGCTCTGGCGTACCAGTCCGGGCTGTTGCGCCAGACGGCATCGACGTCGCGCTGGGTGGCGGCGTAGGCATCGAAATCCGCAGCGACCATGAACCAGTCGCTCTGATAAAGGCCGTTGATCAGGTCGCGATAACGGTCCGGATCGTCAGGCGAAAAGACCCCGGACGACACCGCGGCAAGCGCCTGCGCCAATTCAGGCGATCCCTCGATTACGACGCGCGGATCATAAGCATTGTTGCGCCGCTCGGCGACTTCCTCTGTGGTCAGGCCGAAGATGAAGATGTTGTCGTCGCCGACGCATTCCTTGATCTCGACGTTGGCGCCGTCGAGCGTGCCGATGGTCAGCGCGCCGTTCAGCGCGAACTTCATGTTGCCGGTGCCGGACGCTTCCATGCCGGCGGTCGATATCTGCTCCGAAAGATCGGCGGCCGGCATCATGATCTCGGCAAGGCTGACATTGTAGTTCGGCACGAACACCACTTTCAGCAAACCGCGCACCGCCGGGTCGCGGTTGATGACCCGGGCGACGTCGTTGGCAAGTTTGATGATCAGCCTGGCGTTGTGATAGCTGGGCGCCGCCTTGCCGCCGAAGAATTTGACGCGGGGCATCCAGTCGCGCTCCGGATGCGAGCGGATCTGGTCGTAAAGCGCGACCGCTTCGAGAATGTTCAAGAGCTGGCGCTTGTATTCGTGGATGCGCTTGACCTGGATGTCGAACAGCGCCGAGGGGTCGACCTTGATACCGAGCCGGTCGGCAACGAGATTGGCAAGCCTCGTCTTGTTCGCCCGTTTGACAGCGGCGAACTTGTCGCGGAAGGCGGCGTCCTCGGCGAAAGGATCAAGCCGGTTTATCTCGTTGATGTCGTCGAGGAAACCGTCGCCGATCGCCTCTCGGGTGAGTGCCGTGAGGCCGGGATTGCACTGTATCAGCCAGCGCCGCGGCGTGATCCCGTTGGTCTTGTTGTTGATGCGGTCCGGGTAGAGCCTGTGGAGATCGGCAAACACCGTCTCCTTCATCAATTCCGTGTGCAGTGCCGAGACGCCGTTTATCGAGTGCGAGCCGACAAAGGCCAGGTTGCCCATGCGCACGCGGCGATCGCCATTTTCCTGGATCAGCGAGATGCGGCTGATCTGCTCGTCCGAGAACTGGTCGGAGGCGCGCGCCTCGAGCAGCACCTCGGCGTTGATGGCGTAGACGATCTGCATGTGGCGCGGCAACAGCCGCTCGAACAGCGGCACGGGCCAGCTTTCTAGCGCCTCGGGAAGCAGCGTGTGGTTGGTGTAGCCGAAGGTGCGCTTGGTGATGCTCCAGGCCTGATCGAAATCCATGCCGTGGACATCCATCAACAGGCGCATCAGCTCGGCTACGGCGATCGCGGGATGGGTGTCGTTGAGATGGATCGCCGCCTTGTCGGGCAGCGATTGCAGGTCGCCATACTGGCTGAGATGACGCTGGACGATGTCCTGCAGCGAGGCGGTGGAGAAGAAATACTCCTGCCTGAGCCGCAACTCCTGGCCCGCCTTGTGGGAATCGGCCGGGTAAAGGACGCGCGACAACGCATCGGCCTTGTTGCTTTCGGCGAGCGCGCCGATGTGATCGCCGGCGTTGAACTTGTCGAGCAGGATCGGGTCGACCGGCATGCCGGACCACAGGCGCAGCGTATTGACGCGGTTGGCCCGCCAGCCGACAACCGGCGTATCATAGGCGACTGCCAGAACATGTTCGGTCGGCTTCCAGACGTGGCGCTCGAGCCGGCCGTCCTTCGAGGTGACCGATTCCACCGAGCCGCCGAAGCCGACCTCGAAGGAGCGTTCGCGACGCTCGAACTCCCAGGGGTTGCCGTGATCGAGCCATGTCTCGGGCAGCTCCACCTGCCACCCGTCATGGATCTCCTGCCGGAACATGCCGTTGGCGTAGCGGATGCCGTAGCCATGCGCGGGTATATTGACGGTCGCCATGCTTTCCATGAAGCAGGCGGCGAGCCGGCCAAGCCCGCCATTGCCAAGGGCAGCGTCAGGTTCGAGCGCTGCAATGATGTCGAGGTCGACGCCAAGCGACGAAAGCGCCTCGCGCATGTTGTCCATCAGGCCGAGATTGGAGAAGGCATCGCGCATCAGGCGGCCGATGAGGAATTCCAGCGACAGGTAGTAGACGCGCTTTTCCTGCTGGGCGTAGGCCTCTTGGGTCGCCTGCATCCAGTGATCGACGATGCGGTCGCGCACAACCTTGATCGAGGCGGTGAGCCAGTCGTACTGGGTTGCAACGTTGGTGCCCTTGCCGACCCTGTATTTGAGGGCCTGCAAGACTTCGTCGGCGAGCGTCTTGGGATCCGGGTTTTCGAGCGTGGGCAGAGGAGCTTCGGTTGTCATCGCGCGCGTCATGCTGCCTCTCGTGACGTTGCCAGGATCATGCGGCTTTCACCATCTCTGCCAATGCTAATGCATCTCACCGAATGTTCAATCGATTCAGGCGACCGCAAGCCGGGTTGCCCTGCGGCAATTTGGTATTTTGAAACAGCGCGTTTGGGCCCCTCGGCGATGGGCCTCAAGTTCTTGCTCAAGCCGCCAGGGCCGCTTCCGGCGGCACCTTGGCGCCGGTCATGAAGGCGACTGCGTCGGACATCGTATACTGCTTCGGATCGATGACGCACAGGCGACGGCCGAGCCGATGAATGTGAATGCGGTCCGCCACCTCGAAGACATGCGGCATATTGTGTGAAATCAGCACGATCGGCAGGCCTCGCTTCTTCACGTCGAGGATCAATTCGAGGACGCGGCGGCTCTCCTTGACGCCAAGTGCTGCCGTCGGCTCATCCATGATCACCACCCGACTGCCAAAGGCGGCGGCGCGCGCCACTGCCACGCCCTGGCGTTGACCGCCGGAGAGCGTTTCCACCGCCTGGCTGATGTTCTGGATGGTCATCAGGCCAAGTTCGGTCAGCTTGTCGCGGGCGCGCTTTTCCATCGCCGGACGGTCGAGCATGCGCAGCCAGCTGCCAAGAAAGCCCTGCTTGCGGATCTCGCGGCCGAGGAACATGTTGTCGGCGATGGACAGCGCCGGCGACAGCGCCAGGTTCTGGTAGACGGTCTCGATGCCGGCTTCGCGGGCCTCCATCGGCGATTTGAAGGCAATAGGCTTGCCTTCAAGCCGGATCTCGCCTTCGTCGGGGGTGACGGCTCCGGAAATCGCCTTGATAAGCGACGACTTGCCGGCGCCGTTGTCGCCGATGACAGCAAGGATTTCGCCCGGATAGAGATCGAAATCGGCATTGTCGAGGGCAGTGACGCGACCGTAGCGTTTGACCAGGCTGCGGGCGGTAAGGATCGGTTCCTGAGTCTGGTTCATGCCGAGATCTTCCTGATCCACTGGTCGATACCAACAGCGATGATGATGAGGGCGCCGACGGACAATTGCGTCCATTGAGGATCTGTCCCCCAAAGCCTGAGGCCGAGCGCGAACACCCCGACGATCAGCGCACCGAAGATGGTCCCGAGGATGGAACCGCGGCCGCCGAACAGTGATGTGCCGCCAATCACCACGGCGGTAATCGAATTGATGTTCTCGAACTGCCCGGCCTGCGGCGAGACCGATCCGATGCGTCCGATCAAGGCCCAGCCGGCGATGGCACAAATGATGCCAGTCAGCGTATAGACCGTGACCAGCATCCGGCTGACGCGCACCCCCGACAGTTCCGCGGCTTCCGGGTCGTCGCCGACTGCGTAGACATGCCGGCCCCATGCCGTGTGATTGAGCACGTACCAGGCAATTGCCCCCATGATCAGCACCAACAGCACGCCATAGGTGAAGACGGCGCCGCCGATCCTGAACGAGCCGCCGAAAAACTGCAGCAGCGGTGCCGTCGCCTCGAGATCTTGGCTGCGGATGGTCTCGTTGCCGGAATAGATGAAGTTGATGGCAGCGTAGATCGACCAGGTGCCGAGCGTCACGATGAAGGGCGGCAGTTTCACCCAGGCGATGAGAATGCCGTTGATCAAGCCGCAAATCGCGCCGACAAGCAGCCCGACGGCAACGGCGACCGGCGCTGGAACACCGTAATGCATGGCAAACTGGCCCATAACAACCGAGCTCAGCACCATGATGGCGCCGACTGACAGGTCGATGCCGGCGGTGAGCACCACCAGTGTCTGCGCGATGCCGACCATGCCGGTTATCGCCACCTGCTGGAGGATCAGGGTGAGGGTGAAGGGAGAAAAGAAGCGGCCACCGACGACGACTGCGAACAGAACCACCGAGATGAGCAGGATGATCAGCGGCACCATGGCGGGGCTTTTGTGCAAGCGGTGCTGGATGCTCTCCAATGTCGAGCGGGAATGCGTCTCGAATGAAGCGACGCTGGCGTCGCTGGCGGCCAGGACCGTCTCGAATTCCTGCGGTCCCTTGCTCTTGGTTGTTTCGACGCTCAAGTCGGCCTCCCCGCCTGTGATGTGGAGCGGCCGAAACCGCTCCACATTCTCTATTGTTGTTTGAAGTTGAGCCGATCAGGGGATCAAATCAACCCCAGCACTTGCTGAGGCCTTGCTTCGTGTCGATGGATTCGATGCCGGCGGCAGGCTTGTCGGTGATCAGCGTGACGCCGGTGTTGTAGAAATCCAGACCGGGCGACGGCTCCGGCTTCTTGCCGGTGTCGGCAAAGGTCTTGATCGCTTCGATGCCGAGCGAGGCCATGAGCAGTGGATATTGTTGTGAAGTGGCGCCGATCACGCCCTCGGCAACGTTCTTGACACCGGGGCAGCCGCCATCGACCGAGACAATCAGGACGTCCTTCTCCTTGCCGACGGCCTTCAGCGCCTGGTAGGCGCCCGCGGCCGCAGGTTCGTTGATGGTGTAGACGACGTTGATATCCGGATCCTTCTGCAGGCAATTCTCCATGGCAGTATGCCCGCCATCCTCATTGCCGCTCGACAGATCATGACAGACGTTGCGTGCGTCGGTTTCGTCGCCGATCTTCTTGGGATCGCCGAGGTCGATGCCGAAGCCCTTCATGAAGCCCTGATCACGCTGCACGTCGACGGAGGGCTGGCTGGCGATCAGATCCATATAAGCGATGTGCGCGTCCTTGGCCTTGTCGCCCAAGGTAGCCTTTGCCCAGGAGCCGATAAGCTCGCCGGCCTTGAAATTATCGGTCGCAAACGTCGCATCCGCGGCGTTGGCAGGCTCGAGCTGCGTGTCGAGAGCGATCACCAGCACCCCTGCATCGCGCGCCTTCTTCACCGCCGGCACAATGGCCGCAGTGTCGGTGGCGGTGATCAAAATGCCCTTGGCGCCGTCGGCGATGCAGGATTCGATCGCCGCAACCTGGCCCTCATTGTCACCTTCCGCCTTGCCGGCATAGGCTTTCAGATCGACACCGATTTCCTTGGCTTTCGCGGCGGCACCTTCCTTCATCTTGACAAAGAAAGGATTGGTGTCGGTCTTGGTGATCAAGCAGGCGCCGACCCCGGCGGCCGATGCCGTCGAAGCAAAGGCCATCAGGCTCAGTCCGGCCGCGGCAAACACGGTGGATTTCAACAGTTTTGACGTGGTCACGATTTTCCTCCCATGGAACCATTTAGGATGCCGGCCAACCGGCATCTGCAGCGCGTCCGACGAAATCTCCCAGTGTCGGCGCCGACCTCAAGAGACACCAGTCCGCCAGCACTGTCAATAATTAAATCACTCTTATTTATTATTGACAACGCTGGATTGTTCACTCACTCTAGACCAAAAGCATTGAGGGGAAACGACGGGAGGAACAGGGGTGGAGACCGGCATTACGAGGCACGGCTCGCCCGATGCGGCCGAAAGCCGCCTGCACCGCGGCACCAATCAAAGCGGCATGCGGGACCACAATGAGCGGCTGGTGCTGTCGCTGGTGCGCCAGCACGGCAGCCTGGCCAAATCCGACATTGCACGCATGACGGGCCTTTCGGCGCAGACAGTCTCGGTCATCATGCGCGAGTTGGAGGAGGACGACCTGCTCGTCCGCCAGGCGCCGTTGCGCGGCAAGATCGGACAGCCCTCGATACCCATGGCGCTCAATCCCGACGGCGCCTATTTCATCGGCCTGAAGATCGGCCGCCGTAGCGCCGAACTGGTGCTGATCGATTTCCTCGGCAACGTACGCTCGATGCTGCAGCATTCCTACCGCTATCCGGCGCCGCGCGAGACGGTGGAATTCGTCACAAGCGGTATGAAGAAGATGCGCGGCGAACTCACCCCTGCGCAGGACAAACGCATCGCCGGGCTTGGCATCGCCATGCCGTTCGAATTGTGGAACTGGGCCGACACCGCCGGCGCGCCGCGCGAAATCATGGACGAATGGCGCCATCGCGATATTCGCGCCGATATCCAGGCGCAATGCGAATTTCCAGTCTATCTGCAAAACGACGCCACGTCGGCCTGCGGCGCCGAGCTCGTGTTCGGCCAGGCGGCGGGCGCGGCGCGCGATTTCGTCTATTTCTATATCGGCGCCTTTGCCGGCGGCGGCATCGTGCTCAATGGCCGGCTTTTTGGCGGCCCAACCGGCAATGCCGGCGCGCTGGGCTCGATGCCGGTGCCCGGGCCGGACGGCAAGCCGACCCAGCTGATCGACGTGGCGTCGATCGCCATGCTGGAAAAGGCGCTCAACGCGCGCGGCGTCGAGGCCTCGCATCTGTGGACCTCACCGGAGGACTGGGGCGAGATCGGCGCCGAGCTCGACGACTGGATCACCAGCGCCTCGCAGGCACTCGCCTATGCCATCGTTGCGGCGTCCTCTGTCATCGATTTCGAAGCCGCGGTGATCGATGGATGGATGCCGCTCGCCGTGCGCCGCCGGCTCGTCGGTGCCGTCATCGAAGCTATCGGCAGGATCGACGGCGAAGGCCTGAGGCTGCCGGGCGTTCGCGAGGGAACGGTCGGCATCCATGCGCGAGCGCTAGGTGGCGCCAGCCTGCCGCTATCGGAGCGCTTTCTCATCAGCTCGACCACGATTTCCCGGAGCTTCTGAGCATGCTGATCGGCATCCCGGCGCTGCTCGGCCCGGAGCTTCTGGCGATATTGCGCGCCATGGGCCATGGCGACGAGATCGCCCTGGTCGACGGCAACTACCCGGCCGAGCAGCAGGCACGGCGGCTGATCCGCGCCGACGGCCATCATCTCGTCCCGGTGCTCGACGCCATATTGAGCGTGTTGCCTGTCGACGACGCCGTGCCTGGCGCGCTTTTTCGCGCCTCGGCCAAAGGCGATCCCCTGCTCGCCGATCCGGTTCATCATGAGATCGAAGCGATCTGCGCCAGGCGTGTGCCGGGCCGCAAGGTGGTTGCGCTTGCCGGCGCCGACTTTTATGCACGGGTCAAGGCCGCGCACGCGATCGTAGCGACGAGCGAGCCGCGGCTTTATGCCAACATCATCATCCGCAAGGGCGTGATCTATCCGCCGGAAAGCAAGACTTCATGATCCTCTGCTGTGGCGAAGCCCTGATCGACATGCTGCCGCGCACCACGACGGAGGGCGAGCCGGCCTTTGCGCCTTACGTCGGCGGCGCCGTCTTCAACTCGGCAATTGCGCTCGGCCGGCTCGGCGCGCCGGCCGGCTTCTTCTCCGGCCTGTCGTCGGATCTGTTCGGCGGCCAGTTCAGGGAGGCACTGGGGGCCAGCAAAGTCAGCTCGACCTATGCGCACACCTCGCCGCGGCCGACCACACTTGCCTTCGTGCGGCTCACCAACGGCCAGGCGACCTACACGTTCTACGACGAGAACACGGCCGGGCGCATGCTGACCATCGAGGACCTGCCGGAACTCGGCAGCGAGATCGAGGCGATGCTGTTTGGCGCCATCAGCCTGATCTCGGAACCGGCCGGATCGGCCTATGAGGAGTTCATGCGGCGCGAGCATGAGCGCCGCGTGATGATGCTCGACCCCAACATCCGGCCAAACTTCATTCCCGACAAGGCCAGGCACCTCAGGCGCATCCGCAGCATGATGGCGATGGCCGACATCGTGAAACTGTCGGACGAGGATTTGAACTGGTTCGGCGAAGCTGGCTCGCATGAGGACGTCGTCCGCAACTGGCTGGATCGCGGCCCAAAGCTGATCGTCGTCACCCATGGCAGCGAGGGCGCGGTTGGCTATAGCAGAGAGCACAAGGTCACGGTCGTGCCGGACAAGGTCAAGGTGGTCGATACGGTCGGCGCCGGCGACACGTTCAATGCCGGCATCCTTGCCTCCTTGCACGAGCAGGGCCTGCTGTCGAAGACGGCAATCGCCAGCCTGCCGGAAGAAGCCATCCATAAGGCGCTGACGCTCGGCGCCAAAGCCGCGGCGGTGACGGTGTCGCGGGCCGGTGCCAACCCGCCATGGCGGCATGAAATCGCCTGACCGGCTGGCAACAGCCTCATAGACCTGCTTGCCAGCGATCACTTTATGTTTCGCCCAGCTAGTGGGGCGGGATACAAAGGCCACATCAAGCAGGCCGAAGCCCGGATTTCCCCGTGTTTAAGAGGGCAGATCGGAAATCAGAGGTAACAGGCTGCGACACTTGAGCAATTCAGGGTTTTGCCCCGCGGCTTTCTCGGCCGTGCCAAGTCTGCTACCAGCGGCCGGTTATCTGGCTAAAACCGTTTGAGGCCGACATGCAGTTCATCGATCTTGGGGCGCAGCGCGAACGCATCCGCGACAGGCTGAAAGCGGCAATCAACCAGGTTGTCGACGAGGGCCGCTATATTCTCGGACCTCAGGTCACCGAATTCGAAAACAAGCTCGCCGCCTATATCGGCACCAAGCATGTAGTCGCTTGCGCCAACGGCACGGACGCGCTGCTGCTGCCGCTGTTTGCTGCCGGCATCGGCCCGGGCGACGCGGTGTTCGTGCCGAGCTTCACCTTCGCCGCCACAGCCGAAGTGGTGGCGCTGACCAAAGCCGAACCGGTGTTCATCGATGTCGATGCCGACAGCTACAATATCGACATCGCAAGCCTCGAGGCGGCAATCGCCATGATCAAGGCGGAAGGCCGGCTGACGCCGAAGGCAATCATTCCCGTCGACCTGTTCGGCCTCGCCGCCGATTACGAGGCGATCATGGCCATCGCCAATCGCGAAGGCCTGATGGTCATCGAGGATGCGGCGCAGGCGACCGGCGGCTCGGCTGACGGCAAGATGTGCGGCTCGTTCGGCACCGTCGGCTCGACCAGCTTCTATCCGGCAAAACCGCTCGGCTGCTACGGCGACGGCGGTGCGATGTTCACCAATGACGATGCGCTGGCCGAACAGCTGCGCTCGTTCGCCTTCCACGGCAAGGGCGAGACGCAATACGACAATGTTCGCATTGGCATCAACTCGCGGCTCGACACGCTGCAGGCGGCGATCCTGATCGAGAAGCTGGCCATCCTCGAAGACGAGATGGTGGCGCGGCAAGCGGTCGCCAATCGCTATGCCGAAGGTCTCGGCGATATCGTCAAGGCGGCGCGTAATCTGGGCGGCGGCCGCTCGGCCTGGGCGCAATACGCCATCGAAACGCCGAAGCGCGACGGGCTCAAGGCACATCTCGGAGATAAGGGCATTCCGTCGGTCATCTACTATGTGAAGCCGTTGCACAGCCAGATTGCCTATCGCGATTATCCGCGCACGCCGACCGGTCTTGCGGTTTCGGAAGAGCTGCCGAAGCGCATCCTGTGCCTGCCGATGCATCCCTATCTGAGCGAGGCCGACCAGGACCGGATCATCGAAACGATCCGTAACTATATCGGTTCGAATTCGGCGCATGTGGCGGCGGCATAAATTCGAAAGTTTGAGAGAGTGGTCGCGGATTACATCGACGAGTTCATCATGTTCTGCGTCGGGTTGTGGATGGCTGGCGTTGGTTTCGGATTTCTCGCGGACCCGTCTCAAGCTCGACCCGGCCAGCAGCAGGCATGGTGGACCAACTTTGGGACCCACTTTAAATGGATGGGACCGCTATTGATCCTAATCGCGATATTGCTCGCCTTCGCGGCACCTTCCTAGATGCGCTCGCGCCGGCAACAGGCTCGGCATTGACGGATCGCTCATCAACAACGGACCGTTCACCTCAAACTGGGGCGGTCGGTTCCGATTTCGGGATGCTTTGCTCTGCGCCGAAGCATAGTCTGCACCTGTCTTCCCTCTAGGCTGGCTATTTCATGAAGAAGATTGGTTTCCTCTCGTTCGGGCACTGGACGCCCTCGCCGCAATCGCAGACGCGGACGGCATCCGACGCGCTTTTGCAGTCCGTCGAGCTGGCGGTCGCGGCCGAGGAGCTGGGTGCGGACGGCGCGTATTTTCGCGTGCATCACTTCGCGCGCCAGCTCGCCTCGCCTTTCCCGCTGCTGGCAGCGGTTGGGGCGAAGACCAGCCGAATCGAGATCGGCACGGCGGTGATCGACATGCGTTACGAGAACCCGCTCTATATGGCCGAGGACGCCGGCGCCGCCGATCTAATCGCCGGAGGGCGTCTGCAGCTGGGCATCAGCCGCGGCTCTCCGGAGCAGGTAATCGAGGGATGGCGCTACTTCGGCTACGCCCCGCAAGAGGGCGAGAGCGATGCCGACGTGGCCCGCAGACACACCGGAGTGATGCTCGAAGTGTTGCTGGGCAAAGGCTTTGCGCAGCCCAACCCGCGGCCGATGTTTCCCAACCCGCCTGGCCTGCTTCGCGTCGAGCCACACTCGGAGGGCCTGCGCGAGCGCATCTGGTGGGGCGCCGCCACAAACGCCACCGCAGAATGGGCGGCGAAACTTGGGATGAACCTGCAGAGTTCCACGCTCAAATTCGATGAAGGCGGAAAGCCGTTTCACATCCAGCAAGCCGAACAGATCAGGGCTTTTCGCGAAGCCTGGAAGGCGGCCGGCCACACGCGCGAGCCGCGGGTGTCGGTGAGCCGCAGCATTTTTGCGCTGGTCGACGATCGCGACCGCGCCTATTTCGGCGGCAACCAGGGCGGAGATCAGTTCGGCTATATCGAGGCAGACAGGCTTGCCGTGTTCGGCCGCTCCTATGCCGCCGAGCCGGACGTCCTGATCGAGCAGCTAAAGGGCGACGAAGCCATCGCTGAGGCCGATACGCTGCTGCTCACAGTCCCCAACCAGCTCGGTGTCGACTACAATGTCCATGCCATCGAGGCGATCCTGACCCATGTCGCCCCTGGCTTGGGCTGGCGCTGACGCGACTTTGTTGGAAAAGCCACGGCGGTCGATACGATGCTCGCGTTCTAGCGGTCTCACGGCTGCTTCCCGTCGGCTCGTTTCAGCATCGCAAATGCGCGGCTGATCCGTTGCAGCGCTGTCGCGTTGGCCAGCACTGCGTAAAGCGCGAACCCGCCCGCCAGAATCCAGGGCGAAGCCGCACCCATGGCGGTCGCGACTCCGTCGGCGGCGAGCAGCACGCAAATGAACACCAGACGTTCCATTCGCTCGAAGAAATCCGGCCAACCATCGTTTTCCACAGGGATTTCCAGCGCCGTCCGCGCCTTGGCGTAACTGGTGAGGATCCCGCCGGCGAACGCGAACATTGCGATCGCCCACAGATCGGCGACCCAGCCGATAGCCGCAAAGACGGCCAATTCCTGATAGCGGTCGACGACAGCGTCGAAATAGCCACCGGCCTTGGTGCTCATATTTGTCCGGCGGGCGACCGCACCGTCCAGCGCGTCGAAGGTGAAGGCAAACGCCAGGCAAAGGCCAAAGGCAAGACTTGAATGGTGATAGACATAGGCGGCCGACGACAAAGCGACGAGCGCGAGCCCGCTGGCCGTAACCTGGTTCGGCGTCATGCCGATCCCGATCAGCGGAGAGGCGGCCTGCTCCCATAGCGGGTCGATGCGACTTTTCATGAGACCGGCGATCATGGCGGCTCCTCTGATGATGTCGTTTCACCGAGCTTTACCAGCAATTTGCGGGTTTGTTCCACCGTCGCCAGCGTTCGACTTGGTCAACGCAGACGGAGAACTGGCTCAACAGCGATTTCTTTTTGGCGGATGCGGCCGGCGGATTAAGGTGCTCGCCAAGCTGACGGCGCAAATCGACCGGCGGTCTGGCGGCCGCACCCGAACGATGTGACTATGATTGCTTGCCATCCGTCGGAAGCCGGCCGAAACTCGATGCATAAATTTTCACCCAAGTTTGCCTACCTGCTCGCGACCTCTCTTGGCGCGGGATTATCTCCAATATGGCCGGGCACGGCCGGCGCAATGGTTGGAGTGGCTGTTGCCGCAGCTCTGATACCTGCATCGCCTTGGCTGACCGTGCTTGCCTATGCGGCCCTGTTCGCCGTCGGCGTATGGGCGTCATCGCATGTCATCTCCCGTACCGGGACGGAGGACCCGCAGATCGTCGTCATCGATGAGACCTTCGGCGCCGCCGTGACACTTTCCATGCTGCCACTCGACCCACTCTGGTGGGCAGCAGGCTTCCTTGCTTTCCGGTTTTTCGACGTCGTCAAGCCTTGGCCCATCCGTATCATGCATGACAAGCTAAGGGGTGGGGCCGGCATCATGCTGGACGATGCTGCCGCGGCTGTTGTCGCTGGGGCGTTGCTGCTCCTGCTGAACGGTTTGATTGAACATTTTCGGTAACGGCGACATTCGGTCTGCCAAGACCACGTGGTCCATCGGAGTTTAGCGCCACAAGGGGAGACCGGACCAACGCGAAGCTACAGGATTGCGGCCATTGGGACGACATCGCCCGTGAGGTCGCGGCCGATTTCCCGGATGTCGCACGGGACAAAATGCTGGTCGACGCGATGACGGTGCGCATGACGCTCAATCCGCGCTCGCTCGACACGATCGTAGCGACCAATCTTCACGCCGATATACTGTCGGATATTTCGGCGGCACTTGCCGGATCGATCGGCATCGCGCTGACTGCGAACCTCAACCCTGAGCGGCGGTTTCCGTCGATGCTCGAGCCGATCCACGGCTCGGCCTTCGACATCACACGCAAGGGCATCGCCAATCCGGTCGGCACGTTTTGGTCGGCGGTGATGATGCTGGAGCATCTCGGCGAGCCGGCTGCCGCGGCGCGCCTGATGCGCGCCATCGAGCGCGTGACCGCGGACGCGTCACTGCACACGCCCTGATCTGAATCAGCTGATTGGCCTGGTTAGAAAGTTACAGGCTGGCAAGTCCTTGGGTTGATTACATCCCGCGCGGCGTTGCTGCTGCTACGGAAGATCAATTGGACCGTCCCAATGGCTATCAGTCTGGTTGTGCCTCGATCTTCAGCATCACACCTCTTCCAGTCTGCGCACGCGAGCTTTGACCCCATTGCTAATGGCATCCGCGACTTGCGAAGGGAAACCCTTTGGGAGTGATGCAGAAACTAATTCAATTGCCGTTAGCGCCTGTTGGCGCAGCTCGTCAAAGATCGCCGTGACGGGTTTTGGACCAATTCCTGCCTTGGCGGCGGTCTGGAAGAAATGGCGCGGCAAGACGCTATCGATAAGGTAGTGGCGTGCGTCGCCTATAGCCATCGCCAACTTCATCTTGTTGCGCCTGATCTGTCCCGCATCAAGGCTGGTCTGCGCTGAGATCACATCATATAACGGCGTCATGCGGAACCGGCCGCCGGGAGAAAGAAAGACGCTAAAATTCTTGGCATGCCCATCTGTGGCGCCGAGAAGCCAAAAGGCGACCACGGCCTTCAGAACCGCAGCTTGATCTAGCTCCGGTTGGTCGCTTCCCTTCATCAGACCAAGGATAGCCGGAACCCCAGGCCCGCCATCGGATTCGTATTTCAGCGACGGAGGCACAGACAAAGCCTGGCAGCAGTCTTCCTGGGGCAAGCGCAGGAGACGGTTGTCACTCGTCCATCGGCGATCGAAACGTTCGACTACGAGCACGCGATTGCCTTCGAACTCCTCGATTGCGGCGACGGCGCACGGGAGCCCTAGGGCGGCTGTCATCTTGAGGCAGAAAAATTCGTTTTCAACACTGAAGGAAAGATCGATGCCGTTTGGCAAGCGTCCAATCTGTGGCTTGAGGATGTGTGTTGTAGCAGTCGTCGCCAGCGGCTTGTACCAACGTCCTTTCCAGAACAAGAGCGCAGTCTTTTCCTGAGCGCCAGCGATCGAGATCCGGAAATCCTCATCCTCGCCGAGCCCGAGGGGGGCCGATGCCAGTTCGCGGAGGAGACGAGCAATCTCGGTATCGTCAACGGGTTTGCCGTCGACGATACCGGCGGGGCCCGGCTCGACATCATCCGGCAGGAATTGCAGTGCGCCGACACAATCCCGTCCGACAGCGGCAAGCAAGTCGTAGGCATCTATCCCTTGAGCATGAACACGTTCCGCCATACGGCGGCGAATCGGGATGCTGTCGGGCAAAAGATTGTCGAAGACGGCAACGACCGGTGCACCGATATAGCGATCTTCGCGTAGAGGCAGAGACAGCGAGACTGGTAGCGCGTGCTCCCAGGCAAGCCAGGACGGATCATACTGAAAATCGATCGCGCCGCTGGATTGTCTATTCAGCCGCCCGACGAGACGGCTGTTCAAGAAGACATTGAGCGGGAGGTGCCGCCGCGGACGAGCCATCAGAAGACGTCCTCGATCTCGGTCGAATTTGCCCTGGTCCGAGAGCGGACAACCAATTCAAGGTCGAGCGCTGCGAGAATGTCGCAAAGCGTTCCGAGCTGTGTCCCGGGCGCACCATTCTCGACGGCCGAGATGGTGGCTTGGCGCAGCATCGTGCGCTCCCCGACAGTCGTCTGATTCAGGCCGAGTTTGCGGCGCTGCCGGCGGATGGCATCTCCGAGTTGCTTGGGCGTTCGGGCGATTTGGTCCACAGCGTACCTCTCTAGCTATGAGATATACGCTTCCGAAGATAAATTTCAATATGCGCTTCAGCGAATAAACTGGAAGATACGCTCCGCCGTATAACCCCCTCCTATCCCGCGTGGCCCTCACAGCCATGCCTCGACTTTCAGCTAGAGCGGTTCCCCCTTTGACGGAATCAAAGGGGATTCCAGATTTATCTGTTTTGTGATTCAAGATGCTGGCTGGAGTGGA
>NZ_JAMYRY010000033.1:0-65377 GCF_040321655.1 Mesorhizobium sp. M0306 | reverse complement strand
CTCATCCTCGCCGTGGCCTTCGACCGCTGGCTGAAATCGCGGGTGAGGCGGTGATGGTGGAGGAGCGGTAGCTATCCAGGTCGGCGGGACAGCACCCCCCTCTGTCCTGCCGGACATCTCCCCCTCAAGGGGGGAGATCGGATGTCGCTCCAGCTTTCGCCAATCTCCAAAGAAGGGCGCTTTCGGCGAAGCTGCCAATCTCCCCCCTTGAGGGGGAGATGTCCGGCAGGACAGAGGGGGGTGTTCAAGCGCAGCGTAGAGGGATAGGCAAGTTTCGCGCGAAGGGAATAGAAGTAGTGAACCACTATCCCGTACCTCCCAGTAACCGCGGCAATGCGCGCAAAATGCGCAAGTCGATGACTGATGCCGAGCTGAAGCTCTGGAACGAGGTCCGGGCCCATCGTCTCATGGGACTGCCATTTCGCCGCCAGATGCCCATCGCCGGCTTTATCGTCGATTTTGCCTGTCCGGACAAAAAGCTCATTGTCGAGTTGGACGGCTCTCAGCATGCCGAGGCCGAAGCTTCGGCATCGGATGCTGCAAGAAGCTCGCGCCTTGAAGCGCTCGGCTGGACTATCCTGCGCTTCTGGAACGACGACGTCATTCGCGATATCGATAATGTCTGTCAGCACATCGTAATCGTGGCCGGCGCGGATGTGCGCTGAACTCGGCCGTGCAGGGTCGGTGGGACAGCACCTCTCTGTCCTGCCGAACATCTCCGCTCAAAGGGCAGGTTTCTGAGGCGAGGTGCCAATGACCCAGATAAGGACCATGACCGAACAGGACGTGCCGGCGGTGTCTCGGCTACTTGGAGAGTCCTGGCGATACACCTATTCGCCGATCCTGGGTGCCGAGACTACGGCACGGCTGTCGGATGAGAAGCACGCGCCGGAGCGGCTGGCGGCCGAGCTCAGGGACGACAGCAAGATGTCCTTCGTCACCGAGCGGGCTGACGGCTCGCTCGCCGGCTACGCGATGGCGGCGATGGACGACAAGGGCGAGGTCATGCTCGAGCGGCTCCATATCGACAAAAGCGACTACGGCACCGGCTTTGCCGCCGACCTGCTGCACGCCGTTCTTGCCGCGCATGCGGGTATTCCCAGCATCGCACTGGAAGTGATCGAGGGCAACGACCGCGCAATCGCCTTCTATCGCAAGCACGGCTTCGAGGTCGTCGAGCGCCGGCCGGCTGCACACGGGGTGGGCGGCCACGCCTCGCTGATCATGCGCCGGCTGCTGCCACGGGCTTAAAGCGCTGTCGGTGAAGCTGCCAATCTCCCCACTAGAGCAGGCATTCGCGCATCCGCGCCGCAATCATTTGCGCTCCTCCTTGCCGGCCCCCACGCGTTGAGCCGCCAGAAACATCAGCGTGTAGGCCGCCTTGCGGCGATCCCAGCCGGCCGACTCAGCCATATCCAGCAACCCGTCGACCAAAGGCGCCAGCGCCGCCCTGCAATCGGTTTCATAGTTGAAATCGTTCTTCGGGCGGGTCGGCGCGGCGATCTTTCCAAGACTGTCCGTCATATCCATGGCAACACCTGCTCAGCATCAGTTCCCGGACCGGCAAGACCGTGCCCGCCTTTGGCGGACACGGTCCATCTGCCGTTTCGAAATCGCGCTTTGGAAGCCTGACCTTAGAAGTCCATGCCGCCACCGCCGGGCATCGGAGGCATGGGCGTTTCCTTCTTCGGCTTCTCGGCCACCATCGCCTCGGTCGTCACCAGCAGCCCGGCAACAGAGGCCGCACCCTGCAGCGCAGTGCGCACGACCTTAGCCGGATCGATGACGCCCTGCCCGTACAGGTCGCCGAACTCGTTGGTCTGGGCGTTCCAGCCATAGCCGAAGTCGGACGTCTCGCGCAGCTTGCCGACGATGATCGAACCTTCCGCACCGGCGTTCTCGGCGATCTGGCGCACCGGCGCTTCGATGGCGCGACGCACGATGTCGACACCGGTCTTCTGATCGGGATTGTCGACGACGACGTTATCGAGCGCCTTCGCCGCCCTCAGCAGCGCCACGCCGCCGCCGGGCAGGATACCCTCCTCGACCGCCGCGCGTGTGGCGTGCATGGCGTCGTCGACGCGATCCTTGCGCTCCCTGACCTCGATCTCGGTCGAGCCGCCGACGCGGATGACTGCGACGCCGCCAGCGAGCTTGGCCAACCGCTCCTGCAGCTTCTCGCGGTCGTAGTCGGAGGTGGTTTCCTCGACCTGAGCCTTGATCTGGCTGATGCGCGCCTGGATTTCATCCTTGCGGCCGGCACCGTCGACGATGGTGGTATTCTCCTTCTCGATCAGCACCTTCTTGGCGCGGCCGAGCATCTCCAGTGTGACGTTCTCGAGCTTGATACCGAGGTCTTCCGAGATCGCCGTGCCGCCGGTCAGGATGGCGATGTCTTCGAGCATGGCCTTGCGGCGATCACCGAAGCCCGGCGCCTTGACGGCCGCAACCTTCAGGCCGCCGCGCAGCTTGTTGACGACCAGCGTCGCCAGCGCCTCGCCTTCGACGTCCTCGGCGATGATCAACAGCGGCTTGCCCGATTGCACGGCGGCTTCGAGCACAGGAAGCATGGCCTGCAGGTTGGACAGCTTCTTCTCGTGGATCAGCACATAAGGTTCTTCGAGTTCGACGCGCATCTTATCCTGGTTGGTGATGAAATAGGGCGAGAGGTAGCCACGGTCGAACTGCATGCCTTCGACCACTTCCAACTCAGTCTCAGCGGTCTTGGCTTCCTCGACAGTGATGACACCCTCATTGCCAACCCTTTCCATCGCCTCTGCGAGGAAGCGGCCGATCTCGGCATCGCCATTGGCAGAGATGGCGCCGACCTGAGCGATTTCGTCGTTCCTGGTCACCTTGCGGGCATTGGATTTCAGGTCGGCGACGACGGCGTCGACCGCCTTGTCGATGCCGCGCTTCAAATCCATCGGGTTCATGCCGGCAGCGACCGCCTTGGCCCCTTCCCTGACAATGGCCTGAGCAAGAATCGTCGCGGTCGTGGTGCCATCGCCTGCGGTGTCGCTGGTCTTCGAGGCGACCTCGCGCACCATCTGCGCGCCCATATTCTCGAACTTGTCCTCCAGCTCGATTTCTTTGGCGACAGTCACGCCGTCCTTGGTGATGCGCGGGGCGCCGAACGACCTATCGAAGACGACATTGCGGCCCTTGGGACCGAGCGTTACCTTCACCGCATTGGCGAGAATATCGACGCCGCGCAGCATTTTCTCGCGGGCTTCGGTATGAAATTTCACATCTTTGGCAGCCATTGGATCACTCCTTCGAATAGGCAGCTTTTCGTTGACTGGAATGCTTGTTGAGGCCCCGCTCAGGCGGCCCTCTTCATCTCGCCGGCGCCCTCGATAACGCCCAGCACGTCGCTCTCTTTCATGATGAGCAGATCCTCGCCATTGAGCTTGATCTCGGTGCCGGACCATTTGCCGAACAGGATGCGGTCGCCGACCTTGACGTCGAGCGGCTGCAACTGGCCGCTGTCGTCGCGCGCGCCCGGACCGGCGGCAATGACCTCGCCCTCCTGCGGCTTCTCCTTGGCGGTGTCTGGGATGATGATGCCGCCGGCGGTCTTCTCTTCGACCTCGATACGGCGGACCAGGATGCGGTCGTGCAATGGACGGAACGTCATGTCGTTCTCCTCTCGGGACAAACAGATTTTCGAAGATCCTCCTGACCGGACCGGCAATAATCGGCCCGGCACGGGGTGCACGACCCTTCGTCAGGCATCGCGCGCATACGAACTAGTCGCGCTTTTTTCAGCTTTCAAGAGGATCCCGCAAAAATTTTAGCACTCGACACCTGAGAGTGCCAATACCCTGTAATCGTTCGCACATTAGTCGCCTCAGGTAAAATGCGCCTGAAATTTGGCAGGATTTTTCAAAATCCCGTCCGCCGGGAGCCGCTCGCGGCGGCTGGAACCTATGTGGAAGGCGAGGCGTTTTGCAGGCCGAGATTTCAACAGACCGAGATTTCAACGGAAAGGACGATCGCATGACCAGCAGGGACTTTCAGCTCCAGATGCAAGGGTTTGGCCTCACCACGGCGGAGATCCACTACCGCCTGCCCGATCATCGCAGCCTGCTGCAGCTCTACATCTGGCAGGAGTACGATATTGCCCCCGATTTCCCGACGCTGAAGCATTTCCTCGATTTCTGGGAGCGCGAGATCGAAGGCCCGCTGCATTCGGTGCGCGTCGCCCATCATCACCTGATCCAGCCCTCCGAATGGCGGGCCGTAAACGGCATTATCACCGTCCACTGAGGAGCAAGCCGATCAGCCGCTAGACAGCTGACAAAGTCTCCGAGGTGGGGGAAAGGCAGCTGCCTCTCCCCACTTGTCTTGGATCTCACATTATCGGCGGGGGGGCCGGGCTAGCCGGCGTGGTCGACAGGCTTGCGGGCCGATGCGAGCAATCCGGCCTTGCGCGCCGCCCTGACGAAGGCCTTGCGCGCATCACGCGCGGTACGCCAACCGTCGAGCGCGTCGCGGCAGGTCCGATAGGCGGCGCGCCAACTCCGGCCGCGTGCACGGTCCGCCCACTGCTGGCGCATGCATTCGATGGCTTCCCAACTGCTGGCGACCTTGCGCTCGCTGGATTGGAATTTCAACGTGATCGGCTCGGCAAAGCGGACGTCGTCCATCACTTCCTCCTTGTTTTCTGATCGTCTTCTTGTTTGAGCAAGCAACGTTATGCTGGCAGGCACCGACGGCCGGCCGGCGCCGCCGAAGGTGGTCGTCTCTTTGCGCGGTTCAAGAGCATCGCGGCAACAGCCGGTTATTCCTCCTCGTCCGGCCCTTGCAGCAGTTCGATCAGCATCGCTACTCTTGCCGTCGGCAGCGGTCGGCCCTCGTTCACCAGCGCCTCGTCGGCGGCGATCCAGGCCAGGGCCTCACGCAATTCCTGGACCGTCCCGTCCGTCGCCGCAATGTCGGCGATAACGGCGTCGTCGACCGGGCCCAGCACAGAAATGATCTCGTCGCGTGTCATGGTCAGCTCCATCTGCGAGTGCCGGGAATGGGCCCGGCAACACAAGAATCTGGGTCTTGACCTGCGGCAGACAATAACCGGCCGGGGAAGTCAGCGTTGGCGATTGAAGCCAGCCGGCGAAACCGCCAATCTCCCCACTAGAGGGGGAGATGGCCGGCAGGCCAGAGGGGGGCGCTGTCCCTCGAATCTATCGAAATTAGAACAGCTAGTAAGCAGACAAGTCAGAGGGCCGATGGGCTGCAAACAACCGCGGCAATGCGCGCAAAATGCGCAGGGCCATGACGGACGCCGAGCTGAAGCTTGGAATGAAGTCCGGGCGCATCGTCTCATGAGGCTGGCATTTCGGCGGCAGATGCCAATCGCAGGCCATATCGTCGATTTTGCCTGCCCGGACAAAAAGCTGATCATCGAGTTAGATGGTTGCCAGCATGCCGAACTCGAAGCCTCGGGATCGGACGCTGGCAGAAGTGCGAGGCTTGCAAGGCTGGGCTGGACAGTCCTGCGCTTCTGGAACGACGACGTTATTCGCGATATCAACGATATCGACAATGTCTGTCAGCACATCGTGATTGCGGCTGGCTTGGCTCGGTAGACATGCGTTAAGCTCGGATGCCGGGCTTAGATCAGCAAGGCTTGCGGGACAGCGCCCCCCTCTGTCCTGCCGGACATCTCCCCCTCAAGTGGGGAGATTGGCTGTTTCGCCGACGGCGCCTCTTTTGCGAGATTGGCGCCACGTTCCGGGACAAGAAAACCACCGGGTCTTGACTTGCGGCGGACGACAACCAGATCGAAAGCACAGGTCGCCCAAAATGGGCCGGCGGAACCCAGGGAGCGCCGGCTCTTGGAAGGGGCAAATGTCGATGACCCGTTCTCCCGACACTCCGGTTCCGCCTGACCAGGCGCAGCACGCCCTGCAGTGCCTGACGACCGAGCATTTCGTGCTGCAAAACGCTCGCGCCGCGACCATTCAGGAAGCGAACCAGCGAGCCGATCTGTTCCTGACCTCGGTCTCGAGCGCAACGATTGCCTTGTCCTTCGTCGCGCAGGTCACGGAGATGGGCAGGCCGTTCGTGTTGTTCAGCCTGATCTTGCTGCCTTGCCTTTTCTTCATCGGCCTGGTCACCTTCGTGCGCGCGGTGCAGGTTGCCATTGAGGACATGGTGCATGCCCGCGGCATGGCCAGGATCCGCCACTATTTCGTCGAACTGGCGCCCCTCCTGCAAAGATACCTTGTCAATTCCACGCATGACGACCCTTCGGCGGTGCTGGTCGACAAAGGTCTCAGGCCCTCGCCGCTGCAATATTTCATGACCACCGCGGGGATGGTGGGCACGATCAACGGCGCCATCGCCGGCGTCTTCACCGGCATCGTTGTTAAGTCCGCTTTCGGCGGAGGCATGTCGCCCGGCGTGATTTGTGGGCTGGCGGCCTTCGCGACATGCATTCTCATCCTGCGGCGCTATCATAGTCGCGCCTGGGCGGCGGCCGAAGAAAGCTTGCCCGCACGGTTCCCAGGCGACAATGGCGACAGCGAAAGCTAGCGCCGACGCAACCGGATGTCGAAAAGTGGCAGGGCGCCGCCCTTGCGTCTTGCGTGCCAATTGACCATCCTCGCCAACATCACTTTGCACCGCGGCCGGGGGGTTCGCATATGCCGACGCTTTATGCGCTGAAACCGGCCTTCCAGGCCAGGCTGCGGCCGCTTGCCAACGGCCTGGCCAGGGCGGGCATCACCGCCAACCAGATCACGCTGCTGGCCGCGGCCCTCTCGCTCGCCACCGGCCTTGTGGTGGCAGCCCTTGCCGGCCACCGCGTGGTCCTTCTGCTGATGCCGCTCGTGCTGTTTATGCGAATGGCGCTGAATGCGATCGACGGTATGCTCGCAAGGGAACATGGCCAGGCCTCGAAGCTCGGCATGTATCTCAACGAGCTCTGCGACGTTGTCTCCGATCTCGCTTTGATCCTGGCTTTTGCCGTCATCTTTCCTGCCTGGGGCGTCGTTGCATTTGCTACCGCGGCGATGATCGCGGAATTCGCCGGCGTGCTCGGCATCGCCGCAGGAACCGGGCGCAACTATGCCGGCCCGTTCGGCAAAAGCGACCGGGCGCTGGCGCTTGGCATCCTCGCCGTGCTTATCGCATTAGGCCTGTGGGTCCCGGCGCTCACGCCGCTCGTGTTTCCGGCCATGGCTACACTCTCGCTGGCGACCGCCATCAACCGGATACGCAGCGGCCTTAACGGGAGCGGCAGCTGAATTCCGGTCTCGCCAGGGAGAACAACATGCTTCACCAACAGACGGTTGCCGCCGTGGCTCCAGCCAACATCGAGCGGGTGGCGCAGGAGCGCAGCTTCAAGAGCCATGACGGCACCGAGATCTTCTATCGCTATTGGCCGGCACTGTCGGAAAACCGCAAGGGCGCCATCCTGCTGTTCCACCGCGGCCACGAGCATGGCGGCCGCATGGCCCATCTGGTCGACGAGCTCCAGATGCCCGACCACGCCTTCTATGCCTGGGATGCGCGCGGCAATGGCCGCTCCGCCGGCGAGCGCGGCTATGCGCCGTCGTTTGCCGCGCTGGTGCGCGACATCGATTGTTTCGTGCGCGAGATCGGCAGCGACGGCTTTGCCCGGCGCGACATCGCGCTGATCGCGCAATCCTTCGGCGCCGTGCTTGCCGCCGCCTGGGTGCATGACTATGCGCCCAACATTCGCGCCCTGGTGCTGGCCTCGCCGGCCTTCTCGGTCAAGCTCTACGTGCCCTTCGCCAAGCAAGGCATTGCGTTGTGGCAAAAGCTGAAGGGCCGCTTCTTCGTCAATTCCTACGTCAAGGCGAAATTCCTGACGCATGACCCCGAGCGCATCGCCTCCTTCGAGGCCGACCCGCTGATCACCCGGCCGATCGCCTCCAACATCCTGGTCGAGCTCTACGATCATGCCGCGCGCATCGTCGCCGACGCCCGTGCCATCACCGTGCCGACACAGGTTCTGATCTCGGGCAGCGACTGGGTGGTGCGGCATGGACCGCAGCACGAGATTTTCGTCAACCTGGCGAACCCGGCCAAGGAGCGGCATGTGCTGCCCGGCTTCTTCCACGACACGCTTGGCGAGCGCGACCGCCACAAGGCACTCGACCTGATCAGGCCTTTCCTTGAAAAGCAATTCGCGGCGCCGGAAAAGCCGGTCGACCTGATCCAGGCCGACCGCGCCGGCTACACACGCGACGAGGCCGACCGGCTGGCCTCGCCGCTGCCGCTGCTGTCGCTAAGGGGCCTCTACTGGGCAATGAGCCGCGCCTCGATCCGCATGGGCGCCTGGCTATCGTCGGGCATGAAGACGGGGATTGCCACCGGCTTCGATTCCGGCTCGACGCTCGACTATGTCTACGAGAACGAGGCGCGCGGCATCAGCCCCATCGGCCGCATGATCGACCGCACCTTTCTAGATGCCATCGGCTGGCGCGGCATCCGCCAGCGCAAGCTGCATCTGGAAGAGCTGATCGGCAGCGCCGCCGAGACGCTGAAGGCCGCCGACCGGCCGGTCCATATCGTCGATATCGCCGCTGGCCATGGCCGCTACGTGCTCGATGCCGTGCAGAAATGCGCCGAGCCGCCGGCAAGCGTACGGCTGCAGGATTTCTCCGAGCTCAACGTCTCGCTCGGCCGCAAGCTGATCGCCGAGCGCAGGCTGCCGGTGACTATCTCGTTCCATCAAGGTGACGCATTCGACGCCACCACGCTGACCGGGCTCGACCCGGCGCCGGATCTCGCCGTCGTCTCGGGGCTCTACGAATTGTTTTCCGACAATGCCATGATTGCCCGCTCGCTCGGTGGACTGGCCGGCGCCATGCAGCCCGGAAGCCTGCTCGTCTACACCAATCAGCCTTGGCATCCGCAGCTCGAGATGATCGCGCGCAGCCTGACCTCGCACCGCGGCGGCCAGGCCTGGGTGATGCGCCGCCGCACGCAGGCCGAGATGGACCAGTTGGTGGCGGCCGCCGGCTTCGAGAAGCTCGACCAGCGCATCGACCAGTGGGGCATCTTCACCGTTTCGGTCGCGCGGCGCGTCTGAGCATGAACTTGCCTGCCTCTGCCTTTCCTCACGATGCCCCTGCCCTTCCGGCCTTGCCGCGCGAGCCATATCCCGGGATAGTCCTGCGCGCCGCCCTGTGGCTTGCATTTCTGGCGCCGTTCTTCTACGCCACCTACGGCTTCGCCAATTGGCTGGCGTCGCGGCGCGACGACGTCGGCAGCATCGTCTTCGGCTGGGAGCATGGCGTCCCGTTCCTTGCCTGGACGATCGTGCCCTACTGGTCGATCAACCTGTTCTATGGCTTGTCGCTGCTGTTGAACAATTCGAAGAGCGGCGTCGACCGCCTTGCCGGCCGCTATCTGACGGCGCAGCTCGTCGCCGTCGCCTGCTTCATCCTGTTCCCGCTGACGGCGACCTTCGCGCGCCCGCAGACGAGCGGCCTGCCCGGTTTCATGTTCGCCGTACTCGGCGGCTTCGACAAACCCTTCAACCAGGCGCCGTCGCTGCATATCGCGCTGCTGGTCATCATCTGGGACCATTGGCGTCACAGATTGACCGGCATTGCCGGCGTCGCCTGGCATTTCTGGTGTTTCCTGATCGGCGCCTCGGTGCTGACGACGTGGCAGCACCATTTCATCGACATTCCGACTGGCGCGCTGCTCGGCCTTTTCGCGCTGTGGCTGTTTCCGCGCGACGGCGAGCTGCCGTTCGCCGGCTTCCGCCTGAGCGCTGACCCGAAGGCGCGGCGGCTGGCGCTGTTCTATTCGCTCGGCGCAACCCTTGCGCTGGCCGGCGCGGCTGCCGGCGCGTTGGTCTCGGCGCTGTGGCTCATCCTGTTGTGGCCGGCACTGGCGCTGGCCATAGTCGCTTTCGCCTATGCCGGCGCCGGCGCCAAACTGTTCCAGAAAACAGCCGATGGCCGCGTGTCGCTGGCCAGCCGTCTTCTGTTTTGGCCCTACCGCCTTGGCGCCAAGGCCAATGTGTGGGCGTGGACGCGAAAGTTTCCGGCGCAGATCGTCATCGCCGACGGTGTTTTCCTTGGCCGTTTTCCGACCGCCGCCGAGGCCGACCCCTTCGGCACGGTGGTCGACCTTGCCGGCGAATTGGAAAGACCGCGCGGCGCCTCCGGCCGCTGGGTGAGCGTGGCCATGGTCGATCTATTGCCGCCATCGCCGGAGGCGCGTGCGCAAGCGGTGGCGACGATCGAGACGGCGCAGAGCCAGGGCACGGTGCTGGTCTGCTGTGCGCTGGGCTTCCAACGCAGCGCCGCCGTCGTCGCCGAATGGCTGGTCGCCAGCGGCCGGGCCGCCACGCCGGATCAGGCGCGAGGCAAGCTCGCCGCCGCGGGCCGGCCGGTGCATCTTGGCGTGGACGCGGCGACATGACCGCCTATCGTGACAGGGCGGAAGCGTTCGCCGCCGGGCTGATGGCGCAGGTGGCATGGCCTCTGCTGCTGATTGCTGCTGCCTTGCTGGCGGCGCCGGTCATCGGCCTGGCGGCTGTGCCGCAAACATCGTCGCTGTCCGCGGCGGCCTGGCTGATCGCCGCCGCGGGTGCCATAGCCACAATTATTCTCTCGGCCCTGCTTTTATTCGACGCGCTGCTGTTCCGGCTGATGGCCAGCCACGCCAGCGAGGCAGGCGGCGGCGCGGCGATCGACGACGTGCTGGCGCGCATGCGGCTGAAACCCACGGCGGCCGGCGGCCGCTCGCTCGACCAGCGGATGGCCGGCACGCGCCGTCTGCTCGCCAAGCAGCGTATCGCCTTCAGCCTGTTCGCGGCGGCCTCGGTCGTCGCGGCATTCTTTTGAGCCCGTCCATGACAAAGCTTCGCGTCAGCACCTATACCCTGCTGCAGACGGTGACCTCGGTCGGCCTGTCGGCACTGGCCTGGGTGGTCACCGGAGTTCGGCCGATCTGGAACGGCAGCCAGCCATCGGACCGGCAGCGTATCTACTTCGCCAACCATGCCAGCCACGGCGATTTCATCCTGCTGTCGGCCTGCCTCAGCGAGAAGGAACGCGCCCGTACCCATGCGGTGGCGGCCGCCGATTATTGGGGCAAGACGCGGCTGCGCCGTTTCATTGCCGAGGACATGCTGTCTTCCGTGTTGATCCACCGGCAATGGACGGACGAAACGCAGCACCCGATCTCGATCATGCTGTCGGTGCTCGACCAAGGCCATTCGCTGATCCTGTTTCCCGAAGGCACGCGCAACATGACCGACGAACCGCTGCTGCCGTTCCGCTCAGGCCTCTACAATCTGTCGATGGCGCGGCCCGATGTCGAGCTTATCCCGTGCTGGATCGAGAACATGTCGCGGGTGCTGCCCAAGGGGCAATTCGTGCCGGTGCCGCTGCTTTGCCGCGTCGTCTTCGGCGCGCCGATCGCCATTCAACCGGGTGAGGAACGCCGCGCCTTTCTCGACCGCGCCCGCGAAACGCTGCTGGCGCTGAACCCCCGGCCGCAGCGAGACGATTGAGGACCAAGGCAAAATGCTGCCGATGATGCACGAAACCCTCATTCTGATTGTCGGCCTCCTGGCGGTGCTGATCAGCGCCAGCGTCGTCGCCGGCGTCTTGTCATGGCGCGCGCCAAAGCCGTTGTCGCCGACGCTGGTCAACCTCACCCAGCGCATCAATGCCTGGTGGGTGATGGTGGTGGCGATCACCGTCGCCTTCTTCTTCGGCCGCCCCGGCATGACCATCCTGTTCGCGCTGATTTCCTTCGCCGCCTTGCGCGAATTCGTGACGCTGACACACAGCCGCCGCAGCGACCACTGGGTGCTGCTCGGCATGTTCGGCATCGTTATCCCGTTCCAGTACTGGCTGGTGTGGACCGCCTGGTACGGGCTCTTCACCATCTTCATCCCGGTCTACTGCTTCCTGCTGATGCCGGCGATCACCGCGCTGCACGGCGACACCGAGCGCTTTCTCGAGCGCGTCTCGGCGCAGCAATGGGCGGTCATGATTTCGGTCTACTGCGTCAGCCACGTGCCGGCGCTGCTGACGCTCGAGGTGCCAGGCTTCGAAGGCCGCAACCTGTTGCTGATCGCTTTCCTGATCATCACCGTGCAAGGCAGCGACGTGCTGCAATATATCTTCGGCAAGCTGTTCGGCCGGCATCTCCTGGCGCCGACGGTCTCGCCGTCGAAGACCTGGGAGGGGCTGGTCGGCGGGCTGGCAGCATCGAGCCTGCTCGGCGCGCTGCTGTCGTTCCTGACGCCGTTTTCGCCGCTGCAGGCAGCCGGCGTCGCCTTCATCGCCTGTCTGATGGGCTTCCTTGGTGGGCTGGTCGCCTCCGCCATCAAGCGCGATCAAGGCGTCAAGGACTGGGGCCATCTGATCGAAGGCCATGGCGGCATGATGGACCGTGCCGACAGCCTGGTCTTCGCCGCCCCGGTCTTCTTCCATACGGTGCGTTATTTCTGGACTGTGTGAAGACTGGCGCCGTTCGTCGCGGTAGCATCCGAACGGTTCAGCGCGACGCTTGCGAAGACACCTGATCCGTTTCGTTATTGCCGTTTTCGCGAAAGCGGTAATAACCCGACCTGCCGCGGTCTTCGCCGCGCTCATTTTGCCGCGGCGAGCGACTCTTTCTTGCGCGCCGGCGCCAGGCGGCGCACGCGGCGTTTGGCGGTGGTCTTCAGCGCCACCGGCGGAGCGCTGGACAACGCACCGAGCACCGCACCGACCATGCCGTGTGCGACGAAATCGGCGTTGATCTCATTGGCCAATCTGGCGTCTGCCTCCTGGTTGTCGCTGTCGGCTTCCGACCACAATACGATGCCCACCCGCAACCTTGGTTTGGCGCGTTTCAGCCGACGGACCAGGAACCGGCCGTGCTTGACGGAATCCCGGTTTAAAAATCCGACGACGACGGTATCGACAGCGTCGAGCTCAAGACGGCGAATGCTCCCCGGTTCCATATCGGCGAAGCTCGCTCTCAACACCGTGGCGCCCTGGATTTCGAGCACCTGCGCCAGCATGGCGGCAGCGGCATCGTCGAGTTCGCCGCGCCCTCCGCCGCACAGCACCGACATGCCCGTGCCATCCGGCAGTTCAGTGTCGTCCTCGCCCTGAACCTCCCCCTGAACCTGCTTGTCCTCGCGTGAGCCGTTGTCCTCGGCCGCGGCCGTATCGTCCTCTTCCGCCTCCTCCTGCGCGCTGTCGTCGAGGTTCGCCACCATCGTCAGCGCGCTGCCCGCGACCTGCTGTCTTTGCTCATCGCTCAACACACCACGCACCCGGTCCTGCTCGCCGAGCAGAAGTGCGGGAATCGCGACCTCGTCATAGAACTCGACCAGATATTTTTCCTCCAGCATCTCCTCGGCATGGTCCGTCGCTTCCTCGGGATCGCCGGCCAGCAGCCGCTGGTAAAGCCGGGCGTGCGGTTCGAGCACGGGTTCGTTGCCGAACAGAACGTCGAGGAATTCGAACTGCGGCACATGGCGGCCGAGCACGACGAGGCAGACCGTGAGCGGCGTCGACAGAACCAGGCCCAATGGCCCCCAGAGCCAGGTCCAGAAGATCGCCGCAACGATGATAGCCAATGGCGACAGCCCGGTGCGCGAGCCGTAGAGCCAGGGTTCGATCACGTTGCCGGTGATCAGTTCCACGACCACGAAAAGCCCGGCGGTCCACAGCACGAGCGACCAGCCGGGCGCCACGGCCAGCGCCAGGAACAGAGGCAACAACGTTGCGATGACCGGGCCGATATAGGGAACGAAGCGCAGCGCCAGCGCCAGCAAACCCCACAGCAATGGATTGGGTATGCCCAGCAGCCAAAGTCCGATTGCAATCGGGACGGCATAGACGATGTTCACGACCAATTGCATCAGCAGATACCGGCCGACGCGCTTGCCGGCATCCTGCAACGCCTCGGTGGTTCGATGCAGATCGCCGTAGCCGACGAGGCGTATGAAGCGATCGCGCAGATCCTCCCGCTCGAGCAGCATGAATATGACGACCACGACGATCAGTCCGGCCGATGCCAGCGGGCTCAGCAGCGGGCCGATCAGATTCTGGAGAACCTCGAGCGGTCGTTCGCGCGCGACGATTTCGACCGGGATCGGCTCCCGCGGAGGCTGATCGGCGGCGGGTTGTGCGGGCTCCGGTCTGTCGAGCTCCTGGCCGACGCGTTCGATCACCCGGCTCAATCTGGAAACGATGCCTCCGCCGACGCCGGTTTCCTTGAGCGACCGGACCTTGGTCAGGATATTCGCCTGGTAAAGCGGGATGTTCTGCGCCAGTTCACTGACCTGCGTGGCGACGATGAAGGAGAACAGAGCCAGCACCGTGAATGCGCCGAGCACGCTGGCGATCACGGCAGGAAGACGCGGAATGCCGACTCGCTTGAGTGTCGAAACCATGGGTACGAGCGCAAAGGTAAGCAGCAGCGCGATTGCGATCGGCAGAAAGACCTCGCGCCCGAAATAGAGCGCCGCGACGGCCGTCACGACCGACGCTACGCTGGGCAAGGATGTGCGCGGAAGCGCCCTGGCCGCGGAAACAATGCCCGCCCGCCGGGGCTCCGACAGGTGCGCGCCGTTTCGACGATTTGCCGCCACTTGATACCTCCGCCCCGCCGTCGCCATGATCGGGCATATTGAGCCGGCGTGCAACTTCGTAGCGTCTCACCCAGCTGGACGCCGATTGCCCTCGTCGGCAGCGCCGCAAATTCAGTCGTGGTAGAATTTTCTGCATTAATGGCGTCACGGGCAATCCTGTTCCATGCCTGCGCCGAAACGTGGAAACTTTTGGGTCAAAACGCCGTTCCTTCGTAGATCGCTGATGGACAACCTCAAAGCAGCAGCTCAGGAGGAATGATCATGAACATCAAGATGCTTTGCATGGGCGCGATGGCGCTTTCAATGATGACCGGCGCAGCGCTTGCCGCCGGTGCCACTGGCACTTCGGCGCTCGACGATCCGCAGAAAATGACGCCCTTCTTCACCGACGCCGGCATGAAGAGCATGAAGTCGGAAGCCGAATTCAAGGCGGCATGGATCGCCATGTCCACGAGCGACCGGGCCATGATGTTGAAGGAATGCAGCGACGCAGGCATTGCCAAGATGCATGCCGACTTCTGCAAGATGGCCAACCAGCTCGGTGGCGCCAACAAGTGACCGCCGGCTTCTTGCCGATTGCAATAACGGACCAAGCGAAAGGGCGGGCAGCTCCGCCATTGTGCGACCTTCCTGTCCGCACCGGCGGGCGCTCAGCTATTTGAACTCGTGCCGGAATATCTGCGTAATGAAGGCCACGGCTTTTGTTCGATTGCCGTGGCGCCGTCGCATGGATGACGGCCTGGTCGGAGCGCATGTCGCGGAGCGGCAATGCCACTATGGGCCCAGGGGGGTCCCGTCTGCTCGCAACCCGGGTTTTCCGATCGGCCGTCCGCATGGCATTGACAGCCGGCACGCTTGACCCAGTGGGCTTGACCCCCAGCACGCTTGACCTCGCCGCCAACCGTGGAATAGGCCGGGTAATGACCCAACCACCTCCGCACCGGAGCCCCACGAAAGACCCGACATGACTGACGCGATCGTAAGAGACAGCAATGGCACGGCGCTGCACGAGGGCGATTCCGTGACCCTGATCAAGGATCTCAAGGTCAAAGGCACCTCGGAGACGATCAAGCGCGGCACGCTGGTGAAGAATATTCGCCTCACCGGCAATCCCGGCGAGATCGAATGCAGCACCAGGCAGGTGAAGGGCCTGGTGCTGAAGACCGAGTTTTTGAAAAAGGCGTGATCGCCTCGGCACCTTCGCTTCCATATCAAATCGCCCTCATGACTGAACCGCTCATGTGAGTGAATCGCCCGCGCGAGGAGCTGGAGGAGCTGCGCCCTCCCCCTATGTTGCACTGCGTTAGATTTGTTGCATTGCAATATCGGCGCATCGGGTCGAGCCTCTGCGAGGTGGGCATTCCTTGCATGAGGTGATTGTGTCGGCATCATTTCGGCCTGACATCGAAGGGCTGCGCGCGCTGGCGGTGGCGGGTGTCATCGCCTTCCATTTTGGTCTCTCCGGCCTGCCCGGCGGCTTTGCCGGCGTGGATATCTTCTTCGTCATCTCGGGCTATCTGATCACCCGCCACCTGGTTACGGAAATCACCGAGACCGGGCGGCTGAACCTCTGGCGCTTCTATGCCCGGCGCGCCCGGCGCCTGTTGCCGGCGGCACTGTTCGTCATCCTCGCCACGCTGCTTGCGGGTTATTTCATCCTGTCGCCGGAGGAACAGGCGCTCTATTCGAAAGGCGCCATGTTCGCCTCCGCCTACATGATCAACCTCTGGCTGATCCGGTGGTCGTTCGACTATTTCGCCGCCGACGCCACCAACAACCCCTTCATCCACTTCTGGTCGCTCTCGGTCGAGGAACAATTCTATTTGGCATGGCCGGCGCTGCTTCTTGCCGCCACATGGCTACGCCCGGGCAAGCGCACCGCTATCGTCGTCATCGGCGTCGCCGGCGCGGCCTCCTTCGCCGCCTGCGCCTGGCTGACGGAAGTGTCGCAGCCCTGGGCCTTCTATTTCTCGCCGCTCAGGGCCTGGGAATTCGCCGCCGGCGGCCTCGCGACCATGGCACCGGCAAAGATCTGGCGCGACCGGCCGCTGCTGGCCACCCTCCAGGCATGTCTCGGGCTAGCGCTGATCGCGTGGGCCTATCTGATGCTGGACGAAGACTCGCCCTTTCCCGGGGTGAATGCGCTGGCGCCTGTCGCCGGCACCGTGCTGCTGCTGCTCAGCGGCAGCGGCGGCCGCAATCTGCCGAGCGCCGTGCTGGCGCTGCCGCCCCTGCAATGGCTGGGCCGGCTTTCCTATTCGCTCTATCTCTGGCACTGGCCGGTCATCGTCTATGCGGCGATGGTGGTTCCCAGCCTGTCCATCCTGGACCGCTTTGCCTGCGCGGCGCTGACGCTGGCTCTGTCGATGTTCACCTATCATTTCATCGAGAACCCGATCCGCCGCAACGGCTGGCTGATGGCCGGAGCAGCGCGGGCGCTGGTGCCCGCCGTCGCGCTGACCGGCGCCGGCGTGGTCGCCGCCTACGGCAATGCGCGCTTTGCCGAGCACAATCTCAGCCCCGAACAGCACGTCATCGCCGACAGCGCCGCCCAGCTCTCCACCGTGCGCGCGACCAATGGCGGCTGCGTGCTCGATTTCGAAACCGTCAAGCCAAAACCCTGCATGTTCGGCCGCAAGGATGCCCAGCGCTCGGTCGTGCTGTTCGGCGACTCGCATGCCGACCATTGGTCGACGCCGCTGATCAAGGCGGCCGAGAAGAACAATTTTCGCGTCGTCACCTTTCTCAAATCCTCCTGCCGGGCTTCGCGGGTAACGACCTGGAACTGGCGGCTGAAGCGCGACTACACCGAATGCGATCAATGGCGCGAGCAGTCGGTCAAGGACATCATCGCGCTGCATCCCCAACTGGTGGTGATCTCGGAATTCTCGATCGGCAATGTGATGAAGGAATCGCCCGAGGAGTTGAAGCACGCCGATTGGCAAGCGCAGTGGCGGACGGGCCTCACCTGGACGCTTCAAGCCTTCAGCCAGGCCGGCATCAAGGTCGCGGTCATCAGGGACGTTCCCTACAATGCAAGCTATGCCGACAAATGCGTGGCGCGGGCGCTGTGGCGGGGCCAGACGCCCGCGACATGCGACACGCCGAGGATCATGGCGGCAAATGACGACATCGCCACCATAGAGCGCGACATCGTACGCTCGACACCGAACGCTGCTTACATCGACATGACCGACCGGTTTTGCGACCAGACCACGTGCCATGTCTTCATCGACGGCAAACTAGCCTTCCGCGACCGCCACCACCTGGCGACGCCCTTCGCCGAGACGCTGGAGCCGGCGGTGGAACGGGCGCTGTTTTCGGATGTGATGGCGGCGGCAGTAAAGTAACGGTTCCGGATCTTGTCGGATCCGACCGACACGCCCCCCGGCCAGCAACCATGGGGGCGTCAGCTGAGGATGAGACCCGCCAGGAAAACCGTAAGGATCAGCGACAGCGGAACTGCAAGAAGGCAGCACAGCTCGAAAGTATTGGCTCGCCAAGAAGTCATTGGTCGCTTTTCCATGTTGGCCTCCTCCCTCAACGGCCAGACCGGACGGCAGTTCCGCTTAGATGGTGCTCATCCCCACCACTCATGATGCAATTGGCGCAGTTCGTTCCGCTTCCTGGTCATCCATCGTGCACGCGCCAGATGTGTCGCCCACGCCCGGAAAGCCCTCTCCGGCTCCCGCTCCGGATCCATATGCAGGACGATGCGGGCGACCTCGCGCCAATCGGTTCCTTCCGCCGAAGCGTCGAGCAGCCGGATATAAGTAAGCATGCGATCTTCGTCATAACCGGTCAGCACCGAAGACGTCGGCGCTGCGTTCGCGATATGAAGGTTTGGCGGCTTTAGCATTGCGATCTACCCACTGGCGCATCGTAGCAGCCTATGAAGAAGCCCGCGCCCTTTGATCGGAGGATGCGGATCGAGGATTCGCCTCGACAGTCGACAAATGCGGGCCTTGGGCGGGAGTTCCCCCCGGCTGGGCTCACGCCTCACCCATCGCGATCGGGTCCGAGGCAATCTATATATTTTAGTGGAACCTAATTTAGTCGACGCAATTATGCGTGCGTGAGAAAGCGTGAAGTCCAGACCGTCACTGAAAGCCGGCTATCGCGGGATCAGTTGGCCGATGACCCGGTGATTGCCGTCGATTTGACGGAGCGGATATTACAGGCGGCCGACAACGACAGGATCCTCTGCCTCGTCGTGGCAACGGAGCAGCTGGAAGCCGAACGCGTCGAGAAAGCGGAGCCCAAGGAGACCAGGATTGCCGCTAGTTTCGTCCGGGACTTTGAGGTGATGCTGCTCGTTCTTTATGCGGCCTACGCCCTCGCTGTGCTGGGTGCGACCGCTTTCGTTTTGCTGGAACTGGGCCATGTTCTGTAGGCCGGCAACGCGACGGCGCCCGATTGTCGCTGTTTGACGGGATACATAGGGCGCGGACCACAATCCGCTCGAGGTTTGGAAAGCAGCCGGCCACGTTGCGTCGGCAGCCCCACCCTGGCGTACAGCAAGAGGCGTTTTCGCCCCCGCTGGCGCTAATTTGGGCTCTCGCTTCGTGGCATCTTGCCAATTTGTGGAACGAGGCTGCCCCTCGCGGGTTTTTCTATTAGAGGGACGTTAAAGAAGGAGGTAGCTATGAAGAAGCTCCTGCTTGCCTCGGTGATCGCCATCGCCTCGGCGGCTTCCGTGATCGGCCCGGCGAATGCCGGCGGCAGCGTCACGATCGGCATCGGCAGCGGCTATGACGACGACTATTATTATCGCCACCATCGGTATTCCGATTACGACGATGAGTACGTCCCCCGTTACCGCTATGATGTCTACGACGAGGACTACAGGCCGCGCTACCGGTACCACCGGCGCTGCCACACCGAAGTCATCAAGCACTGGCGTCATCACCACCGGATCATCGAAAGAATCCGTGTCTGCCGTCGTTGACGGATCGATCCGGCCGGTAGTACCGGCCGGATCGGCGGGGCTCCTCATCTCGGCTTGCGCATCAGCATCATGCCGTAATGCACGGCCAATATGTCGAGCCCGATCTTGAGCAGTTTCACCACCACGTCGCGCGGCTCGCCGGCTTGGTCGGCCAGGCTTTTCACCGTTGCGTCGGCACAGCAGACCTTTTGCACGACGCCGGCGATCTCCCAATGGGCAAGCGCCCTGGTGGCCTCGGCATGGTCGCGGCCAGCGGACAGAATGTGTTCGGCGACGCCGCTGCCGGTGCGGCCGCCGTCGACGCGCTCGGCCCAGGCCATCGGCTTGGCGCTTGCCTCGGACGAGTCGCGAAAATCCTGGCGGTAGCGCATGCCTGCCTCGCGCTGCTGGCGCGACAACGAGGTGAGGCCGCTCAGCGGGTCGACGTTGCGCACCCGCACGATGCCGCCGGTCGCTGTGTGGCCATCATTGGAAACCTCGTAGAGGCGCGCGCCCTCCTGCGTCCCCTTGGCCAGCCGCTTGCGGCCGAACTGGTCGTCCTTCAGCGCGAAATCATGACCGATCTCCTTGCGGATGCGCACCTGCTCGGCCTCGCCTTTCGGCAATCTCGGTGGCCTGGCTTTGGCCTTTTGGGCGGTTTTGTTGCTCATCGGATCAGTCCTCCTGGGTTTTGGTCGTCGGGCTCTGGCGAACTTCCAGCCTCATAGAAGCGGGCTCAAATTGCTTCGGCCGGCAGCGTGCGCAGGAAGCGCGCCGCGTGATAGGCGCAGTAGCTTTTCGATGGCTTGGTGCGCAGTCCGCAGCACAGCATGTCCAAACCGGGCCGGCTGCCGGGGGCGTCGTTTTCCGCATCCTCCTGCAGCGTCGTGTCGAGCGGCGCGCGGCAGCGCTCGAACAGGCAATCGATGAAGCGCATGGCGGCGAAATGCGGCTGGCGGCCGCCGGCAGCGATCGGGCGCGGCGCCGGCATTTCAAGCGGCGCGCCATCGGTCCCGGTGATCCGAGCCGGACCCGGCTGCCAGGCCGGCGGCGCCAGCCTGGCCGACAGCCTGGCGGGGCGGCAGCGTGGCTCGGCCTTCGGAGCCGCCTCCGCTTGACCTGCGGCATTTGATGGCTCAGGCGCCGAATTTCCGAGCCGTCCGCCCGACCGTCCGCCACACCGGCCCTTGGATCTGGCAAGGCCGATGGTGCGCAAACGGGCGGTGCGGTGGACGATGCCGATGATGGCCGCGCGTGAGAGCGGGCTACCACGCTGCGCACCGAGCCTGGTGGCGATCTTCGCGGCCGACAGTCCGCTCATCAGCCAGTTCTCGATTTGTTCCAGTTCCGAGGCGGAATAGCGGGCGGCCATGATGTTTTTTCCCTGCAAAGATGGTTGTGTGCGGCGCCGGCTTCGCCGGCCTCAGGCCCGAAAGCCGGTCAGCCTTCGCGTTGTCTGCTGCGATCGAGCTTCATCTCGGCCGCCTGCCTTGTTGCGCCGGACACTGCCTTGCCCGTCCGCTTGTCGAAGGCGATGACCGTGCCGTCTTCGGTGCGGATGCAGGAAACCGCGGCATCCGCATTGCCGGCCGGAAGGTAATTCGTGGCCGGAGCCGTGAGGGGAACGGCTCCGGCCGTTCCGGCCGCTTGCGCTGCCGGATCCGAGGCGCGGGCCTCGGGCATCGTCCCGGCCGGGGAGGAGGACAGCCGCGACGAAGGGGAAAGGGTTGGCACATGCATGGCCTTGGCGATCGTTTGCGGTACCGCCTCCAGGCGAGCGCTGCCGGCGCGCTGAAGGGCGGATTCGATGACCGATTGCTGGTGAAGCGACTTGTGCATGCCCACATAAGAGCATAACTCAAACAATAATGCAAGCGATTCTTGCATAGACGAAACCGAATCTTATGCCTCAGATGGAGCCATGGCGAAAACTGCACTGTCGATCAAGGTCGGAACGGCGATCCGCCGGGCGCGCAAGCAGCGCGGCCTGGTGATGCGCCACATTGCCGAGCACAACGACACCGACGTCGCTGCCGTCGGCAATTGGGAAACCGGGCGCAACCTGCCCAAGACCGAGAACCTTTTGAAGACCGCCGCTTTCCTGCGCGTCGACCCGGTGGCGCTCGGCAAGGGCGAGGTCGTCTTCCTCGAAGATGCCGGACCGGTCGCCGATGCCGAGATCGTCACCGATCCCGGCCCCCTGCCCGCTGGGCCAATGGACATCCAGCTTCTCGGCACCGCCGTCGGCGGCGACGATGGCGACTTCACCTTCAACGGCCAGCCGGCCGGCTATGTCCAGCGGCCGCCGGGGATCCGGCATCTGCGCAATGTGTTTGCGCTGCACGTGCTGAGCGATTCGATGGTGCCGCGCTACGAGCCCGGCGAGATGATCTATTGCGGCGGCCGCGAAGCGCTGCCCGGCGACCATGTGGTGATCGAGACGCTGCCCGAGGAGAACGAGCAAAACGGCAAGGCCTTCATCAAGAAGCTGGTCAAGCGCACCGCTGCCGAGTTGATCGTCGAACAGTACAACCCGCCGAAGACGCTGACCTTCAACCGCTACGCCATCAAGAACGTCTTCCGCGTCATCCCGCTCAAGGAATTGCTGGGGTATTGAGGAGGCGCTTGTTGCCTTCTCCCGAGAGAAGCAGGGCAATCGCAAGTAGGCAAGCGCCCCCCTCACCCGGAATGCCAACCGAATTGCGAAGGGCAATTCGGGCAATCCGACCTCTCCCCGAGGGGAGAGGAGGTCGCCAGCGTTGATGCCAGGCTCTTCTCCCAGCGGGGAGAAGGTGGCCGCCCGCGGGTCTTGCCTCCGGCAAGCCCGAGGCCAGGCTCCGCGGCCGGATGAGGGGGACCCCATATGCGATAGCCCGCCCTGAGGAGGGACCGGCGCCCTCCCCTCAAGCCCGCCTCGACTGCTCCAGCTCTCGACCGTTGAGCAGGCGCGCCTCGGCGCGGGTCCGTTGCCGGTCGTCGATGAAGGCGGCCTGGATCGAGACCGCGGCGCCCGGCAGGCCGTCGGCCCGGCAGGCCTTGCAGATCAGGCGCCCCGAAAGTGCGGCCAGCGGTGTCTCCGGCATCACCCCATGCCGCTTGAGCTCGGCCGGCTTCCACCACCTGTTGCGTCCGCAGTCGATGCACTCGACGGCAATCGAGACAACATCGGCGATCGTCGCTTCCTTGCCTGCCAATGCCATGGCCATCCCCATCGTTGTTCCTGCTTTGTTCGCATCATTATCGGTTTTCCAAGCGGAGTCGAGTCGGTTCCGCTTACACCAACATGAAAGTTTCGCTTGTTCGATTATTTGAGTTATGCTTATATCTGGTGCGGACTGGAATCGGCGCGAGCAACAGAACCGCAGCCGGCCGGCAGCAAGGGAATGACGATGGACCCAGCCCAGTTCGCCCATGCATGCGGCTATAGCGGCGACAGCCCGGCCATGCTTGCCGCTTTCGTGGCCATCCGCCAGCACGGCATCCGCAAGGCACGCCAGGGTCATCGCCAGCGCAAGGCGGCGATTGACCAGATGAAGCCGAGCCGCGCTCTGTTCCTGGCGGCGATCCGCCCGGCGCAGTCAGCCGAGGAGGCACTCGAGGACACCGCCCGCTTCCTGTCGATGTTCCGCAACATGCCGCGCTGGCGGCAGGAAAGGCGCGCCGCCGACCTCACCCGGGCCAGGCAGCAGCGCCTCTTCGCCCGCTTCTTCCGCCGCTACGGCCACCGCCTCTGGGCGCTCGAGGCCACCTGAAGGCGTGCGGGCCTCCCTTGCAAGTCAAAACGGATATTGCGATCGCCGACACCGCGCCGTATGTCTCCGCGCGATGAGCGAGATCGAATTCCGTCGCGCGCAGGCGCCCGACCTGCCGGCGATCGTTGCAATGCTTGCCGACGATGTGCTCGGCGCAGACCGGGAAGACCCGTCCACGCCGCTTGCGTCATCCTATCTCGATGCCTTCAGCGCAATCGATGCCGATCCCAACCAGTTGCTGGCCGTCGCCGTCGAGGCCGGGCAAGTGGTCGGTACGCTGCAGCTCAGCTTCCTTCCAGGAATTTCGAGGAAAGGCGCCTGGCGCGGCCAGATAGAAGGCGTTCGCATCGCCCGGCAATGGCGCTCTCGCGGCGTCGGCAAGCTGATGGTCGAATGGGCGATTGAAACGTGCCGTTCGCGCAATTGCAGCTTCGTCCAGCTCACCACGGACAAAGGTCGACGGGAGGCGCACGCTTTTTACGAGCGCCTCGGTTTCACCGCCAGTCATCTCGGCTACAAGATGGCGCTGTAGATCGTGGCAGTAGGCGCCGTCGGCAAAGCTGCCGATTTCCCCCGCGGGGGAAATTGGATGTCTCTTCGACTTTCGCCAACTACCTGGAACGCAGGCAGACAGAGAGGCAGCGCAAACCTGAAGCGATTGCCCTCCGCGCTGCTTGACAATCCGCCGGCAATGTTCTCTTTATGTTCTCATCATAACTCGAGACAATGCGGCGTTCGAACCGCCGCGGGCGAACGGGCCGGATGGAAGCCAACATCCTCCACGCGGATCTGGATGCCTTCTATGCCTCGGTCGAACAATTGCTCGATCCGGCCTTGCGCGGCAAGCCGATTGCCGTCGGCGGCGGGGTAGTGCTTGCCGCATCCTATGAAGCCAAGGCGTTCGGCGTGCGCGGCGGCATGCCGGGACGGCGAGCGCGGGAACTCTGCCCGCAACTCATTTTCGTCGGCGGCCATTTCAAGGACTATCAGCGGCTGGGCGATGCGGCCATCAAGGTGCTCGGCGATTTCACGCCGGTGGTCGAGCGGATTTCCATTGACGAGGCCTTTGCCGACGTCGCCGGCTGCACCCATCTGTTCGGCTCGCCGGCCGAGATCGCCGGCAAGATCCGCCGCCGCGTGCGGGCCGAGCTCGGTTTGCCGATCTCGGTCGGCGTAGCCCGCACCAAGCATCTGGCCAAGATCGCCTCACAGGTCGCAAAGCCCGACGGGCTGGTGGTGGTCGACCCGCGCCACGAGCTGGAGTTCCTGCACCACCTGCCGGTCGAGCTGATGTGGGGCGTCGGCCCGGTCACCAGGGAGCGGCTGGCCGGCATCGGCGTCAACACCATCGGCGAGCTGGCCAAGACCAACAGTGGCGCGCTGGAGCGCCTGCTCGGGCCGGCTGCCGGAGAAAAACTCAACGCGCTGGCGTGGAACCGCGATCCGCGCAAGCTCGAGACGCAGCGCCGGGCGCGCTCGGCCGGCGCGCAATCGGCGCTTGGCCGAAAACCGGCCGAGGAGCAGGTCTTCGTGCCCGCTTTGCTGCATTTGGCCGACAGGGTCGCCACAAGATTGCGGGCGAAATCCCGGCCCGGCCGCACCGTCACGGTTCGCGTCCGCTTTGCCGATTTGCGATCGGTGACGCGCTCGATCACGCTCGACCAGCCGATATCGGCAACCGCCATGCTGGCCGAGATCGCCGAGGCGCTGGTGCGCAAGGTGCTTATCGATCATCCGCATGAAAAGACCATCTCGCTGCTGGCGATCGCCGTATCGCATCTGGAGCAGCATGCCGGCCTGCAACTGGAACTGCCGCTCGGGCTCGACGACGACCGCCGCCGCCCCGGCACCAGGAAGGGCGCGGCGCGCTGGACCGCAGATCGCGCCGTCGACAAGATCCGCGACCGCTTCGGCTGGGAGGCGGTCGGCTACGCCTCGGTCGCGCTCGGACTACGGCGGTCGGTTCCCGATGCCTTTCGCGAACTGGCCGAAAAGGAATTGTGAGCCGGCCTGGCCGGGGCAGTGCGATACACTTTGCGTCAGGAGGGATCGTTTCCTGCAAACGCGACATTCGAGGCGGCCCTGGTCGTCAGACCAAAAGCGTTGCGCTGCCCCAGGCGATCAGGGCGATGCCGGCCGCCCGGCCAACCCACTGGCCGACAGGAAACACCGGTTCGACCAGAACCCACGAAGGTCCCGAAATGACCCAGAAGCGGGCGTTCGGCAGCGATCCGAGCAGCAACGATTTGGCAGGACCGGAAATCGGCATGGAATGCTGCAATCATCATCATGTCCCGTCCAAGTTGTGGACACTTCCTTCTCAAAGGCGCACTCTTGGCATGCGAAACGCGAGCCAGAGTTTCGTCCAACGCTTCACATGCCTGACTTGCGTCGGTGATTGTCTGACCTATGCGGATACTTCCGGATGGGCAGACCTCACATTGTGTCGCCTATCCGTGATCAGGCTACGGCCTAAGGCACGTTGCAGCCTGTTCCGGATCAACTGGGAGGTAAACAACATGCCTGATTTTCAGCGCAGAGAACTTCTTGTTCAAGGAAGCGCGGCTCTTGCCGCAATTGCTGCTCTCTATACCTCGCGTCGGGCTTACGCCTTTCCAACACGGCCGAGCGAGGAAGTTATTCCGTGGCTGGATCAGCCGACCAAAAATCCCGATCCGGTGGGTATCCAGAAGCAGCTTGTCTGGGAGGATTTGGACAGCTGGATAACGCCAAACGACAAGTTCTTCAGCATCTCGCATTTCAACCGACCAACGATCGACGAGAAGACATGGTCGATGGAGATCGGAGGCCTGGTCAAGAAGCCCTTGGAGTTAACGCTCGCCGACATCAAGGCGCGACCGCGGCAGGAGGTCGTTTTCACAGTGGAATGCTCGGGCAACCACGGATTTCCCTTTTTCACCGGCGGCATCGGCAATGCCCGTTGGGCAGGGACGCCGCTCGCCCCGATCCTCGAGGAAGCCGGTGTTCTGGAGAAGGGCATCGAGGTCGTCTTTTTCGGTACCGACACAGGCGAGATCCCGATACGCGACGTAAAGATGAAGCAGAACTTCGCTCGTAGCATGTCGCTCGCCGACGCGATGAACCCCGACAATCTCCTCTGCTATGAAATGAATGGAGCCGCCTTGCCGGCGCCCAATGGCTTCCCGGTACGGCTTATTGCTCCAGGCTGGTACGGGATTGCCAACGTCAAGTGGCTAAAGCGCATCGAGGTTCGAGATACGCGGTTCATGAGCGTTCTGATGGCCCGTGACTATGTCACCATCCGGGAGGAGGACCACAACGGCGAGACCGTATGGGCCGAGACTTCAGTCGGGCGAGCGCTGATAAAGTCCGCGCCTGCGAAGGTTACCCGGAAAGACTCAGATTACCGCATCGTTGGGGCAGCCTGGGGGGCGCCGATCGACCGGGTCGAAGTGCAAATCGATCAGGGGCCTTGGGCACCAGCGACCATTGACCACAGTGAGGAGGCAGAACACGCCTGGAAAATCTGGTCCCTGGCTTGGGCAAATCCCTCTCCTGGAGAACACACGGTGACCTCGCGCGCGGTCAGCACCACGGGACAAATTCAACCGGCGATGGACGATCCCTTGATTGCCAAGAAACACACATACTGGGAAAGCAATGGCCAGGTGACGCGCCGCGTGCGTATCGGCTAGAGTATTTTGCAGCCAAATGGAATCATTTGGCGTCCGCATAAATGCGGCAAAACAGATAGTTAGAGCGGGTTACCGGTTCCAGAGAACCGGAACCACTCTAAGAACTTGCTGCCGTGTGGCAATTGCGTTTGGGTCACCCAGGAGGAGGCTGCCTGATCCGAAAGCTCGCACCGCTCTATATCGAGCATGACGGGTGTAGGCCGTAGATCCTCTTCGCGACGATACCGCTCCCGAAATCGGGAGCGGAGCCCTTCAGCTTAGTGATCGAGGCGATGGCAGACTTGTCCGGTGGCGCAACCTTGGCCATGTCGCCTTCGCGCGCCATTTCCGCACCATTTCCAGCCCTCTGCTCACCTCTCCACGGCCCTGATCTCCGCATCGACCAGGCACCAGGGCGCATAGCGGAAGTCGCGGATCTGGATGACCTCCTCGCCCGCCCATTCGACCAGCATGAAGCCGCGCACGGCGCCGTCGGCCGCTTGCGGGTCGCGGATGAGGATCGCCGGCCGGCCGTCGACGAAGCCGAGCGACAATGTCCAGTCTTTGATACGGTCGTAATTGCCGAAATAGGTCGACGCCTGGGCCTTGCCGCGCAGGCGGACGCGGTTGACGACATCGAGCCGGACGTCCTCGGCGATCAGTGCCCTGACCGCGTCGAAGTCGCGCGCGTTGAACAGGTCGACATAGCGCCGCAGCCGGCGCTCGTCGTCGGCGTCGAGCCTCGGGGCGAGCGCCTGCTCGGGCTGCAGCGCCAGCAGCTTGAGCTGCGCCCGCCCGCGATGCAGTGCCGCCTTGGTGGCGGCGAGCGTCGCGCCGGTCACTTCGCAGGTCTCGTGCAGGCTGAGGCCGAGCACGTCGACCAGGATCACGGCGCTGCGCTGCGGCACCGAAAGCTGCATGAAGGAGCGCAGGCCGGTCTGGGCGGCGAGCCGGCTGTCGGCGCTGCCGGAAGGATCCTCGATCACGCTCATGTCGGCCTCGGTCATGCGCGACCTTTCCCGATTGCGCCGCCGCAGGTGATCCTGCGCGGCATTGTGGGCGATACGAAACAGCCATTGCTCCGGCCGTTCGACCATGGCGCCCCCGTCGATCGCCTGCAGCGCCTTGATCAGCACCTCCTGGACGATGTCCTCGCCGTCGATCACCGAGCCGGCCATGCGCGCGCAGTAGCGATGCAGCCTTGGCCGCAACCCGACGAGCATCGCCTCCAAAGTCGCCCTGTTCATTTTCGGCGTAGCATCCCGTTTCTGCGCGAGCGGCATGGCAGGCGCTATCCCGCCTTGTGATCCGCCAGCATACGGTAATTGCCGACGACTTTGACAGGCGATCGCATTGCCGGGGTCGAACGGCGTTCGGCGTGGTTTTCCGCAAATGCCTTGAAGGCGGCAAGCCCGGTCAGCGCCGACGAATCGCCGTCCTGGCCGACGATGTGGACGAACGAGCCGTCGTCCAGCTCGAGCACGAGATAGCGCACCGTCGGCGGTGCAGCCTCGCCCAGCGCTTCGAACACTTTTTCGACCAGCGCGCGATTATCTTCCAGGTCGGCTTGGTTCACACCGTATCGAATGAGCGCGTAGTCCATTGTCGTCTCCTGATTGGTTGGTATGAACGAAGGACGACCGGCTGCGCTGAAAAGATTCTCCTTGCCGAAGAATCTTTTCGGTTGCCCGCATCGTCTTTCCCGCGTGGGCGGCTGCGCGGCAGCCATCAAGCAGGAGAGACGAATCATGCATATCCAGTTTGCCGAGCTTCCGGTATTCGACCAGGATCGAGCCAAGGCGTTCTACACCAGGCATCTCGCCTGTCAGGTGCTGGCCGACCAGAAGATGGGTGATGGCGGCTGGCGCTGGATCGAGCTGGCATTTCCGCATGCCGTGACGAACCTGCATTTCATCAGGCGCGCCGACGATGCACCAGGTGCGGAGCCCGTATTGGTGCTGGTCGACGAAAATGTCGGAGCAATGATCGCGGCGTTGAAGGCGGGCGGCGTCGAGATCATCACCGAACCGCATGAGGCGTCGTGGCAGCCGGGACGCACGGTGGCGGAGTTTCGTGACAGCGAAGGCAACCGCATGGTCCTCGCCAGCCGATAAGCCACCGGAGCCCTCTGTCTGGCGGGGCGTCGTACCTAAGTCCTACCTCCGGCCGGACCATTGGCCCTGCTTCCTTCGTGTTATTATTTCGTGACCTCTGCGCGCCGGAACCTTCCCTTGCATCGGGCGTTCGGGCGCTGTATTCGCGATGCCTCATATTTAGGCAGGCGGAGGAAATGCGAATAAGGGCGGGTGGCAAAACAAACATGGGCCGGGGAGGAGCATCTTACCATGTCGAACCGTAAAATCGGAATATCCCACAGTTTGGGGCTGCGCGTCGCTGACCTCAAATCCAGAATGCAAACTGCCCAGATTACCGAGCACGAGATCAAGACGTTTCAAAAGGTTGCCGCCATTATGGCCGGCGCCAAAGGCTCACTGCGCCTCGACGCGGACGATCTGATTGCCGCGTCCTTCCTTGTCGATCCCTTGGACGATCTCCCGCTCTCCAGTTGAAAGCACTGACCGCAGGTCGAAATCCTACCGAGTTTGAACCTGCGATTGCTGGCGGCGGAGCATCCGCCAGCCCAAGCCGCATGCGAGGATGACGTTGGCCAGCGCAAGGCCGGAAAGCGCGGCCAACGTCCCATGCGGGCCGAAGCGCTCCAGCAGCAATGCGCCGGCCGAGGGTGCCGCTGCCTGGGCGATCAGGCTCGGCATGGCGAGGCGGCCCATCAGCTTCGCGTAGCCGTTCGAGCCGAACAGCGCGAGCGGCAGCGTTCCCCGCGCGATGGATTCGAGGCCGATGCCCGCGCCGTAGAAGCCGAGCGCCAACGGGATGACTGGCATGCCGGCCCAGAGCGCCGAAACGCCGATCGCGACGAAGGTAACCGAGGCAAACTTGGTCAGGATCGGATGGTGGTAGCGCGCGATGGTCATCTCGATCGCGCGCGCCGCCACCTGGGACGGGCCGACCAGCGCGCCGAGCCCGACGGCAGCGGCCAGCGCCATGCCGCTGCCTTGCAGGATGGTGAGCAGATGCACCGACAGCGTCGAGGAGATCACCGCCGCAAGCGTAAGTGTCGCGGCCAGAACGATCATGATCGACGGATCGGGATTGCCATCGAGAGCCGGCGTCGCCTGGTTCAATCCCGGTTTGACTGGCGGTTTCGGCGCCTCGCGGGGCAGGATCACCAGATAGAGCGGAAGCGCAATCACCAACTGAACAGCAGCGTACACCAGGCAGGTACCGCGCCAGCCGACTTCCTCCAGCAGAAAGGCCGAGATCGGCCAGCAGATTGTGCTGGCAAAACCGCCGAACAGCGTCAGCGTGGTGATGGCGGAGCGCGCACCATGGCCGTAGTGGCGGCCAAGCGTTGCGAAAGCGGCATCATAGAGCCCCGCCCCCATGCCCAGGCCGATGATCAGCCAGGCAGCGATGTACGCCGCAAGGTTGGGGGCAACGGCCAGCCCAACCTGGCCGACCCCGATGCATCCAGCGCTGAACGCCAGGACGTTGCGGCCGCCATGCCGCTCGATCGACGACCCGACGCGCGGAGAGATCAATCCCGCCACAAGCAAGCCAAGAGACAGGCCGCCGACAACCCATGCCAGCGGCCAGCCGGTATCGGAAGAGACCGCCGGCGCAATGACCGCTGGAAGATAGTAGGAAGACCCCCACGCCATGATCTGCGTCAGGCCAAGCGCGGTGATGATCGCGCCGCGGCTGCGCAAAATGGCCGGCGAAGGCGGCGAAGGGCTCATGCCGCGACGCCGCAGCCACAGCCGCCTTTGCCGACCGCCTTCGCCTCGAGGTCGGCGACACAGCAGGCATCTACCGCTGCCGGCGCCGGGCCGCCGCAGCACCCCTTGTCCGCCACGCCGATCCGCGGCACGGTGCAGACCCCGGTCTCGGGCAGCACAAGCTGGACATTGTCGGCAGCAACCATGTCGCCGGCGATCGCCGCGGCGACCGAGCGCACCTGCTCATACCCGGTCAGCAGCAGGAAGGTCGGTGCGCGGCCATAGCTCTTGATGCCGACCGTATAGAACCCGTGCTCGGGATGGCTGAGCTCACGGTGGCCGTGCGGCGGCACGTCGCCGCAGGAGTGCTCGTTGGGATCGATGAGCGGTCCCAGTGCCTTGACGCTTTCCAGCCACGGATCGAGTTCGAGCCGAAGCTCGCGGGTCAGCGACAGATCGGGCCGCTGTCCGGTCGCGGCGATGATGTGGTCGACCGGGCCAAGCGCCTGCAAGCCGTCCTTGGTCTGGCCTTCGACGACCAGCCGGCCGTTGGCATCGCGGATCGAAACAGCCGCAAAGCCCGTCACCAGCCTGACGCCGCCGCTCTCGGCGAGTTCGCGCACTTCGGCGCCGAGTTCGCCGCGTGCCGGCAATTGGTCGGCATCGCCGCCGCCATAAATGCGCACCAGGTCGGTGCCACGCGTCGTCCAGATGAAAGCCGTGCCGGGCTCCACGTCCGCCAGGCTGGCGAGATCCAGCAAGGCATTGGCGGCCGAATGGCCGGAGCCAGCAACCAGCGTCGTCTTGCCGGCATAAAGGCTGCGATCGCGGCCGAGAATATCGGGTATGCCGTAGGCGATGCGGTCGGCAAACTCGGCTTCGCCTTCTGCAGGAATTCCGCCGGCGCCGAGCGGGCTCGGCATTTGCCAGGTTCCCGAAGCATCGATGACGGCACGGGCGCTGTCGCGTCTTGTACCATCGGCAGTCTCGACTGCCAGCATGAACGGCCGGTTTTCGCGTTCCTTGCTCAGCACTTTGTCGGCGCCCCAGCGCGAGATGCCGACGACCCGGGCGCCGGTTTCGATCGACGGTGACAATTGCGGAAGCTTTGCAAGCGGCTCGAGATAATCCGCGACGAGGTCGTTCGCGGTCGGGAATGCCTCGGGCTCCGGCATCCGCCAGTCATGCGCCTCGAGCAGGTTTCTAGCCGCCTGATCGACGCAATAGCGCCAAGGCGTGAACACCCGGACATGGCCCCAATCCCTGAGGTTGGATGCAACCGTATTGCCGGCTTCGTAGACTTTGACAGGAATACCCTGCGCGATGAGGTGGACCGCTGCCGCCAGACCGACCGGCCCGGCGCCGATCACCGCGACGGGGAGTTTTTCGATCATCTCCATACCTTCCATCCTTCCGGTAATTTCGAATTATACCGCCAAAAAAATCACGCCGGCGTCTTGGCCGTCGCTTCCGCCGATGCCGGCGCACAGGTGGCGTCGGCGCAGCATTCGTCTGCGAGGTATCCGATGAGCCCGTTCATGGCGGGATAGTTGGCCCGGCAGATCAGCGTGGTCGCCTGGCGCTCCTGTGACACCAGGCCGGTGTCGACCAGCCGCTTGAGGTGATGCGACAGCGTCGAGGCAGCGATGCCCAATCTGTCCTGGATGCGCCCGACCGGCAGCCCCTCATCGCCCGCCCGCACCAGCGTCCGATAGAGCTGCAACCGCGTCGGGCTGCCGAGGGCTTCAAGTTGCGAGGCTGCTTTTTCGAGTTTCATGGAAATAAGCTATTTCCAGAATCGCTGCACGTCAAGAGAATTTCGACAAAGATCGAAATAAGCTGATCTCTAGGCGACGCGCTTGCCGCTGGCGTCGATGACGACCTCGCCATCCTCCTTGGTGAACGGGCCGATATCCGGATTGGGCAGGATATCGAGCACGGCTTCGGAGGGTCGGGCAAGCATGGTGCCGAGCGGCGTCACCACGATCGGCCGGTTGATCAGGATCGGATGCGCCAGTATGAAATCGAGGATCTCGTCGTCGCTCCACTTCGGGTCGCCTAGGCCAAGTTCGGCATAGGGCGTGCCCTTTTCGCGCAGCAATTGGCGCGGCGTCATGCCCATCGCTGCGATCAGCTCGACGAGCTTTTCGCGCGACGGCGGGTTTTTCAGATATTCGATCACCTGAGGCTCCTCGCCGGACTGCCTGATGATGGCAAGCGTGTTGCGCGAGGTGCCGCAATCGGGGTTGTGGTAGATGGTGATGGTCATCGCGCAGCTTTCATCTGTCCGACTGGTTTCGGTTGGGCGAGCAGCCACCCTGCCAATGCCATGGCGAGCAACGCGCCCAGAAGTTCGGCGCCGATGAAGCCCGGCAGATCGGCGGGGCGGATGCCGGCAAAAGTGTTGGAGAACGCACGGGCGATGGCGACGGCCGGATTGGCGAAGGATGTCGATGCGGTGAACCAGTAGGCGGCGGTGATATAGAGCCCGACCAGCCAGGGGATCGAATCCGGACGGGAACGCAGGCCGGCGAGGATGGTGAAGACCAGCCCGAAGGCGGCGACCAGCTCCGCAATCCATTGCCCGCTTCCGGTCCGCACCGTCGCCGACACTTGCAGGATCGGCAGTTCGAACATGGCATGCGCCAGCAACGTTCCAGCGATGCCGCCGGCAATCTGGGCGGCGACGTAAGCCAGCGCTGCGTTCGTTTCGATCTCGCGTCGAAGCGCGAATACCAGCGTCACCGCCGGGTTGAAGTGCGCTCCGGATATCGGCCCGAATATGGTGATGAGCACGATCAGGATCGCCCCGGTCGGCAAGGTATTGCCGAGCAGGGAGACGGCGACATCGTTGCTCAGTCTGTCAGCCATGATGCCGGAACCGACCACGGTGGCGACCAGCAGAGCCGTGCCGAGGGCCTCGGCAACCAGGCGCCGGGAAAGATTGACCAAGACGAACCTCCCTTCTAGCAGTTGCAGGTCACAGCCTGGATGACAGGCTGGCAAAGTTCCGGCGCCCCATTGCAGCAATCCTCCATGAGGTAGGCCAGCAGATCGCGAAAGCCGGTCATATCGGCAAAGTAGCGCACGCTGCGGCCCTCCCGTTCGGTCCGCACCAAGCCGGCATGCGACAGGATCTTGAGATGGGCCGACATCGTATTCGGGAACGCGGCGAGCCGCGAGGCGATCTCGCCCGCAGCCACGCCCTCGGCGCCGGCCCGCACCAAAAGGCGAAAAACGTCCAGCCGGGTTTCCTGGCCGAGCGCGGCAAGTGCCGAAAGGGCGAGCGTCTTGTCCATATTTCCAGATTTCCAGATTTCCAGAAATGGGGAATAGAGTCAACGCGCATGGGCCAGCGACCCAAGGCAATCGCTTCAGTTTTGAATTCGCCCTTTAAGCGTTTGCGTTGCCCCTCACCTGCCTGCCGGCATCCTCTCCCCGTATAGTGACGGGGAGAGCGGCCTCGTCATCGGTGATTTCGCCAAACATCAGCGGCGCAGAAACGACGCCAACGCTGCGGCCAGCCCCTTCTCCCCGTCACTATACGGGGAGAAGTGCCCGGCAGGGCGATGAGGGGCGGCGCCGACTTCAGCGAAGCTATCGCTTGTGCAAAGCGATCGCCCTTTGCCAGCGAGGGCTCGCCCGGCCAAATCAGCCAGGCACGGCGGCGGCGACCGCATCAGCGCGGCCAAGACCGGCAACCGCTTTCCTGACCCGCTGCAGATGCGCCTGGCGTCCGGCTTCCGAAACACTGTCCATCCGGTAGAGCGCCAGGAATTTGGTCCGGCACAGCGGATGGCAGACGGAGCGGAAGCCGCGCAGCAGGGTCCGCCGGCCTGGCTGTCCCATGATCCACGACATCAGCGGCGTGGCGCCGCATGTGGTCATTGCCATCACCCGGCGTATGTGCCGCAATTTGGGCCGCGGGCCGCGTCGAGCGGTCGGCATCTCGAAAGCGAAGCCCGGCACCAGCACACGCTCCAGCCAGCCTTTCAGCATCGCCGGCAGGCCGTACCACCAGGTCGGATAGATGAAGACGACCGCTTCCGCCCAGAGCAGCTCCTGCGCGTGTTCGTGCACTGGTTGCAGGTTCGCCGCCTTTTCGTGGTAACTGCGCCATTCCTGCGTGCGCATGACTGGATCGAAGCCGGTCGCATAGAGGTCGAGCAGGTGGACCTGATGGCCGCTTTCGGCAAGCGTCTCCAGCACCGTATCGCGCACGGCGCCGTTGAAGCTGTCGGTGCAGGGATGGCAATAGACGACGAGGACCTTCATCTTGCGCTCGGTCGCGAGAGTGCATGCAAGCGCGTCGCATGCAAACAAGCCACCCGCAGACATAGTCGATCAGCTGTTTTCATGCGAAGCCCCGCAGCCCCGTATCAAGACGCAACAGCTCCAGTCACGTCAAGGCCCGCTCGTTCGCTCAAAGGAAATTGCGCGGACATTGGCATGGCTTGCCGTACTCCGCGGGACGGGGCGCTGCCGCGTATCATGCCCAAGAACTCCCAGCATTGTTCCCGGAATGTCTGCGCCCTAGCTTCAGGGCGTGTTCAAAGCGTCAGGAGAAAAAGATGCAGACAGGAAAACTGAGCGGCAAAATCGCCTTGGTGACGGGTGCCTCCTCAGGCATCGGCGAGGCCACCGCCTTGGCGCTGGCGGCCGAGGGCGCCACGCTGGTGATTGCTGCCCGGCGCACCGAGCGCCTGGACGATCTGGCGAGGCGGATCCGTGAGACCGGCAGCGCGGCACTGCCGATTGCCGTCGACGTCACCGACGAAACGCAAGCCACGGCGATGGTCGAGCGGGTCCAGCAGGAGTACGGCCGGCTCGACATGTTGCTTGCGGTTGCCGGCGTCGGCGTCGCCGCGCCGTTCCGCAACACGACGCCGGAAGAATACCGCCGGATGGTCGACGTCAACATTCTCGGCCTGCTTTATCCGATCCATGCGGCACTGCCGTCGATGCAGCGGCAAGGTGCCGGCCACATCGTCGTCGTCTCGTCCGGCACGGGCCGTTATATCCACCCTTCGGTGGTCTATTCCGGCACCAAGCACGCGGTAAGCGCGATGGCGGAATCGCTGCGCCGCGAGATCGGCAAGGGCGGCATCCGCGTCACCTGCATCGAGCCCGGCGCCGTCAAGACCGAGTTCACCCAGAATATGCGCCCCGACGTGCGCCAGGCGGTCGAGCAAAGGCTGGGCGACATGGAGCAGCTGGAAAGCGAGGACATCGCCGCCGCCATCCTGTACGCGGTGACGCAGCCGCCAAGGGTCAACGTCAACATCCTGACCCTCTATCCGACCGAGCAGGCGTGAGGTCAGCCTGCAGACGTCGATGCGCTGCGCCGCCCCCCTCTGTCCTGCCGGACATTTCCCCCTCAAGGGGGAGATCGGCAGCTTCGTCGGCAGCACTCATTTTGCAACGATTGGCGAAATCAGGGGTGACATCCAATCTCCCCACCTGAGGGGGAGATGTCCGGCAGGACAGAGGGGGGTGCTGTCCCGCCGACCTTGCCCTGCCTCGACTATTCCCCGGTCATCAGCGTGAACACAAGCTGCCGCAGCTTGCCGCCGGGGCCGAATTCGACCCGGTCGAAATCGCGGCTCGCCTGGCGCTGTGCCTGCGAAATTCCGGCGAGCCGTCTCGTCACTTCCGTCCTGATCTTGCTGCAGGCGCGGTCATCGGCGACGGTCAGGCCGATCGTGGCCGCCTCGATCTTGTGCACCATGTCGATGATGCTGGCGCCGTGCACCTTCTCGTGGGCGGCGAGGCCGGTTGCGAAAACCTCCCAGTTCTTCTGGATGGCGCCCGGCAGCCGCGCGGCCGGCTTCGGCAAGGTGTAGGTGATGATCAGCTTCGGCCGCGCCGACACCAGCACGCAGGCATCGCCTTGCGGCTGGTAGTCCCTCACCCAGGTCAGCTTGAAATTGGTATGCGCGATGACGCGGCGCTCGCCGAGCAGCGGCCCGCGCCCGCCGATCGAGGCATAGAGCTCCGGCCCGGATTGCCCTGAGATGGCATAGGTCTCGACCTTCTCGACCGCCTGCCAGCCGGCATGCGCCAGCGATGTCGGCAGGAAGGCGAGCAGCAGGCAAAGGCGAATGGCTGTTTTCATGCAAGTCCTCGCAGCTGCTGCGCACGATGCAAAAGACATGCAGTTCCCTTCCGTGGACATAGCCGGCGGCCGGCTATAGTGGGATGCTCGTATACAAGAATCCACAGGCAACGCCATGTCGCCGCGACCGAACATTGCCCGGCAACGCCCTGCCCCCGGTACCCAGTCTCGCGGCGTCAGCCTCTGCCGCGCGCTGTCGAAGCTTGGCCTGTGCTCGCGCAAGCAGGCCGAGCTTCTGGTTGCCGAGGGGCGCGTGCGGGTCGCCGGCAAGATCGTGCGCAACGGCTCGATGCGCGTCGATCCAGGCCGTGACCGCATCGAGGTCGACGGCCGCCGCGTCGCCGCCGAGCGCAAGGTCTATCTGATGCTCAACAAGCCGCGCGGGCTGGTCACCACCCGCGATGACCCGCAGGACCGCGGCACAGTCTATGATTGCCTGACAGGCCTCGACCTGCCCTTCGTCTCGCCGGTCGGCCGCCTCGACAAGGCCAGCGAAGGCCTGCTGTTGATGACCAACGACACGCGCTTCGCGCAGCGCCTGCTCGATCCCGCCTCGCATGTCGCCAAGACCTATCACGTGCAGATCGGCGCCCTGGCCGACGAGGCCATGCTGGTGCGGTTGCGCGCCGGTGCGACAGTCGACGGCGACTTGCTGACGGCCCGGTCCATCGAGCTGCTGCGCGGCGGCACCAGCACCGCCTGGCTGGAAATCGTGCTCGACGAGGGCCGCAACCGCCATATCCGCCGGCTGCTCGGCGCCCACGATATCGAGGTGCTGCGCCTGGTGCGGATCGCGATCGGCCCATTGCAGCTCAGCGAGCTTGCCAAAGGCAAGGCCCGCCATCTGACTGCCGAAGAGCTGGCGCTGCTTTGGGCCTGAGCTGCTGGCGGCGACTCGATAGTCAGCCAGTCGAAGCCCAAGTGACGCAAGCAAGCAGCGCGGGGCGGACAGGGGTCGCCTTCGACTCCTGGCGGATGTTCCCGAACAGATCGCCCACACCGGTTCGAACGATACCAATCTCCATCGGTATTACATTCCGTCAGCACACAACAGATCGCAGCCGGCCGCTTTGATTTTCTGCATAAAGATCTTGAGCGATTCTTGGGCAGGCATGGGAAGCTGGCCAACCGACGGGACAAACAAATCGATCAGGGCCTGGCGATGGTCTGGAGAGATGCTCTGCGCGAGATAGGGACCATCTGCTCTTAGCGATTCAATAAGAACTATCTTGTTCCCCTGCTTCAGCGCCGGGTCAGCCAGAAAAATTGAGGCGCCACGAAACGTTTTCTCTATGCCTCCTCGAGCTTTGGCACCGTTGGCTCGCAACATTTCGGCAGCGTTGGGTTGGTGCGCCAGGAAATCATTGAAAGCTAGCTGGGAAGCGGCAGCAGCCCGAAACACAAGTGCAAACGACTGCGTGGCTTCATCCTGCAAAGGCAGCGGGTTAGCCTGGCCATAGAGCGCGAGTAGCGACCCACTTCTGTCCATTACGAAAGACAGTGCTTCCAGGTCGCTCTCATCGTATGGCGGCGAACCTATCAAAGCCTCGCCGTCCCAAATCTTGTGCAGTAGATCCCGGTCCGTTGGATCTTCAAGATTTGGCAATTTGCCTTCAATCCGGTGCTGCTGCAAAAGTTCATCGAACTTGGCGAACAAATCCTTCGCATAAGCGCGGCCTGTTGGCGGAACATGGGCGTGCGCCCATGTGGAAAATAGGATTGCAAAAATCGACAACACCAAACATTTCATGGCCGTTCCTTTACTTGACTACCTTCAGTAGCGCGACAGCGTTGTCCAAATAATGCAAGGGATAGTCGATATTGTCGATCAACCGGCCGAGATTATTGAAGATATCATCGGATGTCAGCCCGAGTAACGGGCTTGTTCGGAGCGGCGTTCATGGCATTCACCGCCATGCATCCCCGGTCACGTCGACCGATCGCTTCGCATGATGGAAGATGATGCCGACGGCGTGGGCGTATGCCGGAGCGAAGCCGGCTGACGCCGTGCCTGAGATTGCAAACCGCCCGCTTCCAGCCAACGAAGTTATGCACAGAGCGAAGCATCGCTCCGTGCCCGGGCCGGTTTGATGAGCGTTCTCATGGATTTCGGCAAAATCCAGCCCATATTCCTAGATGTGGAGCTTTGAGCGTGAAACTCGCGCGTGCGGTCCTGCTTGCCGCGGCTTTCGTGGCTGTTGCGGCCGTTTGTCCCTCTCCCGCAACCGGAGAGGCGAACGGCCGGGAGAAAATTGTGTTGCGCGTCGAGATAGACGGCGCCATCGGTCCGGCGAGTGCCAGGCAGCTCGAGGAAGCGCTGGCGGTGGCCGCGGACCGAAACGTCCAGGCTGTCATCCTGCAGATGGACACGCCCGGCGGGTTGGTCACCAGCATGCGCGAGATGATCGCCGGCATCCTAGCCTCGCCGGTTCCCGTCATCGGCTATGTCGCGCCCGCCGGCGGGCACGCGGCGAGCGCTGGAACCTACATCCTCTACGCCACCCATCTGGCGGCGATGGCGCCCGGCACCAATCTGGGCGCGGCAACGCCGATCGAGATGGGCGGGCCGCTGCCATCGTTTCCCGGCGGCGGCAAGAACGATGGCCCGGAGGCGGACAAGGACAAGAAGAACGCACCGGCGGGCGACGCGATGATCGCCAAGGCGACGAACGATGCCGTTGCCCTGATCCGCAGCCTGGCTGAATTGCGCGGGCGCAATGCCGAATGGGGTGAAAAGGCCGTGCGCGAGGCGGCCAGCCTGTCGGCCGGCGCGGCGCTGCAGCAGCATGTCATCGACTTCGTCGCCCGCGACACCACCGAACTGCTTCAACTGGCCGACGGCCGGACCGTCGAGATCGCCGGCAAAAAAGAGACATTGGCGACGAAAGGGCTGCCGGTTGAAACGCTTGAGCCAGGCTGGCTCATCCGGCTTCTCGCCGTCATCACGGACCCGAACATCGCCGTCATCCTGATGCTGGTCGGCGTCTATGGCCTCGTCTTCGAGTTCACGAGCCCGGGCGCGGTCGCGCCCGGCGTGATCGGCACGATTTGCCTTCTGCTCGGGCTCTATGCGCTCAATCTCCTGCCGATCAGCTATGCCGGCCTTGCCTTGATGCTGCTTGGCATCATCTTTCTCGTCGTCGAAGCCTTGAACCCGACAGTGGTCCTTGGGCTGGGAGGCGTGGCTGCGTTTCTGCTGGGCGCTGCCATGCTGCTCAAGATCGAGGGGCCCGGCTTCGAGATGTCGTGGGCCGTTATCGGCACCGCCGCCGTCCTGACGCTCGGCCTGGCGCTGTTGACCGGCAGCTATCTGTGGGCGGCCCGCAAGAACGTTCCGCGTGTTGGCGCACAGGCCATGCAGGGGCTGCCGGCGGAGGTCCTCGACTGGCAGGGCAGCGAGGGCCACGTGCTCGCCAGGGGCGAGCGCTGGCGGGCAAAAGCCGACGAACCGCTTGCGGTGGGCGACAGCGTCGAGGTGGCTGATGTCAGGGGTCTTGTGCTGACGATACGGCGCCGCAATGTGAGAAGCGATGGAGCAAGGCGATGATCATCGGTTATGTGGCCTATCTGGCAGCAGCGCTCGTCGTGGTCATGTTCCTATCCGCGGCCATTCGCATCCTGCGGGAATATCAGCGCGGCGTGGTCTTCACGCTCGGCCGCTTCACCGGGGTCAAGGGCCCCGGCCTTATCATCCTCATCCCCTTCGTGCAGCAGATGGTGAAGGTCGACCTGCGAGTGGTGGTCCAGGACGTCCCGCCGCAGGACGTGATCTCGCGCGACAACGTCTCGGTCAAGGTCAACGCGGTGCTGTATTTTCGTATCGTCGACGCCGAGCGGGCGGTGATCCAGGTCGAAGACTTCATGACCGCCACCAACCAGCTGGCACAGACCACGCTGCGCTCGGTGCTCGGCAAGCATGAGCTCGATGAAATGCTGGCCGAGCGAGACAAGCTCAACAGCGATGTCCAGGAGATTCTCGACCAGCGCACCGATGCCTGGGGCATCAAGGTCTCCAATGTCGAGATCAAGCATGTCGACCTCAACGAGAACATGATCCGTGCCATCGCCAAGCAGGCAGAGGCTGAACGGCTGCGGCGCGCCAAGGTGATCAACGCCGACGGCGAACAGCAGGCGGCGGCAAAACTCGTCGAGGCCGGCAAGATGCTGGCCGAGGAGCCGCAAGCCATGCAGCTGCGCTATTTCGAGGCCCTGCATGACATCGCCGGCGAACGCTCGTCGACGGTCGTGTTCCCGCTGCCGATGGATCTGCTCGGTCATTTCATCAAGCGGGGTGGTGGAGGCGGAGGCGCAGGCGGCGCGACCTAACAAGGCTTGGGTTCCTCGCCCCCGCAGAGCGGGGGAGAGGTGGCCGCGAAGCGGTCGGAGAGGGGGCCTACCGCACTCCTCCCTTTGAATTCATTGACGGCAGGGCGTCTCCCCTCTCCGTCCCGGCTTCGCCGAGCCACCTCTCCTCCACTATCGTGGGCGCGAGGAACCCAAGCTGGAATGAAAGCCGCGACTCCCTCTGTCGCCTTCGGCGACATCTCCCCTCAAGGCGGGAGATCAGCACCCTCACCTCCGCCACGGCGGGACCGGCGCAAAGCGTTTGCCGATCCAGTCGGCGAAGGCGCGTGTCTTGGCGGCTTGCCCCTTGGCCGAAGGCATGACGACATAGACGGCGCCCTCGTCGGCGAGCGTCCAGTCTTCCAGCACTGGCACCAGCCGGCCGTCTGCGAGCTCGCGTCCGACCAGCCAATCTGTGCTCATCATCAGCCCGACGCCTTGCACGGCGGCTTCGACCAGCACCTCGGCGTCGTCGGTGACCAGCGGCCCGGAGACCTCGATACTGACGCGGCGACCCGTGCTGTCGGTCATCTCCCAGGCCGGAAAGGTCTGGAAACCCGAGAAGCCCAGGCAGCTGTGTTCCAGCAGCGCTTCAGGTTCAGTTGGCGTACCCCGGCGGGCGAGGTAGGACGGCGCGGCGCACAGCAGCCGCCGCCGTGTCGCGACCTTGCGCGCCACCAGCCGCGAATCCTCCAGCGCGCCGAGACGAACGGCAACATCGAAATTCTCGGCGACGAGATCGACGAAGCGGTTGGAGAACTCGGCCTCTATACGGACGTCGGGAAATTCGGCGAGAAACTGTGGCAGCAGGGGGCCGATCCACATGCGCCCGAACGAGCCGGGCAGCGCCAGCCGCAGCACGCCGCGCGGCCCGCCGCCGGCATGCGCCGACGCGGCAGCCTCGGCCTCGTCGACCGCGGCCAGGATGGCACGGACGCGGACGAGAAATTCCGAACCCGCCTCGGTCAGTGACACGCTTCGCGTCGTCCGGTGCAGCAGGCGCACGCCCAACCGCTCTTCCAGCGAGGCAAGGCGCCGCGACAGGATCGTGGCGTCGCGGCCGATGCGAGCCGCTGCCTTGGTGAAGGAGCGTGCTTCGGCAATCGCCGCGAAGGCGGCCATTTCGGCCAATGCTGCCGGTTCGTGCGATTGCTGCATCATACGCATAACTCAAATGTCAAAGGCAAGGATTATACACCAATAGCGCAGCAGCTAGTTTCACTCAATCCCGGCCCGTCAATCGGCCCATCAACCGGAGTGAGACATGAAAGCGATTGAACTGACTGCCCCGAGACTGGACGCGTTTCGCGCGGCCACCGTTCCCACGCCTGAACCGCAGCGCGGCGAAGTGCTGATCCGCCTGCGCGCCGCAAGCCTCAATTTTGTCGATGTCGCGATAGCGAGCGGCAACTATCCAGGTCCGAGCTTTCCGCTCATTCCCGTCGTCGACGGCGCCGGCGAGATCGTCGGCATCGGCGAGGGCGTGTCGAGGCTCGCCATCAACGACCGCGTCATCGCCCATGCAAAACCGCGCTGGATCGGTGGCCGTCCGCGGCCTTATGAGACCAGGGAGATGCGCGGGCTGACGCTGCCCGGCTCACTCGCCGAGTATGTGGTGCTGCCGGCCAATGCCGTCGTGTCGATGCCGGCGCATTTGTCCTTCGAAGCGGCAGCGACGCTGCCGATCGCCGGCACCACCGCATGGAATGCGTCCCGCGCCGCCGATGCCGGGCCGGGGTCGGTCGTTGTCCTGCTCGGCACCGGTGGTGTCTCGATCTTGACCCTGCAGCTGGCCAAGGCTGCCGGCGCCACGGTCATCATCACCTCGTCGTCTGACGAAAAGCTGGCGCGCGCCAAGGCCTTGGGTGCGGATCATCTTATCAATTATCGTGAGACACCGGACTGGGACGCCAAGGTGCTCGAGCTGACCGACGGCCTCGGCGCCGATCTGATCGTCGAAACCGGCGGCTCGGCCACCTTCGCCCGCTCCATCAATGCCACCGCGCCGGGCGGCACGGTGTTCGCCATCGGATTCGTCACCGGCGCCGAGGCCACCACGAACCTGCTGCCGATCATTATCAAGGCGCTCAAGGTAGTGGGCAACAACACCGGTTCAGTATCCGACCTGCGCGACGCCGCGCGCGCCATCGGCGCCGCCCGTATCGATCCGGTCATCGACACAATCTACAGCCAGCACCAAGCGACCGAGGCCTACGCCCACATGGCGGCCGGCGGCCGGCATTTCGGCAAGCTCGCGTTCAGCCTGTCGTGGTGAGCCTGAAAAGGCAGAGCGCGGCTTCATTCCAGCTTGGGTTCCTCGCCCCACGAAAGTGGGGAGAGGTGGCTCGGCGAAGCCGAGACGGAGAGGGGAACCGCGCTCTACGAAGGCCCCCTCTCCGGCCGCTGCGCGGCCACCTCTCCCCCGCTTCGCGGTGGGCGAGGAACCCAGGTCTTGAGAGGAGATTGGCAGTTCCACCGCGTCCGCCTAAATCAGCTTCTCCAGCGTGATCGGCAGGTCCCGCACCCTTTTCCCGGTGGCGTGGAATACCGCGTTGGCGATCGCCGGCGCCACGCCGACGATGCCCAGCTCGCCGACCCCCTTGCCGCCGAGCACCGAGGAATGCGGATCGGGAATACCGACCGAGATCACCTCGATGTCTGGAATGTCGGCATTGGTGGCGATGAGATAGTCGGCGAGGTTGTTGTTGACGATGCGGCCGTGGCGGCGGTCGACGATGCCTTCCTCGAGCAGCGCCTGGCCGATGCCCATGATGATGCCGCCCTTCCACTGGCTTTCGGCGAGCTTGGGATTGTAGAGCCGGCCGGAATCCAGCGCCGACACCACGCGCGACACACGAACCGTGCCAAAGTCCTCGTCGACGCGCACTTCGATGAAATGCGCGCACCAGCTGTGGCGGGAATAGTCGCCCTCGGTGTGCGGCAGCGCCATGGCTATGGTGGTGTAGTTCTTGTAGCGGTCCTCGACCGTCGAATTGGCCGGCATAGTGTCGCCCTTCGCCTCGATATGCTCGCGCCCGACGCTCCTGAGCAGTTCGGCGATGGAAACTTCAGGGCCGTTGCCGCGCGGCGAGGCGATGCGGCCATTGGCGACGACGAGCGTGTTGGCCTGCAGTGCATGGAACGGCGAAGCCGGATCGCTGATGGCGAGCCCGATCAGTTGGTCGAGCGCGGCACTCGCCGCCTTGTGCACGGCACCCGTCATCACCCCGGCCAGCCGCGAACCGCCGGTGACGCCGGCGCGGGCATAGCGAGAATCGCCGAGCTTGACGACGACGTTTTCCGCCGGCACGCCCACCACCTCGGCGGCGGTCTGCGCCAAGATAGTGTAGGTACCCTGCCCCATGTCGATCGACGAGCTTTCGACCTCGACCGAGCCGTCGGCGAGAATGCGCACGACCGCCTCGCCATAGGCGCGCCGCACCGGGTAGGTGCCGGCGGCGACACCCCAGCCGATCAGCTGGTTACCGTCGCGCATCGAACGCGGCTGGGGCGTCCGCTTCGACCAGCCAAAGGCTTCGGCGCCGGCCGCGAAGGCCTCACGCAGCTGCCGTGTCGACCACGGCTTCTTCGCATGCGGATCCTGCTCGGCATAGTTCCTGAGCCGGATTTCCAGCGGATCGATACCGACCTCATAGGCGAGTTCGTCAATGGCGCTTTCGATGCCGAAAGCGCTCGGGTTCTCGCCCGGCGCGCGCAATGCCCCCGGCACCACCGTGTTGACCCGCACGACGTTCTGCCGCGACGAGAAATTCGGCGTGGCGTACATGACCGAGGTGACCGAGCCGAGCGGCTCGACCCACATGCCGTCGACCGAGGTCTCGTTGACGCCGCGATGCACGATCGACTGAATCTGACCCTCTGCGTTGGCGCCGAGCGCCACCGTCTGGCGCGTCGCCGCCCGTCCGCCATAGGCGGTGAAGGTCTGCGGCCTGGTGACCGCCAGCTTGACCGGCCGACCCAGCATTTTCGCGGCCACCGCCGCCACCGCGCCGTAGCCGTAGGCGAACGCCTTGGAGCCGAAGCCGCCGCCAATATAGGGCGAGACAAGGCGCACATTCTCGAACGGCACGCCGAACCATTCGGCATAGGTCCGCGCCATGCCGTCGAGCCATTGGCTCGGCTCCCAGACGGTCAGCTGGTCGCCCTGCCACTTCGCGATCAGGCCGTGCGGCTCCATCGGCGCCTGGTATTCGCGCGGCGTGTTGTAGGCGTTGCAGATCCTGACCGGAGCCGAGGCGAACGCTGTCTCCGCCTCGCCCCATTCCTTGGTCATCGCATCGACCGCGATGCCGTCGCCGGCCTTTGGATCGCTGAGGTCGACGATCGCCGGCGCCTCGTCATAGGCGATCTTGACCAGCGCCGCGGCCGCGACCGCCTGCTCGAAACTCTCGGCGATGACCGCCGCGACATGCTGGCCGCTGAAGGTGATGTCGCGCGCCAATGGGCAATAGGTAACGTCCGGCGGCGGCGTGCCCAGCCAGTCCGTTGCGGTTCTCAACGGCAGCATATTGTCGGGCGTCAGCACCAGCAGCACGCCGGGCGCTGCTTCGGCCGCCGCCGTGTCGATCGAACGCACCCGGCCGGCGGCAATGGTGCTCTCGACCAGCACCGCATGGCTGAGCCCCTCGAGCTGATGCTCGACGGCGTATTTGGCAGCACCGGTGATCTTGGCCGGGCCGTCGACGCGCGACAGCCGGCCGCCGACCTGATCCGCGAGGACAGCACCGTCCGAAGCGTCGCCGCGTTTGGCATCGCCGGGTCTTGTTCTCAACTCGTGAACGGTCATGCCGTTTCTCCCATTTTTAGGATGGCGCGGGCGACGACGCGCGGCGCCAGTTCGATCTTGTACTGGTTGGCGCCATGGTCGACGGCGCCCTCGACGGCGAGCAGGCTGGCTTGCCTGACGACCTCCGGCTCGAGCACTTTGCCTTTCAGCGCCTCTTCGGCGGCGCGGGCGCGCCATGGCTTGGTGGCGACGCCGCCAAGTGCGACGCGCAGATCGCGGATCGTCCTACCGTCGGCCTCGAATTCGATGCCGACCGCGGCACTTGCCGCGGCGAATTCATAGGACTGGCGGTCGCGGACCTTGAGATAGGTCGAGCGGCGGGCGGCGGCCGAAGCGGGAATGCCGATCGCGGTGATCATCTCGCCGGGTTCGATCGCGTGTTCCCGTTCGGGCGTGCTGCCCGGCAGCAGGAAAAAATCATCGACGGCAATCTGGCGGTCGCCGAGATAGACGATCGCGTCAAAGGCGACGAGTGCAACGGCCAGGTCGCCGGGATAGGTGGCGATGCAGGCCTCGCTGGTGCCGAGCACGGCATGGCCGCGGGTGACGCCGCCGATCGCCGAGCAGCCGCTGCCGGGCGAGCGCTTGTTACAGGCGGGGAAATTCGCCGGATCGCGGAAATAGGGGCAGCGCGTACGCTGCATCAGATTGCCGCCGATCGTCGCCATGTTGCGTAGTTGCGCCGACGCCGCCTGCCACAATGCTTCCGAGACTGCCGGGAACCGGCTCTTGATATCTGCATGATCGGCGACGCGGCTCATCCTTGCCAGCGCGCCGATCGTGGCGCCCCGGTCTTCGACGGCAATCGTGTCCAGTCCCTTGAGATGGGTGATGTCGACCACGGTCTCGGGTTCGGCAACGCCGCATTTCGCGAGATCGACAAGCGTCGTGCCGCCGGCCAAAAGCATGGCGCCCGGCAGTGCTGCTGCCTCACGGGCTGCATCGACGGTGCCGGCGCGGAGATACGAAAAGTCTCTCATGATGCGGCCTCCAGTGCCGCCTGACGCACGGCGGCGACGATGTGTGGATAGGCGCCGCAGCGGCAGAGATTGCCGGCCATGTATTCGCGGATCTCCTCGTCGGAGCCGGCATGGCCCTCGCGGATGCAGGCGACCGCCGACATGATCTGGCCCGGCGTGCAATAGCCGCACTGGAAGGCGTCCTGTTCGAGGAAGGCGGCCTGCACCGCATGCAGCGTGCCATCCTCCCCGGCAAGCCCTTCGATGGTGGTGATGTCCCTGCCTTCAGCCTGAGTGGCAAGCGTCAGGCAGGCTAGCACGCGCTGGCCGTCGATATGCACGGTGCAGGCGCCGCACTGGCCCTGGTCGCAGCCCTTCTTGGTGCCGGTCAGGCCGAGATGGTCGCGCAAGGCGTCGAGCAGCGTAACGCGCGGCTCGATCTCCAGCTCACGTCGATCTCCGTTGATTTGAAGTTGGATTGGAGTTCGGGTTTTGCTTGTCATGGGCGTCTGGCTCCAGTTGCTTGACGCGGGAGGGGATGATCTGGTGCCCGGCCGGCGAGCGGCAAGGTCAGCTTATGGCTAGGTGAAGGCTATCTTCCCCTTGGGGGAAATGCCTGGCAGGGCAGAGGGGGTCCGCTTGACTTGGTGCGACCTCCGGGAGGGCCGCGGCTTGCGAGGTCGAAAGACGTGACATACCCGATCCCGTGATTACATGATAAAGGCGCTCCACAAATCGGAGGCGCCTCCGTTTATTACCTAAGGGCCTGCTCCGCCCTGTTCAAGCCCTGGATCGAAATTGATCGAAATTGGAGAAAATTGGCAGGGCAGCCAGCCGTCATGCCTGGAGACAAAAAAGCACCACCGGCCCAAGCCGGTGGTGCTCTCTGGACTGTCTGTAGGGGCAGGACAGTCCAATGATCCTGAGGGGATCGTGCTCAACATGGGCTCATTTTTGCTTGGAGGCATCGGCCGAACAGATGAGAAGTGCTGGCCGCGCGAGGAGATATCCGGAGGCGGGCAAGATGCCTCGCCTGTCGGAACGCCGGCCCAGACTCGATCCTGTGATTATATTTACTTGCGATTATATTTGTCGGAGACGTAGCGAAGGTGGAAGCGTCTGCGTTCTTGAAACGGGGCCTGCCTATTCGGTTATGCTTCGGATCAGCACTGGAGAAAAAATTGGCCGCGGAGCCGCCCGTCATACCTGGAGACAAAACCGAAGCCGCCGTTGCAAAACCGCTGCGCGCCGATGCGCAGCGCAACCGCGACGCGCTGGTCGAGGTCGCGGCAAAAGCCTTTGCCGCGCATGGCGTCGATGCCTCGCTGGAGGAGATTGCGCGCCAGGCCGGCGTCGGCATCGGCACGCTCTATCGGCATTTTCCAACCCGCGAGCATCTGGTCGAGGTGGTCTACCGGCGCGAAGTGGAAGGACTGTGCCAGGCGGCCAACGAACTCGCCCACGATCATGCGCCCGACATGGCGCTCGAACAATGGATGCAGCGCTTCGTCGACTACATCGCCACCAAGCGCGGGCTGTCGACAAGCCTGCGCATCCTGCTCACGACCAACTCCACCCTGTTCTCCGACGTTTCGGGCAGGGTGACGCTGGCCTTGCGGCGGCTGATCGATGCCGCGGTCGCCAACGGCTCGATCCGCAGCGACGTCGATGCCTCCGACGTGCTGCATGCGCTGGGCGGCATCTATTCGGCCCCGGACACCAAGGACTGGCGCGACCGCTCGCGCCGATTGGTGTCGCTGCTGATGGATGGGCTGCGGTTTGGAGCGGCCAAATCCGGCCCATCCAAGGAATGACGAATGCAGTGACTGTCCTTATTTCAGCGAGATGCTCATACCGCTGAGATCGGCATTGACTTGCAGGCCTACCTGCCTGCCCGTGAGTTCGAGTTGGGCACCCTTGTCATTGGTCATGACGATCACCTGGGCCCCTTTGCCGAGCGCGCCGCCACCGCCCGCTGCACCGTACACCCCCGTCACATCCCGGGCGCGGCGTATGTGGCGCACGGTACCTTTGAAATAGGTCTTGGAGGCGCCGAAGGCGAGGCCGCCCGAGATGCCGCCGACCGAGATGGGATATCGGCGACCATGGAAGGTCAGTGTGCCCTCGCCTCCGGAGCCGCCGATGAAAAAGGCCGCCTTGTAGATGGCGAAGCGAATCGTACCGCTGTCGGCATGTGCGACGCTGGCAAAGCTAACTGCCGCCGCAGCGATGACGGCAACCGCGACTGAACGAAATCTGGACGAAATCTTCATGATGAGAACTCCTCAAGATCGCCGCATGCCCAGCCGGCCGGGCACGTCGGCGTCGTATCAAAGTCATAGCTGAACAGTCTCGCCCGTCATTGGTTCCAAGCACGCGGCCTGAATTCCGGCCGCGAGAAGACCGCCACGAAACGAGGCGGATGGCGAGCATAGACCCGGCTGTAAGAACAGCGGCCAAATGGTGGGGATCCTTCGCCGGCGCTCCTATGAAAACGTAGGTGTTGATGCGGAATGGTATTAGTCTGTGCTGTCTGGGGTTTCGGGGAGCGCGGCAAAAGAATGGATTTGAACTCGGGCTATGGCTACCTGCTGATCGGCGGCCTGATCCTGGTCGGTGCCGGGCTCCTGATCGTTTCGCTGATCGTCAATCTTCGTGTGGCGCACAGTGTGCGCGACGACGTGCGCCATCGTGAAAAGCTGCTGGAATATTATCGAAATATCTTTTCGCAGCTGGGCGTGATCATGATCGGGATTGGCGTGTCGCTTTTCATCTTCTTTTTCCAGCAGAATTATCAGGACCAGCGCAAACGCGAAACCGAGCTTCAGCAGGTTCTCGCCAAACTGGCGGCGCGTATTGCCCGCGGCAGCGCTGTCGTGGAGGCCCTCGGCGAATTCGATGCGCTGCTGGATGATGGCGGCGCCTATGTCAGTCCGGAACTCGGCGGCAACAATGCCGCCGTCAGCGCCCACGGAACGGCGCTCGCCAAGCAGGTTTCCCAGATCCTTCTGGTCGAGCGCGACGTCGATGTTCAGGGATTCGATATTCTCAATCTGTCACGCGATTTCGAAGCATCGTTCGTCGCCAACGAGCTCGACCCCACGCTATGGTTCAACGTCGTCCGGGACGAGAGCGACATCAAATATGCCACCACCCAGATCGCCCTGGATTACAAGGACCTGCATGATGCGATCGGCGGCGAGCCGATCGAGCTTGCGATCGCCAATCCCGAAAAGGAGCGGAAGATCAAGCAGGAGGTGCTCGACGTCTTTTATGATGCCGATCTGCTGCGCCAGCGCAGCAGGCGGTTTCTCGGCCGCGCGTGCTGGCTTTTCAGCAAGGGGCGCGGCTTCGTCAAGCTTGCACCGGCCAATGAGATCGAAGCCGATGCCAGATCGCACCAGGAATGGATCGACCGGTCGAAACCCTTCTTGGCGCAGGCGACGCCGGGCAGCGGCGATTGCTTCAAATTGCTCCAGTTCGGCCCGGCATCCTGAACCGGCAAAGGCTCGCCCGCCCTGCGGCGGCTAATCCCCCACGCGTTGCAGCGTGCCGAGATGATTGTCGTTGAGAAAATCAATGGTCACGGCCGACGCCTTGCCGTCGCGGCCGACGGCAAAGCTGACGGCCGAGGGCCTGTCCGGCATCTCGGCATCGGGGAAGGTCACGAAGAGGTCGCGGTCGAAATGTTTCAGTGGATAGGACCGCGCACCGGCGGGCCCGACCTTGAGGACAAGAGCGTCCCCTTCGCCTGACACAATAGCATCGCCGAAGAAGTCGTTGAAGTAACGGCCCGCATAGGCGCTGGCCGGCGCCGCCGGACTTGCCGGAGAGGGCGGCGCGGCATAGGTGGCCTTGGCCGCCGCAATCACAGGGCCGAACATGCCTGCATAGATATCATTCCATGCCTTTACCTTATCCTTCCCCAGCGTTCCGTCGAAGACGAGATCGGCGAAGCTGTCGGACAGCCCTCCGGCACGCCTGTCGGAAAGGCGTTGGCGATGACGACGATGCCAAGCTTCTCCTCGGGGAAGAGCATCACCAGGCTGCGTGCGCCGGCGCTGAAGGCGCCCGCATGACCCCAGATCGGCCCGTGCCGGCCGAATTCGACATTCCAGCCGAGGCCGTAGAAGGCCTCGCCTCCGGAGACGGGGTTCTTGCCGCGAACCATCAAGGGAATATGTGTCTGGTCCAGCGCATCGGCCTTGATGAGCGTCTTGCCGGCATAGGCCCCGTTGCCGAGCACAAGGCGCATCCATTGCGAGAGATCGCGTGCCGTAGAACTGACGCCGCCTGCTGGCGCCTGCGCATCCGGATAGCGCTGGACCTTCGCTGCCCAGGCGCCATCGATCTTGGCGTGGAGCTCGGCACGGTTGGCGTGCTTGATGAAGTCCGAATGACGCGAACTGGTCGAGGCCATTCCAAGCGGGCGGTAGAGCTTCTCTTCGGCGACCTCTTCCCACGGCTTGCCCGTCGGCTTCGCGGCCGCGACGGCACCCTCGGTCAATCCGAAATTACTGTAGGAATAGCCGGCACGAAAGCTCGATGACGGCGACACGAACCGCAGGCGGCGCAGGATCTCCGCGCGGTCATAGCCGATGTCCTCGAGGTCGTCGCCGGCGGTGCCGGGAAGCCCGCTGCGGTGCGCAAACAGGTCGCGAACCGTGAGTTCGCTGGTCGGATAGGGCTGAGCGAGCCGGAAAGCCGGATCGAGGTCGGCGATCTTGGAATCCCACGAAGCGATCCCTCGCTGACCAGCGCCGCCACGACGGTGGCGGAGACCGGTTTGGAGAGCGAGGCTATCTGGAAGACCGTGTCCGCATCGACGATCTCTGGTTTTCCGGCTTCGCGATGCCCGAACCCCTTGAGGAAGATCACCTCGTCGCCATGCACGACGCCGATGGCCAGACCGGGCACGCTACCATCCGCGACGACGCCTTCGGCGAGTAATTCGAGCTTCGCAATGGCCGCGGCGATCCTGTCGGGTGGGATGGCATCGGCCGACGCCGCTTTCGGCAAAAGCACCATGACTGCGATGAAGGCCAACATCCTCCAACGGAGGTGGTTCCGGTTTGTGAATACCCGCATGCTCAGCCCCCTCCGCTTCACCGGCGTGCACTATCGCAGGCCGACGTAGGGAAGGCCAGCCTCACGCTCGACCCGCCATTCATTGGCGGATGTCCGCTTCGAACCAGTCGAAATTCAGACAGCCGCGCCTGAGCTAGGATGCAGCGCGCAGGCGGAGGCGCCGCCTGCTGGCGCGGGCCTTCTCCGCCACCGCGGCGGTGATCTCGACCACGCCTTCTTCACGCGGCCTGGCGTTGGTGACCTTGTGGAGCCGCTCATAGGGCAACAGTTCCTTGACCCGGGCTTGAAGCGACGCGACTTCGGCTCGCAGATCCTCGCATTCCTGCCTCTGGACGTCGAACTGTATCTGTTCGGATGCCTGCTGCAGGGAAAGCTGCGAAAAATTCGCGCTGACCGCGGAAAGGTTCATCTTGTCGTTTTCGCTCTCCTTCATGAGAGCAGACAATTTTTGCTCGACAATTTGCTTTTCCGCCACCGCGTCGCTCGCTTGAGCCTTGAGCCTGGCGATTTCGCTGGCGGCTTCGCTGTTCTGGTTGGAAGTGGCCTCCAGTCGCGATCGGAGATCCTCGATTTCAGAGCGCAAGCCGGTCATCTCCGCGACACCGCGTGCAAGCTCGGCTTGCCTGTCACCGTCCCTGATGCGGGCCGCTTCCGTCATTTCCGATAGCTTCGCCTGCGCCATGTCGAGCGATTTCTGCAGCCGCATCTCCTCTTTCTCGCTCTTGCCAAGCGCAGCCAGCAGTTCCGAAACCTGGGCGGCGTCATTGGCATGGACAGTCGAGAGTTCGTCCAGCCTGTGCCGGGCCTCGGCCTCCCGTTTCAGCGCCTTGTCGAGGTCGATTGACAGGCTGACATGTTTCTCCCGCAGCATCTCGTTCTCGCGCGAGCGTCGGTTGGCCTCGACGGCTCTGGCCGAGAGCGTTTTGACAAGCTCGCCGAACTCGGCCTCGCGTTTTGCGCTCGCATTGCCTGCCACGACGAGTTCCAGCCTTGCTGCCGCCAGCGCGCCGCGAAGTGCTTCCTTGTCCTCGACCAGGCTCGCCTCGTGCTGCTGCAGGGCCTCGATAGCGCTGTCGCGCTCGCGCTGCTTTCTGGTTGCGTCGTGGAGCTGTTCGGACAGCACTCTTTGCTGCGCGGTCAGGCTGGTATTTGCCAGCTCCAATTCGTTGGCGCGAAGAATATCGCCGTGGAGAAGTTTTAGGAATTCGCCTGTCAAATGATGCGAGGTCGCGATCTCCGACAGTTTCGCGTTGATTTCCCCCAGATACTCCTGGGCGTCGTGAAAGAGCCCATCGACCGCACTTAAGGCAGCCAGCCGGGTTTGCGTATGGGGGGTCAGCCGTCGTGCGGTCTCGAAGGCATCCGCATTGGCCTCGAGTTGCGATCTGTCATCCGTTGCCGCGAGATTCTCATCCGACACAGTCGCCGGCACAGTGACATCGTTCAACGGCGACTGATCGTCCACGTTGAGACATTCGCTAAACGCATCCGCCAAATCGGTTTCGAGCTCCTTGAACGCTCTCTCCACAGTCTCGGCACGCTTGATCAAACCTTTGAAATTCATGACCGAATATCCCTCTCGTGCAGCGCCGTTACGGAGCGGACTTTCAACACTTGACCCTCGCCTCCCCCGAATACGGGTTCATCTCCTGACGTGCGCTCTGGCCGACGCACGCTAGGGACAGGCTTGGCCACTGTCCTCGTGTGTTTGAATGACGTGTTCTGCCGCGCTCCATACCCGAGCCGTTGGCGCCGCTCGCAAAATGCCCACTCATTTCACCCGAAACGGATATGAAGCGGCGCAAGCCAGAGGATCGCCTGGTGATTGTGTAAGGACCGCCGAGCGCCTCGGTCCTCTGCAGCAGCTACAAAGTCACGGCCTCAGACGAGGCGTGTCACTGCCGGGAGGCCTGACCTAATAAATGATTGTGTTGAATACGTTTCGCTGATTAGCTGCTGTGCATTGACCAGGGACAAGACCGATAAATGTTGTCCCGGGAGGACCGCGATGCCGGTGCTTGAGGTTCGCCACGTCTCCAAGAATTTCGGGGCTATCCAGGCCCTGACTGACGTCAGCTTCCAGGTGGAGCGAGGCGAAGTCGTTGGTCTGATGGGCGACAACGGGGCCGGCAAATCGACGATAGTCAAGACCGTGGCCGGGAATTTTCCTCCGAGCGACGGCGAAATTGTAGTCGAGGGCGAGGTGTGCCACTTCCACCAGCCCGTGCAGGCTCGCGCCAAGGGGATCGAAGTCGTTTATCAGGACCTGGCGCTCGCCGATAATCTGACGGCCGCGCAGAACGTCTTTCTGGGGCGCGAGATCAAGAAAGGCTTCTGGCCGATCAGGATTCTTGACAAGCAGGCGATGATCGATCGCTCGGCAGCGCTGTTCAAGGAACTCAAATCGGAAACCCGGCCGCGCGACCTCGTCAGGAAGATGTCGGGTGGGCAGCGCCAGGCAGTCGCCATCGCGCGGACCCGGCTTTCGAACGCCAAGCTGGTGCTGATGGACGAACCAACGGCCGCCATCTCCGTGCGCCAGGTGGCGGAAGTGCTTGAATTGATCCGACGCCTCAAAGCGCAAGGGGTAGGCGTCATGTTGATCAGCCACCGCATGCCTGACGTTTTCGCTGTCGCAGATCGTATCATCGTGCTCAGGCGAGGCTCGAAGGTTGCTGACAAGGACGCCGGCAACACCTCGCCCGAGGAAATCACCGGACTGATAACGGGGGCCATCCGTGGCGAATAGTGCTCGGGAGTCAGTTAGTGTTAGGGAGTCAGTCGGGGAAACCGGCCGGCCGGCCATGTCGGACTTCGTCTCGACCAACGAAAAAACGGCTCTCCAACGTGTACTTTCGAGTCAGCCCTTCTGGGTGATGATCGCGCTCATCGCTCTCGTCATTTTGATGACAGCCATGGAACCGAGCTTCGGCACCTCCGAAAACGTCGCCAATGTGACGCGCAACTTCGCACCTTTCGGCATCATGGCCCTCGGCATGACGATCGTGATCATCACCGGTGGCATCGATCTGTCGGTCGGCTCGATCATGGGCCTCGTGGTCATCGTCGCCGGTCTGTTCCTCACTTGGCATTATCCCTGGTACGTCGCCTTCGCCATGGGCCTTTTCTCCGGTCTGGCCTGCGGCGCGGTCAACGGATTCTTTGTCGCCTATGTCGGAATGCCGTCCTTTGTGGTCACCCTCGGCATGCTGTCCGTCGCGCGCTCGCTGGCGGTCGTATTCTCGGCCAACCAGATGTTCTACCAGTTCGGGCCCGATGCTCCGATCGTGAAGGCGATCGGTCAGGCGAAATGGCCGCGGCATGGACCCGAGGATTGGGCACCGCACTGGATACCAGAACTGTCATCGCAGTTCTGGACCATGGTGATCCTGGCCCTGATTGTCGGCTTCGTGTTCAATTTCACTGCCTGGGCCCGGCATCTCTTCGCCATCGGCGGCAATGAGGAGGCGGCACGGCTCACCGGCGTTCCGGTCAACTGGATTAAATTCCAGGCCTATGTCTTCTCGGCTTTCACTGCCTCGCTCGCCTCGCTCCTGCTCCTCGGCTATAACGGCTCGGCCATCAATGCCATGGGCCAAGGCTATGAGCTGCGCGTGATCGCTGCGACAGTCATTGGCGGCGCCAGCCTCATGGGCGGCGCCGGCACGGCCTTCGGTGCGATCATCGGTTCGGCGTTCCTCGAGGTGATCAGGAATGCGCTGCTGATGGCCGGCATCGATTCAAATTGGCAGGGTGCCTTTGTCGGCGCCTTCATCGTTCTTGCGGTTCTTTTGGGCATGCAAACCGGCGGCAAATCGATTCTCGCCGCGTCGCTGGCAGTCTTGATGCCCAAAAAACGCCGCTAGAAACCCGCCGGCGGGAGGCCTGCGGGATCACACCAGGAGGAGAACGTCACATGAAAAAACATCTGCTCACGGCCGCCGTCGCGCTTGGCGCAATGGTGCTCGCCGTTTCCGGCGCCCAGGCGAAATACACCTTCGCCCTCGTGCCGAAGAACATGAACAATCCTTTCTTCGACCAGGCACGCGACGGCTGCAAGAAGGCCGAAGCCGAATCCAAAGGCGCCGTGGAGTGCATGTATATCGGCCCCGGCGAACATGGCGGCGGCGACGAGCAGGTGCAGATCGTGCAGGATCTCGTGGCCAAGAAGGTGGACGGCATCGCCGTGTCGCCATCGAACGCCGCGGCGATGGCGGTTGCGCTGCAGGCCGCCAAGGAAGCCGGCATCCCGGTCCTCACCTGGGACTCCGATCTCCTGCCCGAGAACAAGGATCTTCGCGTCGCCTATATCGGCACGCACAATTATGAGATCGGCGAGAACCTTGCCAAGCTTGTCATGCAGATCAAGCCCAAAGGCGGCACGATCTGCATCCAGTCCGGCGGCGCCGCGGCGGCCAACCACAATGAACGCATGCAGGGCATTCGCGATACGCTTTCGGGCACCAAATCGGCAGCCTCGCCCGGGGACCGGCTGACGGGCCAGAACGGCTGGACCGAAATCGAAGGCTGTCCGCTCTACACCAACGATGATTTCCCGCTTTCGGTGCAGCAGTTTGAGGACATCATGGCGAAAAACCCGAACCTCGACGCATTCATCCCAACCGGTGGCTTCCCGCAGTTCATCCCCGATGCCAACCGCGCCGCGGTCGGACCGTACAAGGACAAGATCGCCTCGAAGGCCCTGGCCCTTGTCGTCGCCGACACGCTTCCGGTACAGATCGACCAGATGAAGGAAGGTTTCTCCCTTGGCCAGGTCGGCCAGCGGCCGTTCGAGATGGGCTACAAGACGATGATGGCGCTGAAGGACATGAAGGAAGGCAAGGCTCCGCCGGCCGACCCGACCTACACGGGCCTCGATGTCTGCACTCCGGAGACAGCCGACACCTGCGTCGCCAAATAGTGCTTTTGGGCGGGAGGAAACTCCCGCCCTTTTCATAGGGGATCTCAATGCCGGAATTGTTCTCGCTCAAGGGCCGTGTCGCGTTGGTCACGGGTGCCTCGCGTGGTCTTGGTTTTGCCATGGCCAAGGCACTTGCGGAAAACGGCGCGACGGTGATCGTCAATGCCCGCGACATGGCCGCCCTTTCCGTAGCGGCCGAAAGGATCGGTGCAGAAGCCCTGCCGTTCGACGTCACCGACGCGGCGATCTCAAGGGCGTCGCTCGAAGGAATCGTCGAACGCCACGGCCGCCTCGACATTCTGGTCAACAACGCCGGCATCCAGCATCGTAAACCGCTGGTCGAATGGGAGGACGAGGATTTCGACCATGTGGTTGCCGTCAATCTGTCGGCTTGCTTCCGCATGATGCGCGACGCGGTGCGCCTGATGCTGCCAAACAAGTTCGGGCGCATAATAAACACCGGATCGGTCGCAGCGATCCTTGGCCGTCCCACCATTCACGCCTATGTGGCGGCAAAGGCGGGCCTGCACGGGCTGACACGCTCCACTGCTGCTGAGCTGGGCCGTCACGGCATCACCGTCAACGCGATCGCCCCCGGCTATTTCGCCACCGAGCTCAACACCGCACTTATGCGCGACGAGGCCTTCACCAAATGGGTCGAGGCACGAACCCCCGCGGGCCGCTGGGCCCAGCCTGAGGAGCTCGGCGGAGCCGTGGTGTTTCTCGCCTCCGACGCTGCCGGTTACGTCAACGGGCACGTGCTGGCGGTTGACGGCGGGCTATCGGTTTCCCTGTAACCGGCAAACTGCGTTGAGGAATTTCAACCGGGCGACACTGTGCCGGCAGGGTGTGTCTGCTAGCTAGCCGCTTGAAATGACGAGTTGCTGCATCTGCTGCTGGCCCGGGTCCTCTACGCGGACGCCCACGCCAGACGATTGGATGACGCGCCGTATTGCAGCCGCCGACTTTCGATTCGCAACGGGTTATTTCGACGTCTGGCGGCATCGGTGCTTGATGCCGCCAATATTTCATTCCACACACCGGTCACGATGACGGACGAGATACGGGATCAGCGCCAGGTATTCAGGTGGGCCTTGCCTGCCTCCGCGGTCCTGCATTTGCTCGCCGCCGCGCTTCTTTTGTCCGCACTGCCGGTGTCGCCCCCGCAACCGCAGAAGGAGCAGGCCATCGGGGTGGATCTGGTGCCACCGCCCAAACCATCGGAGAAAGCCAAACCTCCGCCTCCCGCGAAACCGGCCAAGCCCGAAAAGCCGCCGGAAGCAAAGATCGAGACGCCGGCGCATCCGGAAGCCGACCCTCAGAGGCCCGTCTTCCAATTCGGCGAGAAGGACGCTGGTCCTCGCAAGTCTCTGGACGGCAACAGTGCGGAGGATGGTTCGCAGTCACCGGCGGCGCCGCAAGATCCGGATAAACAGGAGCTTGCGCAGCCAACTGCCGTGACAGCGGCCGAAGGGAAGGACCAGGCTGCGCAGCCGGCCGCGGCCCAGCCGCCGAACCCAAACTCGACCGGTGTCGCCAAAGCCCAAAGGCCCTTGAAGCTTCAGGAAGCGAAGAGATTGTTCTCGAAAACAGCAACCGGTGATCCGGTAGCGACAACCGCCATGAGAAATGTGCCGCGCGCCGTGCGGATCGGTCAGCTCTGCAACACGGAGCTCGCACAGCAATTGGTGCACGCGTCGCCCCCCTATTTCCCAGACAGCTTGCTTGAGTATCGACTGAAGGCCGGCACGGTCATGAACGTCGCCAGTGCGCCGTTCCCTGCAAACGGGCAGTGGTACGATCTGAGTTTTCGCTGCGAGGTCGATCCGGACGCGACGAAAGTCGTGTCGTTTGCCTTTCGTGTTGGAAATCCGGTGCCGCGCAGCGAATGGAAGCGCCGCGGGTTGCCCGCCGAATAGGGGGTCGAGGCCACGGAGGCTGGCTGTCCGGCGCCATCAAATCCGGCCGGCGATGTCTTCGCGCGCCCCGGGTGACCGAACCAACACACGCCAAAAGTGGCTTTCGTCAGCGGCCGCCGAAGTCTAGCATACGGCTTTGGGAGGAGGGTTCGATGACTTCAAGTTTCAACGTTCACCATGCTGCCGGCTATGAGCAGCTCATGGGCCGCTGGAGCCAAAGGCTCGCGCCGCTGTTCATCGGCTTCGCGGGCCTTAAGGACGGCGAAACGATCCTCGACGTCGGTTGCGGCACCGGCAGCCTGACCTTCGCGCTCGTCAAGGCCGCTGACCTCAGTGAGGTCGCCGCGATCGACTTTTCGGCCGTTTTCGTCGAGGAGGCAATCCGGCGCAACACCGATCCGCGGATAAAAATCCGCCAGGCGGATGCCTGTGCCCTGCCTCTTGAGGACGGCGCGTTCGACCGTGCCTTGGCGCTGCTCGTGCTCCATTTCGTGCCCGAAGCCGGCAAGGCAGTCGCCGAGATGCGTCGCGTCGTGCGGCCGGGCGGTGTGGTCGCGGCGACGGTATGGGACCATCTCGGCGGCATGCCGGGGATGCGCATGATGATCGACACGGTGGCGGTGCTCAGCGAAGGCGGACGCCAGCTGCGCGCCCGCTATTGCACCCAGCCGATGATGCAGCCGGGTGAAATGAAACGGACCTTTGTCGAGCAGGGTCTCCGCGACGTTACGGAGACCGAGTTGATGATCCGCATGGACTATCAAAACTTCGACGATTACTGGGCGCCGATAGCCGCCGGCGAAGGGCCGCTCGGCAAGTATGTAGCCACGCTCGACGCGGAAGAGCGGGCGCGCACCGACGCCGCCATGCGCGACGCCTACGAGGCCGGCCGGCCCGACGGCCCGAGGTCCTTTGCCAATGTCGCCTGGGCCTGCCGCGGCGTCGTTGCCTGACATTGGCGCTAATGCATGCCGCGCAAAAGTGGGCAGCGGTTTTGCGGTAACGACATGCATAACAAAGAACCTAAAGCGCGTCGCATGAGGCCGATCGAACGCGATGCGCTTTAGCCGATCCCGTAGACCAGCCCGACGCGGCCGTCCGACAGCTGTTCGACCTTGCGCAGTTCGAGCCCACGACGATTTTTCGCCGTCCCAAACAGCGGCTTTCCTTCACCGGCGAGCAGGGGATAGACGATCAGCCTGAGTTCATCGACCAGCCCGGCATCGATAAGGCTCGCGGTAATTCGGGCGCCGCCCATAAGGTAGATGTCCTTGCCGGGCTGCTGCTTGAGGGCAGCAATGTCCTCAAAATTCCGTACGAAGCGCGTCTTTGGCCAAGCCGCCGAAGTCATTGTGTTCGACAGCACATAATGCGGGGTCTGCGCGGCGAAACGGGCCCATTCGAGCTCGGCCGGCTTCGGCAATTTGCCGGTCATCGGCAGCGGCTTGTCGGGCTCGTTCTGGATGGCGCTCCAGTAGCGCTCGTAGCCGGCATACATGACGCTGCCAAGCAGGCAGGCGTCGATTTGCGGCGTCAGGCCGTATTCGTCCGACCACGCGTCGACCCAATCGGCGTAACCCTCTGGGCCCTCCATTTTGCCGTCGACGGAAATTTTCATTCCAGTGATCAATTTACGCATGACTTCCTCCATCAGGCTTGCGGGATGCAAGCACGTTTCATCAGTTCATCGTTGCTTCGTGTGACTGGCGGCGACCTCAGGGATGGCCGCCGCGAGTTACATCAGGCCGGCAGGCGGCGGTCGTATTCTTCCCGCAGGCGGCTCCAGCCGTCCCAGAACGAGGTCGGTGTCTTGCCCGCCAGGCGGGCGGCCAGCAGGTCGAGGTGTATGTGCCAGCCGGCAGTGATGTTGAGCTGGATTGCACGTTCCGGCAGGCGCCGATGGACGACGGTGAGCAGCACATCGCTACCCTTCGCCTCCAGCAGGAAGGAGACGCCGCCGGTATTTCCCCAGGTGATGGAAAGCTTGCGCGGCGGATCGAGTTCGGTGATCCGGCCCTCCATCCGGTGCTCTTCGGGAAAGCCCGCGGGGCGCTGGCCAGGCGGGTCGGTCAGCTCGTCGTTACGCCAGACGAACTCGAACGAGCTGCCCGCCTTCATTTCCATCTGGCCCGCGGCCATCCATTGCCGGCGCAGGTCACTCTCGGTGAGATAGGCCCAGATGCGCTCGATGGGGCCGGGCAAAAGGCGCTGGATGGTGAACGTGGCGGGCTCGCTCAGCTCGCCATAGGCATCGATGGTTCTCATCTGATTCATTGCTCGTCTCCTTCTTTCGGGTTGGGCGATTTCCTGGGCTCATTCTGGGCTTTGCGTGCGTCCTCTTCGCGAAGAAGGCGTTCGAGAACATCGAGACGCCCCGTCCAGAAGCGCTCGTAGAAGCTGAGCCACTGATGGGCGCTGGCCAGCGGTCCGGGGGCTAGTCGGCATAGATGCGTGCGGCCCCTCACCTCTCGACGAATAAGTCCTGCATTCTCCAGCGCCTTGATGTGCTTGGAGGCGGCCGCGAGCGACATCGCGAAGGGTTCCGCCAGCTGGCTGACCGTTTTCTCGCCATCGGCGAGATCGCGAAGCATGTGCCGCCGGGTGGCGTCACCAAGGGCGTGAAAAACCGCGTCCATCTGGGGTGTCTCTAATTCAACCATGTAGTTGAATATAGACGCACGCTTTGAGATAGTCAACCGTTCGGTTGAATAATTGGGGGAAAACCCTGCTATGGCAGATTCAGCAGAATTTCAGAAATCTTCCGGTACGCGCCCGTTCTTTGGCTTCATTGTTCTCAAGAAAGAACCGGATGAGGTCGACCATGTCACTGAATGAGAACACGCGCCAAGCCGCCCGGCAAGAACTCCTGGAATTTGCATCCACCGTCATGGCTGCGTCGCCTTGTGCGCCCATGCCTGGAACAATGTTCGAAATGCTGGAGATCATGGCCATGGAGAGGCGGATGACTTCCAGCCAAAGTAGAGGCGAACCAAATTCTTCTGATCCCTTGACGTCCGCGCCGATTGAGACCCCAATCAGGCTGCGTTTGGTCGAGCTGGTCAGATCGGCATTCAATGTCGCGAGAAAACCCAGGGAACGTACCACTGGCACTTGGCAGTTGCGAGCTTGATCTTGCCCGCGGGCTGCTGCTGCGCGACGGGAAACCTGTTGCACTGCGTTCCAAGGCGTTTGATCTGTTGACCTATCTCAGCAGGAATGTCGGGCGTGTCGCGACCAAGTCGGAACTGATGTCCGCGGTGTGGCCCGATGTCTTCGTAACCGAGGACTCACTGACGCAGGCGGTCAGGGAGTTGCGAAAGGCGCTGAACGACGAAAGCCAAACCATTATCCGCACGGTCGCCAAACGCGGCTACATCCTCTCTCGTCTCGAAGCGCCAAAGCAAGAGCGCGCTGGACAGCCGAGCGTTGCGGTGCTGCGTTTCACCAATGAAGGTGCGCCGGAAGACACCCCTCTGGTGGACGGCTTTGCCGAAGACATCGTCAACGCGTTGGCTCGCTTCGGAACGGTCGTCGTGCTGGCGCGCAATTCCGGCTTTGCATTCGTCTCGGATTCGGCTTCCGATTGGCGTGCCGTTGGCGCCAGCCTTGGCGCAACCTATCTGGTCCGCGGCAGGGCGACTACTCGCGCAGACGGGATGCGGGTCACTGTCAGTCTCACTGCCGCCTCGACGGGTGGAGTCTTGTGGAGCGATACCTTTTCTGCGTCTGGCGGCCAGATCTTCGACATGCAGGAAGAAATCGCTCGCCGTGTGGTGAACCGGCTGGTCGCTCGGCTCGACGACGCAGGTGTCAAGCAGGCAACCCCAAAGCCTCCCGACAGTTTGGCTGCATACGAGCTTCTGCTGCGCGGACTGGCCCGTCTGCGCGGTTATAATGATGATGACAACGAGGCTGCGCGCGGTCTTTTCCAGGCTGCGGTCGACAAAGACCCGGCCTATGCACTGGCGCATTCCTACGTCGCGCTCGCCGATCTCATTATCGGTGGCTATGCCGAGGCATCCCCGGCATTGCTTGGTTCGGTGATCCACCGCGCGGAGTGTGCGGCGACCTTGGCGCCGGAAGAGCCACGCTGCCATCGCGTACTCGCCCAGGCTTTCATCTCGGCCCGTCAGTTCGATGCGGCTGAACATCACCTTCAACGCGCGCTCGACCTCAATCCATATGACGCCGATACGATTGCGCAAATGGGGTTCTTGCTGACGATGAGAGGCAGGCCTCTTGAAGCACTCGCGGCGGTTGACAATGCGATACGGATCAACCCGATCCATCCAGACTGGTACCACTACGATCGCGCCATCGCGCTATACTCAGTCGGAGATTACAAGGCCGCGATTGTCAGCATGTCCAAGGTCCCCTCGAAGACGCCCTGGCGACTTACAAGGCTGGCGGGGTGCCACGCGCAACTCGGCGACCTGGAGGAAGCTCAGCGCATCATGGCAGAGGTCAAGCGGATAGCGCCTGACTATTCGCCACTGGAGTTTGCGCAAACCGGGATTGCCTTCGAACATGCGAGCGACGTTGAACACCTCGTTGCCGGCGTCGCCAAAGCACTTGCGGCTTATGAGGCCGGCCTGGTCGGCGGCCTGCCCGGACATCGTGAGTAGCACCGCACTTATCGCGAAGGGCTGACGAGCCTTCCGGATTGGAGGATTACCTGCTTCTCGTCAGGTAACCACAAATGGCAACTGCAACCGGGAAGCGGAAGCTTCACTTGCCTTCGAAGAAAGTATGAATCGAGACTTCCAGCTTTTCGATAAGCTGAGGGTTGTGGCAACTGCCAGCCCAGATCAGGGCGTTTAGCCTCATCTCTTTGTTGATAAAGCTCACTTTCCCAGAATCCAGCAGGTATTCCGCGATCTCGTAGTGCCGCCCCTTGATAGCCTCGATGAGCGCGTTGTTTGTCCCCGTCTTGTCGGTCAGATTTACTTCCGCGCCATTCTCCACGAGCAACTTGACGACTTCGAGATGCCCGTTCTTCGCCGCCTCGATAAGAGCCGTTCTGCCGTAGTAGTCAGCTCGCGCGTTGATCTCTATTTGGGGGTGTCTCACGAGGACTGAGATACACGCGTAATGTCCCTTGGCGGACGCAAGGCTCAAGGGCGTGCTCTTCCACTTGTTTCTGGAATTCACGTCGATTTCCGGGTCTTCGATCAGCACCTCGACCACCGCTGTGCGGTCATTGAGGGCTGAAAGGTGAAGTGCAGACCAGCCGCCGTCGTCCGACTGATTGATGTCGGCGCCAGCCGCCAATTCCGATCGAACCGCCTCCGCATCGCCTTTTTCTGCCGCGACCAGCAGGGGAGACCAGTCTCTTGCCCCTTCGGCTTCCAAGCTGTTGGTCAACGCAGTCGCCTCCTCGGATAGTCGGCAGAATACCACAGAATCCGCGATAGTGGGGTCGTCCTGTGTAGGGTTCTCTGGCGCCCGTGGGTCACAGAGCGCTGTCGGCCCGAAACGGAGGATCAGCGCTTCACGTCCGTCTCCTCACATTCTCCTGATATCGACTGGCTTTCGCGGCCATCCAGACTAGATAGAGCCTGCGCCGGGCGGAACGATGCAGAAGGACCTGAACATGCCTGAACAGATTACCCTGAATAGACCTGAACAAATCAGATTGAACGACGGCTCCGCCATTCCGCAAATCGGCCTCGGCGTGTGGCAGGTCGATCCAGCCATCACCGCCAAGGTGGTGCGCTGCGGAATCGAGGCCGGCTACAGACTGATCGATACCGCCGAAGGCTATCGGAACGAAGAAGGTGTCGGGCAGGCAATCCGCTCGGCCGGCGTGCCGAGAAGCGAGTTGTTCATCACCTCGAAACTGCGCAACGGCGCGCATCAGCGCGACGCCGCCTTGCGCGCCTTCGACGAGACGATGAGCAAGCTCGGCATCGAGCAGATCGACCTGTTCCTGATCCATTGGCCGGTGCCCAGCCAGGACAGATATGTCGAGGCCTGGAAGACGCTTATCGAACTCAGGCAATCAGGCCGGATCAAGTCGATCGGCGTTTCGAACTTCAACCACGACCATCTCGAACGGATCATCGGCGAGACCGGCGTCACGCCGACCGTCAACCAGATCGAGCTCCACCCCCGCTTCCAGCAGCGTGACAGACGCGAATTCCATGACAGGCACAACATCCGCATCGAGAGCTGGAGCCCGCTGGGCAGCGGCCGGCTGTTGAGCGATCCGACGCTTGAAGGCATTGCCAGGAAACACGGCAAGTCGGTGGCGCAGACGATCGTCAGGTGGCACCTTCAGGAAGGGCTGATTGTCATTCCAAAGTCGATCCACCAGGATCGGATCGCCGCCAATTTCGATGTCTTCGATTTCGAGTTGGAAGCGAAGGACCTCGAGCTTATCCGGTGCATGGATTCGCCCGACGGCCGCACCGGCCCGAACCCCGCCACGGCCGCATTCCTGTTCTGAGGGCCGACCGGGACGTTGGCATTCCTTCACACCCCCCTCTGTCCTGCC
>NZ_JAMYRY010000032.1:0-65613 GCF_040321655.1 Mesorhizobium sp. M0306 | reverse complement strand
CTCGACAATATGCGCGATCTGTCAAACGACGCAACGATCGCTTTTCACCCATCTCCCTCATTCCCATTTATGGGTTCACGACCTAAGCAAAATCACCGCCCTCATCGAAGCCGGCGCGATCCGCCCGGTTTTGGATCGGGTCTTTCCATTCGAAGCGGCCAATGACGCCCTGGCCTATGTGGAAACAGGACGCGCCAAGGGCAAGGTCGTCATCAAGGTCAGATAGCAGTTGCCTCGAACGCAGCCCTTAGCGTCTCGAACGGCGCCAGCGCGCCGCGCACCTGCACGACGGCGGCGGCGACGCGATGGGCGCGCTGCACCGCTTCAGTCGGCGCATGGCCGGCAAGGCGAGCGGCGAGATAGGCGCCGTTGAAGGAGTCGCCGGCGCCGGTGGTGTCGATTGGGCTGGCGACGTGTACCGCCGGCACCGATTGCAAGGTTCCGTTTTGCGCGATCAGCGCCGGCTCCTCGCCGTTCTTGACGACGAGTTCGCCGACCAGCTTTCGCAGCCGTTCGGCTGTTTCCTGCGGTGTCGTATCACCAAACAGCATCTGCTCATCGGGAAAGGTGGGTAGTGCGATGTCGGCGACGGCGAGCGCCTCGAGGATCGCGGCCTGCGCTTCCTCGCGCCGGCGCCACAGCCGCGGCCGGTAATTGGGATCGAAGGCAATCAGCGAGCCGGCCGCGCGCGCCTTGGCCACGGCCGCCAGCAGCACCTCGCGTGCGTCGTCGTCGAGGATTGCCAAAGTGATTCCGGAAAAATAGACAAGCGCCTGGTTTTCAAGGCTTTTCTGCAAAGCGGCTGGGTCCGAAGCCAACTGCCTTGCGGCCGCATCGGCCCGCCAATAGGTGAAAGAACGTTCGGCGCCGGTCAGTGTGATCGCATAGAGGCCGGGGCGGGCGCCCGGTATTATCGGGCTGGCGCCGATGCCGATGCCGTTTTCGGCCAGGAACTTGATCTGGTCGCGTGAGAACGGGTCGTCGCCGAAGGCCGACACATAGGTCGCCGGCCGTTCGCCGCTCAAGGCATGCAGCGCCCACAAAGTGTTGAACGTGTCGCCGGCAAAGCCCATGCGCCAGTTCGGCCCGACCTGGCCCGAAAGCTCGAGCATGCACTCGCCGATCGAGGCGATGCCGTTTCCTGCCATGAAGCACTCCTCCATCCTGCAATTGCGGTGCTGTAGCTTTTTGCGGCCGGCAGCGCCATGCTCGGCGATGGCGGATTCTTGCACTGGGCGCGATTTCCCACAGGGGCGTGGGACGCGATCTGCCCAGCGAAACGTTATCCGCAGAACAGGAATGGGTTTGGCATCGTTATGGCGTTATCTTCTTGGAGGCCTCGGCTTGGCTACCTTGCTCGCCGGCGTTCTGGCCGTCGTCTATCTGACGGCGCCGCATGCACCGCAACCAAGTTCGGACGTCGGCCGTTCCAAGACGACGGCGAACAAGCTGTTCGTGGCGACTTTCGAGCCCGAGAAGGGCGTCATCCGGCAGGGCGAACTGGAATCCTGGCTGCTCACGCTCAAAACCGTCGAGGGTGCGCCGGTGGAAGGTGCTGCGATAACGATTTCCGGCGGCATGCCGCAGCACAAGCACGGTCTGCCGACCAGTCCGCAGGCGACCGATTACCTCAGCGAGGGGCGCTATCGCATCGACGGCGTGAAATTCACGATGAGCGGGTGGTGGCAATTGCATTTTGCCATTTCCGCCGCGGCCGGTTCGGACACTGTCGTCTTCAACGTGGTGCTGTGAGCCACTGATGGCCCGGTTTTTCAGTCTTCTCGCGTTGGTGGTGGTGGCCGTGCTTGCCGGCTGCGGCAGACCGGAGTTTTCCGACGCCGAAAAGCAGACCGTCGCCTCATTGGCGCTGTCGAGGCTGCCGCCGTTGAAGCCGGACACCACCAATCGCTTCGCCGATGTGCCGGCCGCCGCGGCACTCGGTTCGACGCTGTTCTTCGACACCGGGATGAGCGGCGGCGGCACGGTATCCTGCTCGACCTGCCACAAGATCGACCGGCAGTTCCAGGACGACCTGCCGCAAGCGGTCGGCGTCGGCCGCACCAACCGGCGCACCATGCCGTTGGCCGGCGTCGCGCATGATCCCTGGTTCTTCTGGGACGGGCGGCGCGACAGCCTGTGGGCGCAAGCGCTGACACCGCTCGAAAATCCGCTGGAGCAGGCTGGCAACCGCGCCGCCTTCGCGCATTACATCAAGGCCCGCTTCGGCGAGCGCTACGAGCGCATCTTCGGGCCGCTGCCGGACCTTTCGGGCGTGCCGGCCAATGCCGGCCCGCTCGGCACCGATGCCGAGAAGGCGGCCTGGAACGCCATGCCCGCCAGCCAAGCCGAGGACGTCAACCGCGTCTTTGCCAATATCGGCAAGGCGATCGCTGCCTTCGAGCGCTCGATCGAGCCGCCGCAGACGCGCTTCGACCGTTTTGCCATCGAGTTGGCCGCGGGCGCCGAGCCGAAAGGCGACGCCGCCTTATCGCCGGAGGAAATCCTCGGCCTGAAATTGTTCATCGGCAAGGCCAATTGCGTGACCTGCCACAATGGCCCGCGTTTTACCGACGGCAGTTTTCACAACACCGGCGTGCCGCCGGTCGCGGGCCTGCCGCCGGATCGCGGCCGTGTCGACGCGGTGGCGCAGGTCGAGGCCGATCCGTTCAACTGTTTCGGCGCCTTTCGCGACGGCGATGCCAGCGCCTGCCGCGAACTGCGCTTCATGGTCAAGGCCGGGCCGGAACTCGTCCGCGCCTACAAGACGCCGTCGCTGCGCGGCGCGGCCACCCGGCCGCCCTACATGCATGCCGGGCAGTTTTCCTCGCTGGACGAGGTGGTGGCGCATTATTCCAGGGCGCCCGCAAGTGTCGAGGGCACATCCGAGGTCCATCCGCTGCAGCTTTCGGATCGCGAACGCGCGGCGCTGGTGGCGTTTTTGAAGACACTGGCGGAGTGAGGTTGGGTTTGCCGGGACGTGAAGATAGATTTCGACTTTCCCGACTTGAAGCAAATCAAGAAGGTGGCAATCACAAAGCCTCGAGATTAGCTGAGACATCCCTCCACTTCGTCATCCCAGGGCGGAGCAAGGAGCGAAGCGACGCGGCGCAGACCCTGGGATCCATGCCGTTACCTCGCGGCAGTGCGCCTGCGGACCAGAACCGTACGCTACCACCCCGTCCCGCGAAAAAGTTCGAACCACTCAGGGTTGGTCTTCTCGATCAGCTCGATCTTCCACTGGCGTGGCCAGCGCTTCAGCGACTTCTCGCGCTGGATGGCGTCGCGAATGTCGAAATGTTCCTCGTACCAGACCACACGCTGCACGCCGTAACGGCTGGTGAAGCGCGAGCCTTGGCCGGATTTGTGCTCCGGCATGCGGCGGCCGAGATCGTTGGTGACGCCGATATAGATCGTGCCGCGCTTCTGGCTTGCAGTCATGTAGGCATAGCCGGTCATGGTTGAAGGGTAGCTGGCGCCGGTGCCGACACAAGTGCCGTTCTGAACCGCTGCATTCTTCGACTGAGGTAACGGCATGGATCCCAGGGTCTGCGCCGCGTCGCTTCGCTCCTTGCTCCGCCCTGGGATGACGAAGGGATGGTGGGGATAGGCTAATCGCCAGCGTTGGATCGGCCGCTGACATCGGTCTGTATGCAGAGATACTCACCGGTCCTTCACCGTCTCCATCGCGACAAACGTCGAGGTCTGGGCGACGTGCGGCAGGGCCGAGATGCGCTCGCCGAGCACGCGGCGGTAGGCGGCGATGTCGGTGGTGCGGACCTTCAGCAGATAGTCGAAGCTCGACGCCATCATGTGGCACTGCTCGATCTCCGGCACCGCCTGCACGGCGCGGTTGAAGGCGTCGAGCGCGGCCGAGCGGGTATCGGACAGTTTCACCTGGACGAAGGCGACATGGCCTTCGCCCATGCGCTCACGGTCGATGATCGCCTGGTAGCCCCTGATGAAGCCGTCCTTCTCCAGCCGCTTGACTCGAGCCTGCACCGGCGTCTTCGACAGGCCGACTTTCGCCGCCAGATCCGACATGGAAAGCCGGCCATTGCTACCCAACGCCGACAGGATGTTCCTGTCGATCCGGTCCAATTGGTCTTCTGTCATTGGATTCCTGGTCGAATTGGAGGTGATCAGTCCTAATGATAGATCGATCGACCTGTGCTGTCGATTTCTTTGGACCGACTGGAATCCCTACTTATGTTAGCTTGCGCCATTCGGTCCGGTGACCGCCGGCCCGCCCCCTTATGCTCGCTCTACAGGACCGCCATGCCAGCGCTCGACACCATCCGCCAGCAGATCCGTGCCAATTATTTGCCCGACGAAGACCAGGCGGTGAAGCGGCTGGCCGAGGCGGCCGGGCTGTCCGTGCAAGACCGCAAGGCGATTTCGGTCCGTGCCGCCGATCTGGTGCGGGCGGTGCGCGGCTCGTCCGATCCGCGGCTGATGGAGGTCTTTCTGTCCGCCTACGGCCTCTCGACCAAGGAGGGCGTGGCGCTGATGTGCCTGGCCGAGGCGCTGCTGCGGGTGCCCGACACCGAGACGATGGACGACCTCATCGCCGACAAGATTGCGCCGCACGACTGGTCGGCGCATTCGGGCGGCTCGAGCTCGATCTTCATCAATGCGTCGACCTGGGCGCTGATGCTGACCGGTCGCGTGCTCGACGAGGGCGAGGGCGGCATCGAAGGCACGCTGCGCGCCATGGTGCGCCGGCTCGGCGAGCCGGTCATCCGCAAGGCGGTGGCGGCGGCCATGCGCGAGATGGGCGAGCAGTTTGTGCTCGGCCGCACCATTGCCGAGGCGGTCAGGCGCGGCCGGCCGATGACGCAGAAGGGCTATCTCTATTCCTTCGACATGCTGGGCGAGGCGGCCCGCACCGAGGCCGACGCGCTGCGCTACCTCAAGGCATATGCCGACGCCATCTCCTCGCTCGATGCCGGCGCCAACGGCCCCGACATCCGCCAGAATCACGGCATTTCGGTAAAACTGTCGGCGCTGCATCCCCGCTATGAAGTGACGCAGAAGGAAAAGATGCTGCCCGTCATGGCCGAGCGGCTATTGTCGCTGGCGCTGGCGGCGCGCCATTCGCGCATGGGCCTCAACATCGACGCCGAGGAAGCCGACCGTCTCGAGCTGTCGCTCGACGTCATCGAGCGGGTGCTGGCCGAGCCGGAGCTTGCCGGCTGGAACGGTTTTGGCGTCGTCGTGCAGGCCTATGGCCCGCGCGCCGCGTTCGTTATCGACTGGCTCTACGAACTGGCGAGGAAATACGACCGCAGCATCATGGTGCGGCTGGTCAAGGGCGCCTATTGGGACACCGAGATCAAGCGGGCGCAGACGCTCGGGCTCGACGGCTATCCGGTCTTTACCCGCAAGGCCAACACTGACGTCTCCTATCTGGCCTGCGCTAAGAAGCTGTTGGCGATGACCGATCGCATCTATCCGCAATTCGCCACCCATAACGCCCACACCGTCGCCGCCATCCTGTCGATGACGACGGACCGCGACACATTCGAGTTCCAGCGGCTGCATGGCATGGGCGAAGCACTGCACGAGACGGTGCGCAAGGCCGAAGGCACGCGCTGCCGCATCTATGCGCCGGTCGGCGCGCATTCCGACCTGCTTGCCTATCTGGTCCGCCGGCTGCTGGAGAACGGCGCCAATTCCTCCTTTGTCCACCAACTCACCGACGAGGAGGTCGAGCCCGAGGACATCGCCCGCGACCCGCTCGAGACGGTGGAGAAACAAGGTCCCGCCGCCAATCCGGCGATCGTGCCGCCGTCGGCGATCTTTGGTCCCGGCCGGCGCAACTCCAAAGGTTTCGATATCACCGACACGCTGACGCTGGCTGCGATCGACAAGGCCAGGGCCGAGTTCGCCGGGCCGGACCGCTGGCACGCCAAGCCGGTCAGCCGCGCCGCCGGCTACGGCAAGCAGCGTCCGGTCGTCAATCCGGCAAAACCTTCGGAAGTGGTCGGCACGGTCAGCGAGGCCAGCGCCAAGCAGGTCGAGACCGCCGTGCGCATCGCCGTCGAGGCACGACCGGCATGGGCAAGACGCCCGGTCGTTGAGCGCGCCGCCATCCTCAACCGGGCGGCCGATCTCTACGAGGCGAACGCCGTCGAGTTCTTCGCGCTGGCCGCCCGCGAGGCCGGCAAGTCGCTCGCCGACGGCGTCGCCGAGGTGCGCGAGGCGGTCGATTTCCTGCGCTACTATGCGGCTGAGGCCGCCAATGCCGAGGCGGGCACCGAGGCGCGCGGCGCCATCGCTTGCATCTCGCCGTGGAATTTTCCGCTCGCCATCTTCACCGGGCAGATCGCGGCAGCACTCGTCACCGGCAATTCGGTGATCGCCAAACCGGCCGAGCAGACGCCGCTGATCGCCTTCCGCGCCGTCCAGCTGCTGCGCGAGGCCGGCGTGCCGGAAGACGTCATCCAGCTTCTGCCCGGCGACGGTCCCTCGGTCGGCGGCCCGCTGACCGCCGATCCGCGCATTGCCGGGGTCTGCTTCACCGGCTCGACCGAGGTCGCCAAGCTGATCGAAAAGCAGCTCGCCGAGACCGCCGCGCCCGACGCCATGCTGATCGCCGAGACCGGCGGCCTGAACGCCATGATCGTCGATTCCACAGCACTTCCCGAACAGGCGGTGCGCGACATCCTGGCCTCCGCCTTCCAGAGTGCCGGCCAGCGCTGCTCGGCATTGCGCATTCTCTACGTGCAGAAGGACGTCGAGAAGAAGATGCTGGAGATGCTGAAGGGCGCGATGGAAGCGCTCAGCCTCGGCGACCCGTGGCGGATATCGACCGATGTCGGCCCGGTCATCGATGACGAGGCACAAGCGTCGATCCGCGACTATTGCACCAAAATGGGCCTGCAGGGCCGGCTGATCGCCAAGCTCGAAGCGCCGAAGGACGGCCGCTTCGTCGCGCCGCACGTCTTTCGGGTCAAGGGCATCGAGGAGTTGGAGCGCGAGGTGTTCGGGCCGGTGCTGCATGTCGCCACCTTCGATGCCGACGAGATCGATGCAGTGATCGCGGCGATCAACCGCAAGGGCTATGGCCTGACCTTCGGCCTGCACACCCGCATCGAAGGTCGCGCCCAGCATTTCGTTGACGGCATCCATGCCGGCAACATCTACGTCAACCGCAACCAGATCGGCGCCGTCGTCGGCGCGCAGCCGTTCGGCGGCGAGGGGCTTTCCGGCACCGGGCCGAAGGCCGGCGGGCCACATTATCTCCGGCGCTTCCGCAAGGGGCCGGAGGCCGGCACCCATCTTGCCGAAGGCCGCAAGGTGACTGCGACCGAGCTCGCCGACAATCTGCCGGACCCGGCGTTTGGCGGCTGGTCGACGCGGCCGGATCGCGTCGCCATCCTGAGGAAACATCTGCGCGGCAAGGGTGCCGCGGCCATCGGCGCTGCCGCCGCCATCGATTTCGGCCAGGTCGACCTGCCCGGGCCGACCGGCGAGGCCAACACGCTGTCGCTGTCGCCGCGCGGGCGCGTGCTCTGCCTCGGTCCCGACGCGGATACGCTGCTTGCTCAGACGATCCAGGCGCTGGCCGCCGGCAATGCCGTGCTCGCCGTCGCACCCGGCGCGCCGGCGGCGCTATCAGCGCTGACCGGCAAGGGCCTGCCGCTGGCGGCGATCGACGGCCGGCCGGACCCGGTCGAAGCGCGCTCGCTGCGGGTCGATGTCGTCGCCTTTTCCGGCACGCCCGAGGCCACACGCATCGTACGCAAGGTCATCGCCGAGCGCGCCGGCCCGATCGTGCCGCTGGTCAGCGAAGTCTATTATCCGGCCGCTTATGCGCACGAGCGCGCCGTGTGCGTCGACACCACGGCGGCGGGCGGCAATGCCAGCCTGCTGGCCGCGGCCTGAGGGTTTCGCTAGGGCTCGCTCATCGCGGGCAGGGGCGGCGCCGACTTTGGTGCCCGCATGGAGACGATCGTTACCTGATACCGAGCGGCACCTGGAATTGCCAGGCCGAGCGACCGGCTCCGTCCGGAATAGGGGGAAACGGAGATGCCCGGCGGACTGCGTCGAGTGCGGCCTTGTCCAGCGCGGCAACACCCGAACTGCCCGTCAGCCTGGCCGACCGGACGCTGCCGTTCGAGCCGACCGTAAAGGCAACGGTAGCCGTGCCGGTGGCGCGCGTGCGTGTCGAATTGAACGCCCGCACCAGCTTTGACCTGATCTTGCCGGGATAGTTCGTGACGGCTGCATTGCCGATGCCGGACTTGCCGCCCCTGCTGGCGGTCAGGATCTTGCCATCCTTCTTGCCGTCGGCCATGCCGCGCGCGACGTCCGTTCCGTCACGGCCGCCAGAACCGGTCTTTTTCTCCTTGGTGTCGGCTTTGGCAAGTGCCTTGTCCGCCTTCTTGCGCGCGACCGGCTTTTCAGCCTCGGTCGGTTCGGCTTTCCTGGCCGGCTTGCTCTTTGCGGTTGCCTTCTTCGGCTGCTTGGGCTCCGGCCTGTCCGGCTTCGGTTCTTCCGCCGCGCCGACTGTCTCGGTCGTCTGAACTGTTTCGCCCGGCGCCGGGTCGGCTGGTGCTGGTGCATCTGTCTCGGCAGGCTCGGCAGTTTCGACCGCGCTGACTGGCGGCGGCACGACATTGTCGTCGGCAGGCACCAGCCTGTCGGTCGCAAGAATGTCGGGCGATGGGTCCTGGCGGGCAGGCTGGACGGCTTGGGCAGGTGCCGGCTCGGTGCGATCGGCAAGGGCAGCAGTTTCCGTTGCGGCCTCGCTGACCGGCTCGACCTCTTCTGTTCCCGATGCTTCGGCCGCGTCAGTGACCGGCTGGAGGGTCTCCTCCGCCGCGGTCGCCTGTGCCTCGACCGTTTCGACGGGCTTGGCGTCGAGCATGGTCACCATCGTTACGTTGGCCACTTCCGGGTCGTCTCCGACATCGCCGGCCGCCTGCTGCGGATCGGCGCCGAGCAGCATTTCGCCTTGCTGGTCGGCACCTTCGATCCTTGGCCGGCCGTCCGGCAGCGTGAGAAAGGCCAGCGCCACGGCTACGTGGAATGCGCAAGAGCAGGCGATCGCCACCGTCCAGTTGCGGCGCCGCTGCTTCTGTCGTGACTGCCGCACTGGCTCCACAGGTACCGTCGTCAATTCGCCGTCGGCATCGGCGATGTAACTGTCTTCCGGCCTGTCGCGCGGCGAAACACGCAGCGCCCCGCGCGGGATGGCGAAATCCGGATCGTCCGGCTCCGGCGGCAGCAAACCGGCTAGCGGCCACGCCACGGTGTTTCGCGCGAATGCGGGTTCCAGTCCCAAATTCAGACCCCGAAGGCGATGCCGGTCCTGGTCTGCGTCTTCAGCCCGCGCATGCAGGCATTCGGCTCGGCGCCGGCGCATTCCGTGGCGCTGTTGATCAACACGCGGCTAACCTTGCCGCAATCGGTGCCGGCAAGGTCGAAACGCGTCACCTTGGTCTTGCCTGACGGCAGCTCCTTGAAATCGAGCACGGTCAGCCGATCGACGACACCGACCTCGTTGAACAGCGCGATCTCGAATGCCGCCTTGGACAGACCGGCGCCGAGATTGTTGGTGACCACGAAGGTCAGGCGGCAGCCCTTGTCGGAAGGCTGCGCGCCGTTGAGCTCGAGGAGAAGCGCCGGCGCTTGCTGTTGTGTCCATGCCGGAGGCGCCGCAAGCGATATTCGCCAGCGCCGCGGCGAACAGACGAAGGGATGCTGTCACGCCTTGCATCATCGTCAGCCTCCAAACCTCATGGTCGCCGCCAGCTTCAGCGTAACGCCGGGCTCGTAAACGACGCTCGTCGTCGATGCGTTCAGCGGGTTGGCGTATTTGACGTCGAACAGATTATCGGCGCGGAAATCGACCTTGAAATTGTTGGTCGCCTGGTAGCTGGCGAAGGCATTGACCAGCGTATAGTCCTTGGCCACCGCGTTGCCCTGGGGCTTGCCGTTGTATTGCACCTCACCGCCGATGGTCAGCCTGTCCTCGAGGAAGCGAAAGCCGAGTTGCCCGGTGACCTGGGAGGAGGGGACGGTGACAAGGTCCGCCCGTTCGCCTTCATAGGAAATCGTGTGGCCGTCGGTGACCGAGGCGGAAAGGCCGGCAAAGCCCCAGGCGGCATCATAGACGCCCTCCATCTCGAAGCCGTGGATCTTGGCCTTGGCGAAATTCTGGTACTGGAAGCAGATCGGTATGCCCGGACCGAACGGGCAACCGCTGGTCGGGTCGAACGCCGATAGCGTTACGCCGTCGATGTAATCGTCGACATTGTTGTTGAAATAGGCCGCCTTCAGCCGCAGCGCGTCGTCGGCCTCAATGACGCCGTTGGTGCTGTAATTGACGCCGAATTCCACGGTCTTGCCGGTTTCGAGCTTGAGATTGGGATTGGGGAGGAATGGGAAGCTGACGCCGGCTGGATGGTTGCCGCTGATCAGGGTCTCCGACAGCGACGGAGAACGATAGCCTTCCGCATAGGTACCGTAGAATTGCAGCCCGGAAAGGCTGGCGCTTTCGAAGGGCGAAATGCCTACTGTGATGCGTGGCGACAGCCGGTCGCCAGAGGTTTCGCCGACATCGCTGTCGAGCTTGTAGCTGTCGTAACGCAGCCCGGCGATGACCTCGAGCCAGTCCCAGGTGAGCTTGTCCTGGACGTATGCGCCGGAGACGTTTCTATCGCCCGAGGGCGTGTAGAAACTGTCGCCGCCCGCCGTGCCGCCTGTCTCGACATCGTCGCCAACCCAGTCGCCGCCATAGGTCAACTCATGCGCAATGCCGACGCTCTCGAATCTCGACGTGTTCCAAATGTCGATGCCGGAGGTGCCGATGTCGAACGTCGATTTCGAACCCGCCGGCAGAACCACAGGCAGGCCGGTGACCGGATCAAACCGGTTTTGCGCGACAAGGGTTGTCAGATCGAGCTTGGTCTTGTTGTAAGAGGCATTGATGTGGAGATCGAGCCAGCTCTTGTCTTCGTCGGTGATGTTGTAGCGGGCCGTGAAGGTATTCGCCTTCAGGTCGGCGTCGTTCACCGGCGCGCTGCCGCTGGTCTCGGTCCATCCGTCGTTCGAGCCGATCCAACCGAGCTTCAGCTCGCTGTTTTCGCTGGGGCGGATGGTCGTCTTGAGCAGGCCGCTCAAGACATCGAAGCCAGTGCCCGCTACAGTGTCGCCGCCGCCATGCTTGTAGTCGTCAAAGTCGCGGTAGACGATGTTGCCGAGCACGTCCCAATTCTCGTTTATCCGGTACGCGCCGGTGGCGCTGGTGGTCCAGCCTTCGCCGTTGGTTTCGTAGCGCCCGGTCGCGGATGCCGCCCAGGTCTCGTCCGGCTTGAGGAAATCCTGAGCATCCTTAGTGTCGAAAAATACGACGCCGCCGATCGCCCCGGAGCCGTAGGTATTGGCGACCGGGCCGCGGATCACATCGACGGATTTGATCAATTCGGGATCGATGTAGAAGGTCGATTGCGTACCGTGATCCGAGCGCTGAAAATTCTGACGGGCGCCGTCGACGATGACGGAGACGCGGCCGAAATCCTGTAGGCCGCGGATGTTGATGCTGGAACTGACACGCCTTGCGTCGGCCTGGACGGCGACACCCGGCACACCGAACAGCATCTCGTTGGGCGTGGTCGCCATGCGGCGCTCGAGCTGTTCCTCGTCGACATGGCTGGCTGAAGCAAGCAACTCGATCGCCGTTTCGCCGGTACGGCTGAGGATCAGGATCTTGTCGAGCAGCGTGGTACCCGCCGGGGCCGGCTTTACCTTTTCGGGCTGTTGAGACGGGTCAGTCTGCTGCTGGTCGGATGCCGGTTGGGCGGCCTGCTGGGCGCCGGCCGGTGTGGCGAGCAGCGGGATCGCCGCCGCACCGGCCAGCAATGCGGCCATTTTGCTTGCCATAGACCCCATTTTGCTTGCCGTCGACCAGTGTGCCAGGCCGCTGCCCGCCAGCCGTCCCCAATTCGCCAACCCCATGCTGGAACTCCAAGAATCCATGTTCGATGCTGGCTGGCTTGGGGCTCGCTGGCATTTTTCATCGCGTCCGGCGTCTTAAATGTTGACTCATTTACTCCGGTATTGCACTGCTAGATAACATGACCATTCGAGTCAAGAATTGAATCGGCATTTCACGCAGGCGCCGAGCCAGATGCCCGGCACAAAACAGGGAGCGAACCCATGAACACGCACAATCCCAGCGACTTTCGCTATCGCGTCCGCCGTTCCGACGAAAATTCCGTCCGTTTCGACCGGGTCCAATCGGCCGTGAGAACGCTGTCCAGCAACACGCTGTTCCAGGGCGAGCACGAGATCGGCATCGAGCATCATGGTGCGCTGTACCGGCTGAAGATCACCCGGCAGGGCAAGCTCATCCTCAACAAGTAGGTGGTAGAAATGGACCAGCGCGTAAAACCCGCCCCGCACGAGATCCGGCGGGCACGGGCAGACAATCCGAAAATGCGCGAGCGCGACCTCGCCGCCCAGCTCGGTATTTCGGAGGCCGAACTGGTCGCCGCGCATTGCGGCGACGGCGTCGTGCGCGTCGAGCCGCGTGTCAACGACCTTTTGACTGGCCTCGAAGCTGTCGGTGAGGTGATGGCGCTGACCCGCAACGAAAGCGCGGTGCACGAGAAGATCGGCGTCTACGACAAGGTCGTCACCGGTAATCACAATGCCATGGTGCTCGGCGAAAACATCGACCTGCGTATTTTCCCGAAAGTCTGGGCGCACGGCTTTGCCGTGGAAAAGCGCGACGGCGCCGACATCCGACGCAGCCTGCAGTTCTTCGACACCGCAGGCGAGGCGGTACACAAGGTGCATCTCAGGCCAGCATCCAACCTCTACGCCTATCAGAGGCTGGTGGCCGGGCTGGAATCGCCGAACCAGGAACCGACGGTGGCGATTTCAGCGGGCGTGCCTGACGACGAGACCGAGACTGCGGACAATTCGGCGAGCGTCGACGATCTGCGCGACCGCTGGAGCCAGCTGACCGACGTGCATCAGTTCTTCGGCATGTTGAAGACACTGAAGCTCAGCCGCCGCCAGGCGGTGCGCTTGGTCGGCCAGGATTATGCCTGGCTGGTCGATAAGGATGCGGTGAGCGCCATGTTCAACCACGCCGCTGCTGGCGCCATGCCGATCATGTGCTTTGTCGGCAATCGCGGCTGCATCCAGATCCATTCCGGCCCCGTCGCCTCGATCAAGCCGATGGGACCATGGCTCAATGTGCTCGACGAGACCTTCCGTCTGCACCTGCGGACCGATCACATCGATGAGGTCTGGGCCGTGCGCAAGCCGACCAAGGACGGCCATGTCACATCGCTCGAAGTCTATGGCGCCGACGGCAAGATGATCATCCAGTTCTTCGGTAAGCGGCATGAGGGCGAAAGCGAGCGCGAAGACTGGCGCTTTCTGGCCGAAAACCTGCCGCGTATCCCAAGCCCGACCGCAGCCTGAGGAAACGATGATGGTTCTATTCTCCAGGCTGGCATCGGTCTCCAGGTCGGCGCTTGGTCCTGCGGCCGCTGTTTTCCTGGCGTTCGCCGTGCTGATGCCGGCTCAGGCCGCCGAAGGCATCGCGACTTTCGCCGACCGCTCAAGGATCGTGGCCATCGGCGGCTCGATCACCGAGATCGTCTACGCGCTCGGCGAACAGGATCGCCTTGTCGCGCGCGATTCGACCAGCCGCTATCCGCAAGCGGCGGCGGAGCTGCCGGATGTCGGCTACATGCGCCAGCTGTCGCCGGAGGGTGTGCTGTCGGTCAATCCGTCGGGCATATTGGCACTGCACGGCAGCGGACCGAAAGAAGCCGTCGACGTCTTGAAGAAATCAAGCATCCCGTTCATCGAGGTGCCCGAGCGCTATGATAATCAAGGCATTCTGGAAAAGATCCACATCGTCGGCAAGGCGCTCGGCACCGAGGCCAAGGCCGATGCGCTGGCGGTCCAGATCGACGCCAGGCTGAAGGCAGCCGAAAAGCAGACCGCCTCGATCAAGGAGCGCAAGTGCATCCTGTTCGTGCTGTCGATGCAGGGCGGCAAGCTGCTTGCCGCCGGCAGCGACACCGCAGCCGACGGCATCATCAAGCTTGCGGGCGGCATCAACGCCATCGACGGCTTTGCCGGCTACAAGCAATTGTCGGACGAGGCAGTCATCACAGCCAGGCCCGACGCGATCCTGATGATGAACAATGCCGGGCCGGCAACCGCGGATGACGAATTGTTTTCGAACCCTGCCGTGGCTTCGACGCCGGCGGGTGCCGCCCGCAAGCTGATCCGCATGGACGGCGGCTATCTGCTCGGCTTCGGCCCGCGCACGGCCGACGCTATCCACGACCTCGCCGTCTCGCTCTATGGCGGCCAGGTCACGGATTGAGCGCGATGGCGGATCATTCGATCGCTGGTGCGGCGGGAATTATGGTGACGGCCGCCGAGGGTGACCGCTCGCGGCGCGCCCGCCTCGTCATCGTGCTGCTCTGCGTCGGGCTGGCTATCGCCGTGCTGTTGTCGCTGACCTCCGGCGCATCCGATGCCTCGGCCATCGGCGTCATGCACAACTGGCTGTTCGGCGCGTTGCCCGGCGACGCGGCGTTGAGCGCCCGCGACGGCCTGATCATCCATGACATCCGTCTGCCGCGCATCATTCTGGGCGTGCTGATCGGCGCATCGCTTGCCGTCTCCGGTGCCGTCATGCAGGGGCTGTTCCGCAATCCGCTGGCCGACCCCGGCCTGATCGGCGTTTCGGCGGGATCGAGCCTCGGTGCGGTCGCGGTCATCGTGCTTGGCTCGACCATGCTGGCGCCGCTGACTTCGGCGCTCGGCACGATGGCTCTGCCGCTGGCTGCGTTCTGCGGCGGGCTGGCGACGACATTGCTGCTCTATCAGGTCGCGACACGGCAGGGCCGGACCTCGGTCGCCACCATGCTGCTCGCCGGCATCGCGCTGGCGGCGCTTGCCATGGCGCTGACCGGCATCCTGATCTTCATGGCCGACGACCGGCAATTGCGCGACCTGACCTTCTGGCAGCTCGGTTCGCTGGGCGGCGCCACCTGGCAGAAGATCGGCTCGGTCGGACCGGTCATCGTGCTGGCGCTGGCGGCAATGCCGTTCCTGGCGCGCGGCCTCAACGCGCTGGCGCTCGGCGAGGCCACGGCCGGCCATCTCGGCATTCCGGTGCAGCGGCTGAAATACACCGCGATTGTCGGCGTCTCGGCGGCGGTCGGCGCGTCGGTCGCCGTCAGCGGCGGCATCGGCTTCGTCGGCATCGTGGTGCCGCATCTGCTGCGCCTGCTGATCGGCCCCGACAACCGTTACCTGCTGCCGGCATCGGCGCTGCTCGGCGCCGCGCTGCTGCTGTTGGCCGACGCCGTTGCCCGCACCATCGTTGCCCCGGCCGAATTGCCGATTGGCATCGTCACCGCGGTCGCCGGTGCCCCGTTCTTCCTGTGGATCCTGCTGCGCAAGCGCGGCGTCATCGACCTGTAAAAGGGGCTCTTATGATCGAAGCGCGCGATGTCTCGGTGGCGATCGGCGGCAAGCGCATTGTCGCCAATGTCGATTTCGCGGCGCGGCCGGGCGAAATCGCGGCCATCGTCGGCCCCAATGGTTCGAGCAAGACGACCTTCCTCAGAGCACTGTCCGGCGATCTTGCTTATTCGGGAGAGGTCACCGTCAACGGCCGCAATCTATCCGCGATGAAGCCGGTCGAGGCGGCGACGGTGCGCGCGGTGCTGCCGCAGGCGGCGACGCTGTCGTTTCCATTCACGGTGCGCGAGATCGTCAGGCTCGGCCTGGTCGGCGGGCGCTCCGGTGTGCTGCCCGGCGAGGACCAGCGCCTGCCCGAACGCGCGCTGGCGCGCGTCGACCTCGACGGTTTCGCCGGCCGCTTCTACCAGGAGCTGTCCGGCGGCGAGCAGCAGCGCGTGCAGCTTGCCCGCGTGCTGTGCCAGGTGTGGGCGCCGGTGCTCGACGGCAAGCCGCGCTATTTGTTCCTCGACGAGCCGGTGTCCAGCCTCGACATCAAACACCAGCTGATCATCATGGACATCGCGCGTGATTTCGCCAGATGCGGCGGCGGCGTGGTCGCCATCCTGCACGACCTCAATTTGACGGCGATGTATGCCGACCGGATTTTCGTCATGCATCGCGGCAAGCTCGCGGCTACAGGTTCGCCGCAACAGGTGCTCAGCGACGAGCTGATCGAAAAGGTCTTCGATTGCCGGCTGAAGGTCGGCGTGTTGCCGGCCGCAAACATGCCATTCGTATTGCCGCAATCGGCAGCTTAGGCAATCAGAGAAATCAGGCGGCCGGCGCCCTTTGCACCAGCATGTCGATGCCGAGCAGGTGTCGCACATTCGGGCGCGCCGCCACCAGATCGGCGATCGTGTAGCGCGACAGCACGGCGAAGAAGGCGTTGAGCGCTTCGCGCAATGCCGAATTCAAGGCGCAGCTGTCAATCAGCGGGCATTCGGCGGCGTCGTTCTCGAAGCACTCGGCCATGGCAAAGCTTTCCTCCGTCACCCGCACGACATCGAACAGGCTGATTGATTCGGCCGCGCGGCCGAGCCTGACGCCGCCATTCCTGCCGCGCACCGTTTCGATCAGGCCGTTTTCGACCAGCGGCTGCAGGATCTTGAACAGGAAAAGTTCCGAGACCGAATAGGCGGCGGCGATCTCGGGGATGCGGCTCAACCGCTCGGTGTTGGCGGCGCAATACATCAGAATGCGCATGGCGTAGTTGGTCTGACGGGTAAGCCGCATTGTGTCCTCACATAACAGTGGTTGGCGTCAATATGGCCTATAGTTTGGAACAATTCCAGACTGGCGCTGCATAATAGATGAATTCCGGCGTCAAGTTTGCGTGCACGATTGCGCGCACCGGAACCAGCGGCGCGCTTTCTGGGGCAGGCGACACTAGATAAGTTCGCATACACGATCAGGAGCGGCCCATCATGTCACGACCAGCCCCGGCATTTGCATCCGTCGCGTCCGTCCGGTTCGACGCCGATGCCGACGCCAAGCTTTCGGCGCTCAGGCGCACCAAGTTCGTCGCCGCCGCAGCACTTGCGTTTTGCGTGCTGGTCTTTGCGGTGGCGAAATCGCTCGAGAGCCGGCATGCGTGGTTGGGCTTCGTCGCCGCTTTCGCCGAGGCGGCGACGATCGGCGGGCTGGCGGACTGGTATGCGGTGGTGGCGCTGTTTCGGCGGCCGCTTGGCCTGCCGATCCCGCATACGGCCATCATTCCGGAAAACCAGAATCGCATCGCCGACAATCTCGGCCGCTTCATCGAGGTGAATTTCCTGGCGCCGGAACCGGTGCGCGAAAAGCTCGCCGAGGTCGACTTTTCCGCGCTGGTCGCGGACTGGTTGGCCGACCCGAACCGCGCCGCCGACCTGTCGCGCTTCGTCGGCCGGCTGGTGCCGCAGACGCTGGCGGCGGTCGAGCAATCCGGACTGCGCGGCTTCTTCACCAGCCGTATGCTGGAGCAGATCGAGAAGGTGCCGCTGGCGCCGCTCGCCGCCGAGCTGCTGTCGGCGCTGACCGACGACCGTCGCCACCAGAAACTGTTCGACGAGTTCACCAAGGTGGTCGGCCGCTTCTTGAGCGACGAGCAGGCGCTGGCGACGATGCGCGAGAAGATCCGCGAGGAACTGCCGTCGCTGTTCAACCTGTTTCGCGCCGACGCCTATCTGTTGAAGAAGATCGTTGCATCGGCCGGCTCGCTGCTCGATGAAGTGCGCGCCGATCCGCACCATCCGATGCGAGCCGAATTCGACCTTTTCGTCGGGACCTTCGTCGAGCGGTTGAGGACATCCAAACAATATGCCAGGCGCGCCGAAAAGCTGAAGCGCGATTTCCTTGCCCGGCCAGAACTCAGCTCGCTGGCCGGCGATATGTGGGACAGCCTGCGGCTGTTCATCGAACAGGACGCCAAGGCGCCGAATTCGATGATCCGCGACCATCTCGCCACCATGTTCGTCGAGGTCGGCCGCCATCTTGCCGACGACGCGCAGATCAGGGCCGACATGAACCAGGGGTTCATCGTGGCGCTTGCATCCTTCGTCGAAAGCCAGAAGAGCGGCGTGTCCAAATTCATCGCCGACCAGGTCAAGCGCTGGGACCTCGCGCAACTGACAAGGCTGATCGAAATGAACATCGGCAAGGACCTGCAATATATTCGCTTCAACGGCATGATCATCGGTGGCCTTGCCGGGCTCGTGCTCTACACCGCCGAACGGCTGTTTCTCGTCGGCTGACTCGTCCGAATGGACCGCTGAGCTTTGCTGCACTATCTTCCGTGCAGTGGTGGCGTTCACGGCAACAGGGGGAGAGAACCAGCATGGCAAAACGACCGGAGTCCGAGTCCTTCATCGACATGTTCAGCAAGTTCGGCCGCGACCTGAAGCTGCCGAATGTCGACGTCGAGGCGATCCTCGCTCACAACCGCAAAAACTTAGAAGCGCTGGAGAAGTCGGCCCGGGCGAGTGCCGCCGGAGCGTCGGCGCTGTTGTCCAGGCAACGCGAGATGCTGCAGGACACGCTGCGCGAAATCACCGACATGGCACAAAACTACAGGGCGCCCGGCAATCCCCAGGAAATGATGGAGAAGCAGGCGGCGTTCGCCAGGAGATCCTTCGAGACCGCGCTGAAGAATGCCGGCGAGATGGCCGAACTGGCGAGGGCGTCCGGCACCGAATCGATCGAAATCCTGCGCAGCCGCATCAAGGAGGCGATGGAGGAGATCCGCGCCGGCCACAACAAGAAGTAAGCTGTTCCCCGGCAGCACACTTGCCGGCGGCAAAGACCGGCGGCTCGGCCGAAGATTATGCGCTGGAATCGCATTGGCGAATTGACAGGGGCGGCCCGTCGTGGTCCGGAACAGGCAAGCGATCGGGAAAGCAGGAATGACGCAGATACGGCCGAGGACGCCGCCGACCTTCGAGCAACTCAGGGCGATGGCCGGGCAGGAGTTGGGCGTCTCGGACTGGACAGTGGTCGATCAGCACCGCATCGACCAGTTTGCCGAATGCACTGGCGATCATCAATGGATCCACGTCGATCCGGAGCGGGCGAAGCGGCAAAGCCCGTTCCGCACCACCATCGCGCATGGCTATCTGACCCTGTCGATCATCGGCGCGCTGGCGCTCGAGATGGGCATCGTACCCGAAAACACGCAGGCCGCCTTCAATTACGGTTTCGACAAAGTGCGTTTCGTGGCGCCGGTCAGGGTCGGCTCGCGGATCAGGCTGCGCACCACGCTCTTGTCGATGGAAGACAAAGGTCCGGGGCAATATCTGATGAAGGCTGCCAATACGGTCGAGATCGAAGGCGAGCAGAGGCCGGCGCTGACCGCCGAGACGCTCGTCATGCTTTATGCGCGCCGCAAGCGGGCCGGCACCTGAGAGTTCAGCCTCAGTTTTGCGGCAGCGCAATCAACGCGACATCGCGTCTTCAAGCGCCCTGAAAATCCGGTCGCCTCCCGATTGCGCGACGTTGAAGCGCATGTAACGGCTGGCCGACCGGGACAGGCTGAACGCATTGCCCGGCGCAAGCACGACATTGGCCGACAGAGCGTGGCGGGCGACATCTGCGGCATCTATCCCCTCCGGCAGCCTGCACCATAAAAACATGCCGGCCGGCTGATCTATCCATGGCATGATGCCGATCGCCCTGAGGCGGGTGCTGCCTTCTTCCATGGCGCGCGAGAGCCGCGCGCGCAGCAGATCGACGTGCTTGCGATAGAGACCGTCCTTCAGCAGCGCCAGTACCAGTTCGGATGCAAGCCGACCGCTGCCAAACGACGTGGCGATCTTGAGATCGGTCAATCCTTCCATCCAGTCGCGAGGAGCGGCGATGAAGCCGCAGCGCACCGATGCCGACAGCGTCTTGGAAAAGCTTCCGACGTGGATGACCCGGCTGAGCCCGTCGAAGGCCGCCAGCCGGGGCGCGGGCGTGTGTTCGAAATCGGCGAAGATATCGTCCTCGATGATTGTCAGCCCCGACTGGTCGGCGAGCTTCAGCACCCGATGAGCAACGACCGGCGACAATATCGCGCCTGTCGGATTGTGGAGCGCCGAATTGGTAATGTAGAGGCGCGGCCGATGCTCGTTCAGTGCCTGCGCGAACAGCTCGATGTCCGGACCCGAGCGCGTGTAGGGGACGCTGATCACCTTGGCCCGATGGGCGCGCAACAGGGCATGGAAGTTGAAATAGCAGGGATCGTCGACCAACACAGTGTCACCCGGTTCGAGCAGGAACCGGCACAGCAGGTCGATCGCCTGGGTGCCCGACTCCGTCAGCATGATCTGGTCCGGAGAGGCTTCGATGCCGTGCTCGGCCATGCGCCGCGCCAGCAGATGGCGCAGCGCCGGCAACCCGAGCGGCGTGCCGTAGTCGGTCAGCGCGGCATCGTCGGCGCGGGCCATCGTCCGCAGCGCGCGGCGCAATCCGGCCTCGGGCATCCATGACGCCGGCAACCAGCCGCAACCCGGTTTCAGGACGCCGTCGCCGGCTTCCAGCGATTGGCGCGAGACCCACAGCGGGTCGACAGCACGGTCAAGCCTGGGGCCGATCTCGGCCAGCGACAGCGGAGCCAACTGTCCGGCGGCATAGAAACCCGAGCCTGGCCGCGAGCGGATCATGCCTTCCGCCGCTAGACGCTCATAGGCTTCGACCACGGTGGACTTGGAAACCTGCATGGCCTTGGCGAAAGCCCGGATCGAAGGCAGCCGCATTCCCGGTGTCAGGCTGCGCGCGGCGATCCTGTGCCTGATCGTCGCCATGACGCTTTCGACAAGCGTCCGGCTGCCCTCATCTGTTGTCGTCTGCTCATCCATCCGTACTGCTCAGCCTACCATGACGGTTTTGTCAAACTGTACCTCATTGTCTCTGGCGGAGCCATACGCCCGGCCCGATAGAGGGCGAAAACGAGCGGAGCATCAATGGACAAGGCGGCAAGTGGCTGGGCGGCGAGTGGCTGGGTCAACGGGTTCATAGGCGTGCTGATCTTCAGCGGTTCGCTTCCGGCGACGCGCGTGGCGGTGATGGATTTCGATCCGGTGTTCGTAACGGTCGCCCGTGCGGCGTCGGCGGGCATCCTCGGCCTGGCGCTGCTGCTTCTCTTTCGCCAGAAGCGCCCGGAGCGGCGAGATCTGCTCCCGCTGGCGATCGTGGCGCTTGGCGTCGTGGTCGGCTTTCCCCTGCTGACGGCGCTGGCGCTCAAGCACATCAATTCGGCTCACTCGATCATTTTCGTCGGCCTGTTGCCGTTGGCGACCGCGATCTTCGGCGTGGTTCGAGGCGGTGATTGCCCGAAGCCGGCGTTCTGGCTGTTCTCGTGCCTCGGCAGCGTCCTTGTCGCCGGTTTTGCAGTCACCCAAGGCCTGTCGGTCTCGCCGCTCGGCGACATCTTAATGCTGGCCGCCATCATCGTGTGCGGATTGGGCTATGCGGAAGGAGCGGCGCTGTCGCGCAAGCTCGGCGGTTGGCAGGTGATCTCGTGGGCGCTGGTGCTGTCGCTGCCCGTCATGCTGGCGCTGACGTTCATCACCATGCCGCCGTCGCTCGAAAGTGCCGGCAGGGGCGCCTGGATTGGCCTGGCCTATGTCTCGCTGTTCAGCATGCTGATCGGTTTCGTGTTCTGGTATCGCGGCCTGGCGCAAGGCGGCATCGCTGCGGTCGGGCAGTTGCAACTGCTGCAGCCTTTCTTCGGCCTTGGGCTGGCGGCAGCGCTGCTGCATGAGCAGGTCAGTCCCGCCATGATCTCCGTCACCGCCGCCGTCGTGCTTTGCGTCGTCGGTGCCAAGAGATATGCGAGATAGGTGCGCCAGCATACTCTTGAACTCGATACCATCGCGTCCAATTGATACCAAGAGCTGCCGACCTGGCGAAACGACGCCTCTGAGGCGCCGAATCGGCCAGCGTGACGCAAGGAGCGAGGTGGCCTGCATCGGCGTGGAGGAAAGGTACAATTTTGGTGCCTGGGGTCCAGAAGATAGCCTTGTCCTCCGGTGGTGAGGTGGCCGTCCGGACGGCTGGTGACGCTTCCAAGCCCGCGCTCGTGCTGCTGCACGGCTTTCCCAGCTCCTCGCGGACGTTTCGCGACGTGATTGCCCCGCTTTCCGGCAGCGTCTATGTCGTGGCGCCTGACCTGCCGGGCTTCGGCGCGTCCGATCTGCCGCCCGAGCCATCGTTCGACATGCTGGCCCGCGCGATTGACGAGCTGCTCTCGCGTCTCAACGTTGGCCGCAGGTTTCTCTATTTGCATGATTTCGGAGCCCCGGTAGCGCTTCATCTCGCCATGCGCGCGCCGGAACTCGTCGAAGGCCTCGTTATCCAGAATGCCAATGCCCACCGCTCCGGCTTTGGTCCGCAATGGGCAGACACATTGGACTTCTGGGCTGCGCCGAATGCTGCGAACCAGCAGGCCGCCACCGCCCATCTGACCCTCGAGGGAGCCCGCGACCAGTACGTCGCCGGCCTGCCAGCCGAGATCGCGGCGCAGATCGATCCAGGTAATTGGATTGAAGACTGGCGGGTCATGTGTCTGCCGGGACGACTTGATCTGCAGAAGGCGCTCATTGCCGACTACGGCCGATATGTCGACCGGTTCGGGGAAGTGGCTGATTATCTGGCGAAGCATCAGCCCCGAGCGATGCTTTTTTGGGGTCGCCACGATGCCTTCTTCGACGTTGCAGAGGTTCAGTCCTGGCTTATGGATCTTCCCCGGATGGAGGCTCACGTCTTCGACGCAGGCCATTTCCTTCTGGAGACGCATGCGCTCAGGGCTGCTGAACTGATGCTGGAGTTTGTCGCTGGCGGCTCAGCTAAGCGTGCTGGCCGCGGCGATCAGAAATAATCGCAAGGATCAGCGCCGCCACGACCAGGGCCGTCGCGACCTGGAAGGTGACCTGCATGCCGCGTGCGGCTGCCGCAGATGCCAATATCTGCTGACCGGTGCCTTCGCTTCCGCCAGCCGATGCGAAGGCAAACACCGCGCCCATCACCGACGCACCGGTGATCAGGCCGAGATTGCGCGACAGATTGAGCAGGCCGGAGACGACGCCGCGCTGGTCGGATGCCACATCGGTCATCACGGCTGAATTGTTGGAGGTCTGAAACAGGCTGTAGCCGGTACAGACGATGATGATTGGTACGACATAGCCGGCAATACCGAATTCCGCCCGCGACAGAGCAAAGGTACCAATAGCGAGATCGAACAGGCCGACGATCATCATCCGGTGCGCCCCGAAACGATCGACCAGGCGTCCGGCCGGCAGTGCCGCCAATGCGGTAACCAGAGGGCCGGTCGACAGGACCAGCCCGACCATGGCTGCGTTCAACCCAAGTGCGCGCGACAGATAGAATGGCGCGACCACCAGCGTCGCCATCATCACGGTGGCGACGATCAGGTTCATGGCAAGGCTTGCGTTCAAGGCGTGATCGCGGAATCTGGCAGGTTGAATCAAGGGGTTCTCGGCCCTTGTCTGCGCAATGACGAACAGCAGGCCAGCCACGGCGGCGGCAATCAGCAAGCCGACATTGAGAAAACCAAAACTGCCGCGCCCAAGGGTCATGGCGAGCGCATAGGCGGCCAACGTCAGAGCGAGCAAAGCCGTGCCGATCCCGTCGAAACCGCGCCGATCCGGTTCCGCTGTCTTTCTTCCGGCCGGCAGGACGCGCCAGGCGAGCGCGAAGGCCAGCGCTCCCAACGGCAGATTGATGAGGAAGATCGCGCGCCAGCCGAGGCCGGCGATCAGCAGTCCGCCAAGCGAGGGGCCAAGCGTGGTGCCGATCGCCGACATGGCGCCGAGCAGGCCCATGGCGCTGCCGGTTTTTTCCCGGGGAACCGTGTCGGCGATAAAGGCCAGCGTCAGAGCCATCATAACGGCCGCGCCGAGCCCCTGTGCCGCCCTTGCGGCGATCAGCAGCCAGAGCGTCGGCGCGAGCCCGCAAAGCACCGATGCGAAGGTGAACAGGGCAATGCCGCCGAGCAACAGCGGTCGGCGGCCGAATATATCGGCGAGCCGCCCGGCGCTGACGATCAAGGTGGTGATGGCGAGCAGATAAGCCAGGACAACCCATTGCACGAGCTGGAACGATGCGCCGAACGCCTGCATCAGCGATGGCAGCCCGACGCTGGCGATGCTGGTGGCGAGCGACGACAGCAGCGTTGAAAGCGACAGACTTGCCAATGCCCATCGGGCCGAGCGGGCGCTCACCGGGGCAACTTCGTTCCAAGTCTTTTCAGCGATCGATGCCAAGGTGAACTCCTTTGCCGACAGCCCCAGGATCGGAGCTGCCGCAAGCTATTCCCCGGCTTGATGTGGCGGAAGACGCAGCACTTGCATTTTATTCGTGCATTGAACGCCACGTCACGATTGAACTGTGCTACGGTCCCTCCATGTCGTCGCCCGATCTCAATCTGCTTGTCGCCCTCGATGTGCTGCTGACCGAGGGCAGTGTGGCGCGCGCGGCCGGGCGGCTACGCCTCAGTCCCTCGGCGATGAGCCGGACGTTGGCGCGGTTGCGCCAGGCGACAGGCGACCCATTGCTGGTTCGGGCCGGCCGTGGCCTGGTTGCGACGCCGCGCGCACTGGAATTGCAGCAACAGGTAGGCCGCGTCGTTCAGGATGCGGAAGCTCTCCTGAGCCCGGCCAGGCTCCTCGACCTCTCTGCTCTCGACAAAGTCTTCACGCTGCGCGCCAACGAAAGTTTCGTCGAGGAGTTCGCGCCGCGTCTTGTCGCCCGCATCGAAGCGGACGCGCCCGGCGTGCGGCTGCGTTTTGCGCCGAAATCCGACAAGAACGACATGGCGCTGCGCGACGCTGGGATTGATCTTGAAATCGGGGTTGCCGGTGAAACGAGCCCTGAAATGCGCATTCAGGCGCTGTTTCGCGACCGCTTCATCGGTGCGGTGCGAACGGGACATAGACTGAGCGAGGGCCTTGTGACGCCGGAACGCTATGCCGCCGGTCGCCACATCAGCGTTTCGCGGCGTGGCCGCGAAAAGGGCCCGATCGACGAGGCATTGAAGCCGCTGGGCCTCGAGCGGACGATTGCGTGCATGGTTTCCAGCTTCTCGGCCACGCTCGCCATGGCGCGCGCCTCCGATCTGATCGCCAGCGTCCCCGAGCGGCACACGCTGGGCGCGCGCGCATGCATGTACAGCTTCCCGTTGCCGGTCGATGTTGCCGAGGTCACCATCTCAATGCTCTGGCATCCGCGGCTCGATGCCGATCCGGCGCAGCGCTGGCTGCGAGCCTGCGTGCGGGAGGTCTGCGCCTCTTTTCGTTAATCTAGAATCTAGTCACCACGCCGATGCCGATGCCTTCGAAGCCGCCCATCGCCATCAAAGCGGCCGGCGCCTCCTCGAGGCTGATCTTCTTGCCGACCAGCAGTTCGGGTTTGAGCTTGCCGGTGCGGATCATCTCCATCATCGCCTGGTAGCGAAACGCCTGCATGCCGTGGCTGCCGCGGATTTCGAGCTCGAAGGCGATCACCTTGTCCATCGGTATCTGCGGCCTTGCGTGGTCGCCGAGCATCAGGCCGACCTGCACGTGGCGCCCGCGGCGGCGCAGGTTCGCGATCGAATTGAACGAGGTACTGGGGTGGCCGAGCGCGTCCATCGACATATGCGCGCCGCCATTGGTGATCTGCTTGACCGCCTTGACCACGTTCGGCGTCTTTGCCGCGTTGATCGTCGCCACCGCGCCGATCTTTTTGGCGAAGTCCAGCTTCTCGTCGGTGAGGTCGATGGCGACGACATTGGCGCCCATGGCGCTGGCGATCATGATCGCCGACAGGCCGACGCCGCCGCAGCCATGCACGGCCACCCATTCGCCGGGGGTCACGCGGCCCTGATCGACGATGGCGCGGAACGAGGTGACGAAGCGGCAGCCGAGGCTGGCGGCAGTGGCGAATTCCATCTCGTCGGGCAAGCGCACGAGATTGGTGTCGGCATGGTCGATGGCGACATATTCGGCGAACGATCCCCAGGCGCTGAAGCCGGGCTGGAACTGATGCTCGCAGACCTGGTGGTTGCCCGAGGTGCATTCGAAGCAGCGGCCGCAGCCGACGGCAAACGGCACAGTGACGCGCTCGCCGCCCTTCCAGCGGGTCACCTGGCTGCCTGCGGAGACCACGACGCCGGCCAGTTCGTGGCCCGGCACATGCGGCAGGCGGATGCCGTCGTCGTGGCCCATCCAGCCATGCCAGTCGCTGCGGCAGAGGCCAGTCGCCTCGACCTTGATGACGACGCCTTCCGGTGCCGGCTCCGGATCGGGAACGGTCTGGATCGTTGGCGTTTCGCCGAACTTTTCGAAGACGACGGCTTTCATGACAAGGCTTTCATAAGTTTCAATTCAATAACGGCGCATTGGTCAGGCGGTTGTTCGGAGTTAGCTTGATGCCGGCGGCGTGTCGAGAAGCGGTTGCCGCTTTCGAAACCACTCGCTCGCTTCAGGATCCCACGGCCAGATGCCTTCGGTCCTAGGATAGATAAGCTGCATAACCCGGAAGCCCAGGCCGTCGTAGAACCAGATGTCCCAACCGAAATGTTCAGGGTAGTGCTCCACATGGACCGAGCCGAACTGACAGTCGAAGCCGCCTATGAAACCAGACGATCGCTGCCCGATGCGGAAAATCTCGCCGTTGCACACCCGTCTGCAGTATTGGTTGATGACAGACTGGGAAAGCTCTGGCTTCAGCCCGACAACGACCAGTTCAGGAGCATTGAAATTGTGCTCTATCCCCACCGAGTAGCTGAAAGGCGGATGCTCGCCTTCTTCCAGCACATACAGAATGTGGCAGCCATATTCTTCGATGTCGGCGAGCGTTTTCGCTTCATCTGGATCTTTGGCTTCTCTATTCGGCATCGATCTGGTTCTCCGGCGCGGCCTTCTGGAACGCCGGCAGCGCCATGCAGGCGGCATGGATGCGCGAGATAGTCGGGTAGGGCGTCATGTCGACGCCGAAACGGGCATTGCTGGTGACCTGCGCGACCAGGCAGATGTCGGCCAGCCCCGGCGTGTCGCCGTGGCAGAATGTCTTGGTCTCGGGCGAGGAAGCCAGAATCTTTTCAAGCGGCTGGAAGCCTTCGTTGACCCAGTGCCGGAACCAGTTGACGACATCCTGGTCGCCGGCGCCGAACAGTGTGCGCAGCGAGGTCAGCACGCGCAGATTGTTCACCGGATGAATGTCGTAGGCGATCATCTGCGCCAGCATCCTGACGCGAGCCCGGCCGGGTGCATCCTTGGGCAGCAGCGGCGGCTCTGGCGTGGTCTCGTCGAGAAATTCGATGATTGCCAGCGACTGCGTCAGCAGCGTGCCGTCGCCCAGGATCAGCGCCGGCACCAGCCCTTGCGGATTAACCGCGAGGTAGGCGGGATCCAGATGCTCGCCGTGGCGCAAATGATGCGGCACGTACTCGTAGGCCAGGCCCTTCATCTCCAGCGCGATCCGCACCCGGTAAGAGGTCGAGGAACGGTAGTAGTTGTGAAGGATGAGGTCGCTCATCGGATCACGGGCCCGGTTGGCCAATAGTCAGTTCGATTTCGCCGATGCCGTCGACGCCGCCGGTGATCTTTTCGCCCGGCCCAATGGCGCCGACGCCAGCTGGCGTTCCGGTGAAGATCAGGTCGCCGGGCCGAAGTTCTACCGCCTCGCTGCAAATCGAGACGATGTCGGGAACCGGCCAGATCAGTTCGGCGAGGTCGCCGTCCTGCCTGATCTCGCCGTCGACCGCGAGCCAGACGCGACCCTTTTCGAGATGACCGGATTTTTGCGCCGGGACCAGCGGGCCGCAGGGCGCTGAGCGGTCGAAGGCTTTCGACCAGTCCCACGGCCTTGCCGCCTTTTTCGCCTCGTCCTGAAGGTCGCGGCGGGTCAGGTCGACGCCGACGCCGTAGCCCCAGACATGGTCCAGCGCCCGTTCGCGCGGTATGCGAAAGCCGGCTCTGCCGATCGCGACGACCAGCTCGATTTCGTGATGCAGGTTTTGGGTCAGCGGCGGGTAGGGAATCGTCGTGCCCGAACCGACTGCCGCGTCGACCACCGCGTCGACCACCGCGTCGCCTGGTTTGGTGAAGAAGAAGGGCGGGTCGCGCTCGTCATTGCCGAGCTCGCGGGCATGGGCGGCGTAGTTGCGGCCGACGCAGAAGATCCGGCGCACCGCAAAGCGCTCCGGCGAGCCGGCCACGGCTACCGACGGGGTTGCAGGCAGGGGAAGGACGAAGCCGGTCATGCACTGTCTCTGTTTCAGCGGATCTGTCCCCGGCACATTCGGCCGATTTGGGCGGACGGGCAAGGCATTGGATGGCGGAAGATCCAGGCCTGTCGCATGGCGCCGCGGAAATCATGGGCACATTCTGCTTTAGCAAGCCAGGATGGCAATGTACTATTTGCCAATAAGCTGGCTATGGTTGCGGGCCTATTCTAGGCCAGACCAAACCGAAATGAAGCTGATGACCGATCGCGCCAGGTTCCTGATCATTGACGACCATCCGCTGTTTCGCGAGGCGCTGCACAGCGCCGTGCAGATGGCCTATCCGGAGGTCGACACGGTGGAAGCGCGCTCAATTGCCGAGGCGCTGGAATTTCTGGCGGATGCCAAGCCGTTCGACCTGGCGCTGCTCGATCTCAGTATGCCCGACGTGCATGGGTTTGACGGGCTGCTGCAGCTCAGGACGCGTTATCCGCGCCTGCCGGTGGTCATCGTCTCGGGCTATGAGGAACCGAAGATCATTTCCGAGGCGCTGTCCTATGGTGCGGCAGGCTTCATCCCGAAATCGGCGCGCAAGAGCGATCTTGCGGCGGCCATCCGCTCGGTGATGGAAGGCGCGATCTATGTTCCTGGGAGCTATGAGGGCCGGCCGCCCGACGCCAACAGCACCGACCGCGCCGAGATGGTGCAGCGCCTGGCCACGCTGACGCCGCAGCAGCTCAAAGTGCTGCAGATGCTGCGCCAGGGCCTGCTCAACAAGCAGATCGCCTATGAGCTGCAGGTCGGCGAGACCACCGTCAAGGCGCATGTCTCCGAAATCTTGCGCAAGCTCAACGTCTACAGCCGCACCCAGGCGGTGATCGAGGTCTCGAAGCTCGACAATGCCGAGCTGTTTCGGGACCATGCGGGGTTTTGAGAGGGCTCGCTAAAAAGCGCACCGTCACCGTAGTCGACCGCACTCGTGTCACCGCAATCGGACTAGCCACGGCTCTCACGTTCCCGACACCAGCTACGCAACCCGCGCCTCTCTAGTCAGATCAAATTCACGCGGCGATTGCTCTGCAGCAGTTAGCCGCTTTCCCGCGTCTAGTAAAATGGCGGCCTGCGGTCCTACGTAGAATGCTTTAATTTTACTAAATTGCTTTTTGAATGCTCTATTAAAAGTCTTCATTAGTTCCTGAGCGAGCGGCGTGTCGGAGACCGTTGCCACGCGGCCATTTATCACAACATCTTCAGTCCATCGCCCACCAGGGGAAAAAGTTACTGTGTCCGGATTGCCAAGCTGATCTAGCGAATACCGGATGCCGGAAGGTGTTTTTATCGGCCTCACCTCAATGGGCACAGCGTGGCCAGTGACAAGAAATGATCGACCGCTAGAAGCCGATTCAGTGGTTGATTGCCCAAGAGCTGGAATTTGCATTCTATTGCTAAAAGAGCCGAATTCCATCTCGGGAAGATGACCCATGAGGATGTATTTTATCGAAATTTCACGTTCTACTGCCTCCAAGACGGGAAGAAGATCGTCCTTTAGCGCGAAGAAGTGAATCTGCTTCATATGAATTACTGCCTAGGCACAAGTAATGGCTGGAATACGGTGACCCGTGTGCTGGGAAGATACGACCAGTTCAAGCCAGCAAATGCGCCAGCAGCGCGCGCAATTGCGCCGGCTTCAGCGGCTTGCGCATCAGCTCGATGCCGGCGGCGCGGGCGACTTTGGCAACGGTCTCCGAACCGTCGGCGGTGACGATCAGCGCCGGCACGGCGCGACCGAGATAATCGCGGACCTCGGCGATAGTCGTGGTGCCGAGGTCGCCGCCGTCGAGATGCTGGTCGGCTATGACAATATCTGGCAACCAGTCGGTATCGCCAAGCATGTCGAGCGCGTCACCGGTCGAGGTGGCGGGGCGCACCAGGCATTGCCAGCGCTCGAGCAGGGAGGTCATCGCCTGCAGCACGTCGATGTCGTTCTCGACCAGCAGCACCTTTGTGCCGAACAGGCCGTAGCCGCGCGGCCGCTCCATGTCGGCAGTGCTGGCGATTGGATCGGCTGTGTCGCCGATCCCGACCGGAACGTCGATATGGAAAATCGTGCCATGTCCGACCTTCGACGAAAACGTGACAGGATGGCCGAGTGCCGCGGCGATGCGGCGCACGATGGCCAGCCCCAACCCCAGCCCGCCGGCGGCAAGCCCGGCATCCGTCGGGATCGCGCCGCGATGGAATTCCTCGAACACCGCCTCGCGCTGGTCGTCGGGGATGCCGCAGCCGGTATCGGCGACGTCAATGCGGATCGTGTCGCCGCGATGCCTGGTGCCGACCAACACGCCGCCCGAGCGGGTATAGCGCAGTGCATTGGACAGGATGTTCTGCAGGATGCGGCGCAGTAAGGTTCGGTCCGAACGTACGAGCGCATTGACCGGCCGGAACTTCAGCGTCAGCCCCTTCATCTCCGCAACCGGCTGAAAATCCGAGCGCAGAGACGAAAACAGCGTCTCTAGGCTGACATCGGTGACGTCGGGCTGCACGACGCCGGCATCGAGCTTGGAAATGTCGAGCAAGGTGCGGAGCAGGTCCTCCATCGTCTCCAGCGATCGCTCGACCTGGCGGACCAGGTTTCTGCCTTCCTCGCTGGTCTGTACTTCGGCAAGCGCCGAGACCGACAGATGCGCGGCGTTCAGCGGCTGCAGCACGTCGTGGCTGGCGGCCGCCAGGAACCTGGTCTTGGACAGGTTCGCCAGCTCGGCGTTTTCCTTGGCCGCGTTCAAGTCGATGTTCGACTGCTCCAGCCGGCGCAAGGTCGAATGCAGCTCTTCGGTGCGGCTGCGCACCCGGCTCTCGAGCGAAATGGCGGTCTGGAACAGCGAAAAGGCATTGCCTTGCTGGTCCATGGAACGCTCGACGCGGCTGATCAGCGCGGCGTTGATCTTCTTCAGCCTTTCCAGGTCGTCGATGTTCCTGAGCGGCATCCCGGATTTCCTACTCCGCCGCTTCGGCCGCGTTGCGTTCACCGAAGGCGATGCCGGTAAAGGTCTGGTTCAGATGCATCGAACGGTACTGTTCGCCATAGGTGCCGAAGCCGAGGACGTTGTTGACCTTGTAGAGTTCCGAAATCTCGCGATAGACTTGGCGGTTGCGCGCGTCGAGCCGGCGCAGCACGCAGTCGAAACCGAGGATCAGGTCGATGCCGCCAAGCCTTTGGCTGACGTCGCTGAGCGCGGCGCGGGTCGCCTCGACCATGTCCTTGGGCTGGGCGACGGCAAGCACGACACCATCGTCGATGGCGCAGAAGAACGACAGCGAGCCGTCCGCGTGCATCTTCTGGATTGAACGGCAGTAAAATTCGCCGCCCACTTTCACCACCACCGGGTGCGAGGCAAAACTCAGTGGCGTCAGCATCTGCGCGACGACGCCGACCGAGGCGGCATATTCCTCGGCGGCATTGGTGGCGTTGAATTCGCGCACGATGCGGTGGTCGGGATCGGATGCCGTCACCACCAGCTTCTCGTCGGTGGGAACGAAATTGTCGGTCTTGAACACGTGGAAAGGAATTTCCGTGGTGATCAGCACGATGATGGCGCTGTCGGAGGTCACTTTGCCGTTCGAGATCAGCCGCGTTGTCTCGAATTTCAAATCATCGCCAGCCGACCCGCCGATCAGTGGAATATCGTCGAGCCCCCAATGGATGGCGGAGGTCACCGCTTCTTCGGCATAGGACAGCCCGTCGATCAAGCAGAGCGCGAAAGTGGTGTCGGCTCGCTCGTGCCCGAGGCGCTCGCGTAACGAACGTCTCAGCGCCTCGACTTCGCCGGTAATCCCGTCCATGCCCGATGAGGACAGATTTTCGACCATGGTGCTGGCTGCCGAAAACGATGCGGAGGGAAACAGCATAGCCAGGATCTGGCCTTCCTCCAGCCCTTTGGGCGTTATCTCACCGGCCGTCGAGCAGCCGGCATAGTGGAGCGCCGGCGCGTGGGTCTTCAGCGCTTCCGACAGGGCGACGGCCTCTATGAGACGCTGCGAGAAAAACAGGAGGGCAAACCCGGCGTCGATGGCCACTGCTTCCGCTGCCACCGCCCGGGCGAACGCATCCCCGTCAGATTCGTCGGTGGTGAGCACCGAAAGGCCGCATGCATAGCGCGTCCGTGACTTGGCCAGCGGCTTCCTCCTCCATTTCCTCCGACGCTTTTTTGTGCGCGTCTGGCGCGCCGGCGTCGAGGTCATTGTTGTCTTGAAGCGGCGCTTTGGCAATGAGCCAACATGATGGATTTGAAGTTTCTGCCGTTTGACGGCGTCCGCGCGGCCGCTCACAGACGGAAGGCGACATCGCACCGCGATGGCGGCGGCTGCCGCCAACGCCTGAGACTGCAGACCGTCGGTTTTGGGAAGGGCCTTGATGGCCCCTTTTTTGTGCGTCCCGTACTTCGGGCGTGTCGTTATCTCGCACTTGCACAAAGTTTTAGTGCACTGCAATATGGCTGAGAATGCGGCCTCCAGCCCGCCTGTCGCAGAAGGGACCGGCATGACGGACATCTCCGCGACGCGTCTTGTAGTGTCCAGGCCTGTCGCCGACAGCTCGGCAAGAACCAGGCTTGCCTATCTCGACGGCTGGCGCGGCCTGTCGATCGCGCTGGTGCTGATCGGCCATTTCTTCCCCGTTCCCGGCATCAATCTCGGCGTCCTGGGCGTCGAATTCTTCTTCGTGCTCAGCGGCCGGCTGATGGCCGAGATACTGTTCGTCGAACACTATCCGCTGAAAAAATTCTTCAAGCGCCGGTTCTCCCGCATCTACCCGGCACTGCTGATTTTTGTCGTTGCCGCGATGGTTGCCTTGTCCGGCACGTTCATCGCCTTCAAGTGGAAGGCGGCGCTGACGGCGCTGACATTCACCTACAACTATGCCGGAATTCTCGTCACCCGCGCCGGCGCGCTCGACCATATCTGGTCGCTCTGCGTCGAAGAGCACGCCTATATCATCCTGGCGCTGATCAGCGTCGTCGTCTCGGGGCGGTCCCGGGTCATCGTGCTGCTCGGCGCATTGTCGGTGCTGGCCATGGCAAACGGCGCCATCTCATACTGGGCGCTCGGAATAGGCTACGAGGGCTCCTATTGGCGCACCGACGTGCACATCGCCTCGATCCTGCTGTCGGCGGTGATATGCCTGCTCAAGGCCGACGACAGGCTGCCGGCGCTGCTCAAGGGTCCGCATGTCGCCCTGGCGACCTCAGTCATAGCTGTGCTGCTTTTCATGGCTGCCGTGCCAACCCCGATCCACTATCTGGTCGCGGTGCCGCTGTTGGCGCTCGCCGTCAACTCGCTCGACTTCAGCAGCCGGCACCTGACCGGGCTTCTATCCTCCCTGCCGATGACGATGCTGGGGCTGTGGTCGTATTCGCTCTATCTTTGGCAGCAGCCCTTGTATCAATTCGTCGACATAAAAGGCAGTTCGCCGTGGCTGATGCTGGCGGCGGTGTTCGCTTGCGCGCTGTGCAGCTACTACATCGTCGAAAAGCCGGCCCGCTCCTGGCTGAACCGCAATTGGTAGGGCGAACGGCGCCCGCCGTTCAGCCGGCAATCCGCCTTGCATAATACCGTACCGCCTTCTTGCCGCCGTGGATTACCGCGTCACCCACTTCCACAAAGCCGAGTGCGGCATGGAAAGCGTCCGAAGCCGGATTGGGCGGCTCGGCATTGACTTCGCAGGTGACGATCGCCTGGCCGGCGCGTGACGCCTGCTCGAACAGATCCTCATACAGCCGGCGGGCATGGCCGCGGCCGCGCGCTGCGGCGGCGACAACGACGCGATCGACATAGACGAACCGCGGATAGCGCTGGCGAAACCACAGGAAGTTGGGGCTGTCGTAGCTGGCGTCCTGATGGAACGTCATGATGAAGGCTTCGAGCGCACCGATGCGGCGCGCGTAAAACGCTTCGCCGAGCAGGAAGGAGAGGCGCTCGGGTTCGAGCCATGACAATTCGGCAGCATGCTCGTTGTTGAGCGCGAGGATGGCGGGCTCATCCTGCGGCGAAACCCGTTCGATCGGCAAACGCATTTCGATCATGTTTTTGTTCGATCTTCCAGGATCATGTCCGGGCAGCGGCGATGGTCGCCGCCACCATCGCCTCGTCGGTCACGGTGTTGCGGTATTCGCGGTCGAGGTCGGTGCCGCCCATGCCGACTTTCGGATTGCGGTAACGCATGGCGCTCGGCACGTCCTTGAGCGCGGCGAAGTGCATTTCGCTCAACCCGGTTTTCCTCCGCACCTTGCCGATGTTCTCGGGATCAAGCCCGCCGCAGCCGAGGATGATGATGCGGTCGCCGGCCTGCCTGACAAGATCGGCGAGCAGGTCAGCGCCCTCGAGCGCCGTGTCCCGCTGGCCGCTGGTCAGCACGCGGCCGACCTTGCAGCGGATCAGCGCCTCCAGTGCCTCTGTCGGGTCGCGGGTCATGTCGAAGGCGCGGTGGCAGGTGACGTTCAAGTCCCCCGCCGCCTTCACCAGTTCGCTCATGCGCTGCTCATCTATCGTGCCGTCGGCCGCGAGGCAGCCGATAACGACACCGGCGACGCCGAGCTCGGCAAGCGCGCGGACATCGGCGAGCATCGAACGATATTCGGCTTCGCTATAGAGAAAATCGCCGCCGCGCGGCCGCACGATGACGTGGAACGGGATCGTCGCCAGCTCGAGCGCTGTGCGCACCGTGCCGAAGCTCGGCGTGATGCCGCCCTCGATCAGGCTGGCACAAAGCTCGACACGGTCGGCGCCTGCGGCTTGCGCGGCCAGCAGGCCGTCTATGCCTTCGACGCAGATCTCGATCAGCGGCAGGCGAGGGCGTTCGGTCTCGATCATGGGCGATCCGTCGATGATTTCAGCTGGCCAGCGGTAGCATCGGGTCTGGTGCGATGAAAGCCGGAAGTGTTGGCTCAATGTGCTTGCGGGCGCGCCTGCCATTCCGCCGCTTGACACATTCATAACTTAAGCGTTATACGTAACTCATAGCTGATGGGTTATTGGTTCTCATGGAGAGCGCGTTGTTGAATAGCCCAGCCAAACCGCAAACAACGGGTCCGAAGTCATGACTGAAGCAACCAAAATCGAAACCAAATCCATTGTCGTCGAGCGTCTGATCCCGCATGCGGCTGAAAAGATATGGCGCGCACTGACCGTGCCGCATCTGGTTGCCGAATGGCTGATGGAGAACGACTTTGCGCCTGAGCAAGGCCATCGCTTTACCTTTCGCGCGACGCCGGTGCCTGGCTGGTCCGGCGTGACGAACTGCGAGGTGCTGAAGATCGAGCCGCCACGCCTGCTCGCCTACAGCTGGGGCGACGGCACCGAATCCGACAGCGGTCTGAAGACCGTGGTGACATGGTCGTTGACGCCCGAAGGTACTGCGACGCGGGTGCGCATGGAGCATTCCGGGTTCCGGTCCGAGGACGAGCGCGGCTACATCGGCATGGGAAGCGGTTGGCCGCGCATTCTCGAGCGGCTTGAGCGGGTGACTGCCTCGCAAAGCTGAAGATCCCGGCGCTCGCCTTGCCGCAACGCGGCGGCCGGCGAACTGACAGAACCAAGAAATATCGAGACCCCGGATGTTCGTCGTCCGGGCTTGAGAAAACACGCCCGAAGGAGACCACTGTGCAAGCACGATTGAAAAACCCGGTGATGCTCATTCCCGGCGCCCTGCAGGCGCTGCTGGCGCTGAACAGGTCGACGGAAACGGCTGACCTGTCCTATGTGACGCGCAAGCTCGTCCATTTGCGCGCCAGCCAGATCAACGGATGCAGCCTCTGCGTCGACATGCATGCGCGCGAATTGAAGAAGGCCGGCGAAAAGGACGAGCGCGTCTTCACCGTGTCCGCCTGGCGGGAGACACCTTATTTCACCGACGCCGAGCGCGCCGCGCTGGCGCTGACCGAGGCGGCAACCCGGTTGGCCGACCGGCCGGATCCGGTGCCGGACGCGGTCTGGGACGAGGCAGCCCGGCACTACGACGAAAAGGCGCTTGCCGCCCTGGTCGTCCAGATTGCCCTGATCAATGCGTTCAACCGTCTCAACGCAACTACCAGGCAGATGGTCGGCGCCTGGGGCTGAACGGGGCCGGGTTCCCGCAAAGCCACATCAGATCCGCAGCTTGTGAGAATTCGCGCGCACGAAGTCGATGAAGGCCCGCAGCTTCGGCGGTACCAGGCGGCGGCTGGGATAATAGAGGTGGAGCGGCTCGTAAGCGGGACAGAAAGGCTCCAGCACCTTGACCAGCGCGCCTGAGGCAAGAAGCGGCGCGGCGAGGCCCTCGACCGCGAAGGCGAGGCCAAGCCCTTGCGCGGCGGCGGTAATGCACAGCGGAAGCGTGTTCGCGACCAGACATGCGTCCGGCGTGAATGCGACTTCGCGTCCCTCCACGATGAACTCCCAGGGCGAAATCGCGCGGGTACGGGTGAGGGCGAATGCGATGCAGCGATGGGCGGCGAGGTCGGCCGGCCGCTTCGGCGTGCCGTTGCGCGCCAGATAGTCGGGGCTGCCTACCACGACCATCTGCAGGGGCCCGCCCAGGCGCGCGCCGATCATATCTTTCTCGAGAAGCTCGCCGATGCGCAGGCCGGCGTCGAAGCCCTCGGCGGCGATGTCGACGAAGCTGTCGTCGAAGATCAAACTAAGCCGCACTTCGGGATAAGCATCCATGAACGGCCGCATCAGTGGTTCGATCAGCAGCGGGGCGGCGATCCAGGGCAGGCTGAGGCGCAGCGTGCCGGCGGGACGGTCGCGGGCCTCGCGCAGTGCCGCACCAGCCGCCCGGATATCTTCGGCTGCCGGGCGCACATGATCGAGGTATTGGGCACCGGTTTCGGTCAAGCCAACGCTGCGGGTCGTGCGGTTGAGCAGCCGCACCCCCAGGCGCTCCTCGAGCCCCTTGACCGCCTCGCTCAACGAGGCCGGAGCGACGCCGAGCTCGGCTGCGGCGCGGGTGAAGCTCCTGGCCTCCGCAACTTTTACGAAGGCGACGATACCGCTGAATTGGTCGAGGCGCATTGTAAGGTTTTTCCAAATAGCCCTGTCGAACTCTACTGGTTTTTCCGGCGAACAAAAGGCGTCATATTGGGGTCACGAACGGATCTCGCTATTGCGAGGGCTCGAACGGAGCAAGGAGATAGGACCGATGACCAGGCTCGCTTTACTCTCCGCCGGCGCTGTTCTGGCGGTGTCTGCCGCCCCGGCGAACGGCGGGCCACTGGAGGACCGCAATATCCAGCTCATCAAGGACTATTACGCAGCTTACGCGACCGGCAATCCCGAGGCTGTTCGGTCCTTCCTCGCGGCCGACATCGTGTGGCGCATTCCCGGCCATCATCCGCTCGCCGGCGACAAGCGCGGGCCGGACGAGGTGGTCGCCTTTTTCCGCGGCCTGGCCGACGGCAAATTCAAGGCCGAGCCGATCTTCTTCCAGGCGCAAGGCGACCTCGTCGTCGATGTCCATCGCGGCTGGTCGAATGTCGGCTCAGGTCCCGAGATCGACCAGCTCTACGCGCTGATGTTCCGCATCAAGGACGGCAAGATCGCCGAGGCACAGAATTTTTTGACCGACATGTATCAGTCGGACGCCTTCTACTGGGCTCATTACCCGCTGACGCCATTGCCCGGCCGACTGGCTGGCGAGCGCTGAGACGGCGGTCTTTCTCGCAACGCGCCGCGCTTCTCACTCCAAGCCAAAGGAGACTTGCGATGCTTAAAATCCTGACACTTGCTGCAGCAACCGCCGTGGCGCTCGCCGCCTCCAATGCCTTCGCCGCACCGCGCATCGAGCGCGTCGCTTTCGCCTCGAACGGTGAGCAGATCATCGGCGAGCTCTATCTGCCGGAGGATTTGGACGCGGCGAAACCTCGGCCCGCGCTGGTCGTCACCGGCGCCTGGATGACGGTAAAGGAGCAAATGCCGGCCCGCTACGCGCGCGAGATGGCCGACCGCGGCTTCGTCGCCTTGACGTTCGATTTCCGCGGCTGGGGCGAAAGCGGTGGCATACGCCGCCAGTACGAAGACCCCAACGCCAAGATCGCCGACATCGAAGCGGCGGTCGCCTATCTCGCGAGCCGGCCCGAAGCCGATCAGGACCGCATCGGCGGGCTCGGCATTTGCGCCAGCTCCGGCTATATGGTCACCGCTGCGGCCGAAAACGCCGCGATTAAGTCGGTCGCCCTCGTTGCGCCCTGGTTGCAGGATGCCGAAGTGGTGGAACAGACCTATGGCGGCAGGCACGGCGTCGCCAGGCTTGAAGCCACGAGCGATGCGGCCGAGGCCGCGTATCGCCGCACCGGCAGACAGGCGTTCCTGCCGGCCGCGAGCCCGACCGACGAGCGCGCGATCATGTTCAAGATGCCCTATTACACCGAGCCCGATCGCGGCATGATCCCGGCCTGGCGCAACGAGGCCGATCCGGCCTTCTGGCGCGGCTGGCTGAGGTTCGACGCCATCCAGGCTGCCCCGCGCCTGCAGCAGCCCTTTCTGATGGTGCATAGCGAGGCGGCAGCCATTCCGCAGGGTGCGCACAAGTTTTACGCGCGGCTGACCAGCTCCAGGCAGGAGCTGTGGCTCGACAACGTCACCCAATTCGATTTCTACGATCGTGCCGCGCCGGTGAAGGCGGCGAGCGATGCCGTCGCCGCGCACTTCCGCGCGACGCTGGGCAGTGCGGGGGAGGCGGGACAATGAGCTTCGTCACCCGCCGGCATGTCCTGATCTCGGCGGTTTCCGCTGCGATGATTTCCGCCGTCTCGGCGCCCGCCTCGAGCGCATCGGGAGATGCGCTGACGGTCGAAGACAGGATCGCAATCGCCGAGGCAGTTGCCGGGATCGGCCTCTATGCCGATCTGCGTGAATGGAACCGGGTCAGATCCTATCTCGCGGCCCGCGTCACGACCGACTATACCAGCCTTTTCGGCGGCGAGGCGACAACCAGCGACCGCGACGCGCTGATCGCCCTGTGGCAAGGGCTGCTGCCGGGCTTCGACGCCACCCAGCACCTCATCACCAACATCACCGTTGAAGGCGCGGGCAATGACGCGGTTGCACGCAGCCATGTCCGCGCAACTCACTGGATCGGCGGCCGGTTCTGGACGGTCGGCGGCAGCTATCTCCACCGGCTGGTGCGGACGCCGGAAGGCTGGCGCGTCAACGCCATTGCCATCCATCGGTTGTACGAGGAGGGGGATCGCGCCGTTCTGGCCGCCGCTGCCGACCGGGCGAAAGCGGCGGAGTGAATTCGGACGTTGCTTGCTGCAGTGCCCGACGACCGCAGCTACTGGCGCAATACCGTGTTCTTGGTGCCTTCTTCAACCTGATCGATGACCAGCAGTTTGACGGGATCGGCGCCGACATTGGTCGCTTGATGCCATTGCCCGATCATTTCGATGATGAAATCACCTGTTTGATAGGTGTTGCTCTTGCCGGTCTCGACATTGGTGACCTGAAGCGTGCCGGCCTCGACATAGGCGTAGCGCGCAAACGGATGCTTGTGGACTGGCAAGGTCGCGCCCGGCGCGATCTGATAGGCCGAGACCAGGACCTGCACGTTCTTCTGCGGCAGCGTGATCGGCTGGCCAGACGCGGTCTCGGTGCGAGAGGCAAGCGGGGTCACGACAACCGGCGTCCCGCTGGCATCCAGCGCCTGGGCGTTGTTTGCAAACAGTGCAGCCGCGAGCAGCAGCGTCGGTGCCAAGATTTTTCGCATGATTCCCCCCGAGCTGCGTCAGCATTGCGCAGCAAGCTTTGACGCGCAAGCTTGTCTGTTGAGGAGCGCCTTATCCCGCTCTTCTGAACATGCCCGGCGTCATGCCATGCATGGCCCGGAACGTACGGGAAAGATGGCTCTGGTCGGCGAAACCTGCCGCGATGGCGGCGTCGGCGAGGCCAAATCCCTGTTCGATCAACGCGCTCGCCCGACGCAATCTCCGGTCGCGGATATAGGCCGCCGGCGTCAGCCCGATCGCCTTGTTGAAATCGCGGATCACCTGGAACCGGGTCACGCCAGCCGCGCCTGCAAACCGCTTGAGGTCGAGCTGCGAGCCAAGTTCGCTTTCGACAAGATCGCGGTAGAGCGAAAACCTCCGCTGCGATCCGGAGCTTTCGATCTCTTCGGCCTGTCCGCTCGAGTCGCCATGCCGAACGATCAGCCGTCTCAGCGCCACGAGCAGGGACGACTCGGCCGTCAGTGTGTCCGGCAACGTCGAGCCCTGGTGTGCTGCCGCCAACGCTGCAGCAAGACCACTGTCTTGGATAGTCGCGCGCGAAAAGACCGGAGCGCCATCGCGGCCGAGTTCGCGGGCAAGCGCGGTCATCAGCGGCACCGAAGGATAAAACGTCCGGTAGGCCCAGCCTTCGTCCGCGCCGCGTTCGCCGTCATGCCACTCCTCTGGATTAACGACGGCAATGGCGCCTGCCGGAGCAAGAACGCTTTGACGGCCGATGCGAATCCGCTCGCAGCCGAAGGTGATCAGGGCGATCACATAGGTCGGGTGCGTGTGCAGTTCGTAGCGGTGCTGGGTGAAGCGCGCCTCGAACAGGCCAAGGTCGGGGAAGCACGGATGCCGCCAATATTTCCCGGTCTCTGCCGCTTGGTTTGTCCTTGTCATGGTCAATCCGGTTCAAGACGCCTCTCGTCCGGCCTTGTATGCCTGGCAGGATCAAATCGCGCCGCCTTTGTCGGCGTGAAAGGAGGCATCATGCTGCATAATGACCCCATCGCCGCGCTGACACCAGACGTCATAGGCTGGCGACACCATATCCATGCCAATCCGGAGCTCGGATTCAATGAATACGAAACGGCGCGTTTCGTTGCAGAGAAGCTACGCTCCTTCGGCCTCGAGGAAGTGCATGAAGGGATCGGCGGCACCGGCGTCGTCGGTGTCCTGCGCAGCGGTGGCGGCGCGCGCGCCATCGGCCTTCGCGCCGAGCTCGACGCGCTTCCGGTGCTGGAGAAAACCGGCTTGCCCTATGCTTCGAGGCAAGAGGGCGTGATGCACGCCTGCGGCCATGACGGCCACACCGCCATGCTGCTCGGCGCCGCCAGACTGCTCAGTCAATCCCGCACCTTCGACGGCACCGTCACTTTCATCTTTCAGCCGGCCGAGGAGAACGAGGGCGGCAGTATGCGCATGATCGAGGACGGCCTGTTCAAGCGCTTTCCGGTCGAGGCGGTCTATGCGGTCCACAACTGGCCGGGCGTCAGGCTGGGGACGATCGCCGCCCGCGCTGGTGCGCAAATGGCGGCCGTCGATAATTTCGAACTGACCTTCGAGGGTCTTGGCGCGCATGCCGCGATGCCGCAGCTCGGCGACGATCCGATCCTGGCCGCGGGCGCCTTCGTGCAGGCCGTCCAGCGCATCGTCAGCCGCTCGGTCGACCCGCAAAGCGCGCTTGTCGTCAGCATCACGCAGATCCATGGCGGCAATGTCGGCAACATCGTGCCGGGCAAGGTCTGGCTGCAAGGCACCTGCCGCTTCTTCGAGCACGGCCTTTCCGACCATTGCGAGAGGCTGATCGGCGAGATCGCACAAGGTATTGCCGCCGCGCATTCGCTCAAGGCAAGCCTCGACTACAGGAAGGGCTACCCGCCGCTGATCAATACGGCGGACGCGACGGCCTACGCCGTCGAGGCGGCGGCATCCGTCGTTGGCCGGGAGAATGTCATGACCGAGGTCAGTCCCAGTCTCGGCTGCGAGGACTTCGCTTTCATGATCCGTGAGGCGAGCGGCTGTTATGTGTGGATCGGTGCCGACGAGGTCGGCCCGGGCGAAGGCCTGCACGGCGACCGCTACGTCTTCAACGACGAGATCGTGCCGACGGTGATGCGCTATTACGTCAACCTCGTCGAGCAGACGCTTCCGCGGGCCGGTCCTTCTACAGCAGTTTTTCCGGCGTGATCGGCAACTCCCGGATCCGCTTGCCTGTAGCGTCGAAGACGGCATTGGCCACCGCAGCGGCAACGCCGGTGGCGCCGAGCTCGCCGATGCCTTTGCCGCCAATCGGGCTGGCATGCTCGTCCACCTCGTCGACGAAGTGGATTATGATATCGCCGGGAATGTCGGCGTTGACCGGAATGGCGACCCCGGAAAGGTTCTTCGACAGGAACCGTCCAAGCACTGGTTCGTGCCTGCTCTGCTCCATCGCCGCCATGCCCCAGCCCCAGATGATGCCGCCCGTCATCTGGCTGCGTGCGGTGCGGGGATTGACAATGCGGCCGGCGCTGTAGCTGCCGACGGCGCGACGAAGCCTGAGCAGGCCGAGCCCCGGATCGACACCGACCTCCATGAAGATCGCGCCGAAAGTGCGCATGGCGAGACCTTTGCCATGCTGCGCCGGATCGAACGAGCCGGAGCCGATGATCTCGCCGATGTCGGTATGGCTCATAACATCGGCGATCGTCTGACCGCCGGCAGCGCCTTTGCAGCGAATCTTGCCGTCTTGCATCTCGACCTCGTCCGGCAGCAGATTGGCAAGACGGGCAAGCTGCGAACGTGCATCTTCGGCGGCTGCGAGCACCGCCGCGCCCACCCCCATGGTCGACGACGAGCCATAGGTCGGACCCGCCTCCGGCAGCTGTGTATCGCCCATTTCCAACTCGATCTTCTCCATCGGCAGGCCCAGCACGTCGGCTGCGATCTGCGGAAAGATGGTGAGTGTTCCGGTTCCTATGTCCTGGGTGCTGGTGCGGATGAGCACCGTGCCGTCCCTGTGCAGCCTGACCTCGGCTGCAGGCGTCGGGTGGCGGAAACAGCCCATGCTACAGGTCGCCATGCCGCAGCCGATCAGCCAATCGCCGTCGCTTTGTGGCTTGCGCGGGCGCTCGCGCCAGCCGAACAGGCGGGCGCCTTCCTCATAGGCCTCGCGCAGCTTCTTCGATGACCAGGGCTGGCCGGTGGCCGGATCCGTGTCCGCATGATTGATTAGACGCAGGTCGAGCGGATCGACGCCCAGGCGGTGGGCGAGCTCGTCCATCGCGCTTTCGAGGGCCCAGGTACCCGGACCCTCGACCGGCGCGCGCAGCGCCGTCGGCATGGCGACGTTTGCGCGCTCGACGCGCTGGCTGAGACGCATGGCCGGCGTGGCGTAGAGACCCTTCGAGGCCTCGGTGGCGAACTCGACGAAATCGTCGGTCACGGTTGTCAGGTTGACCACGTCCTGTTGCACGGCGGTCAGCTTGCCCGACCTGTCCGCCGCCAGCACGATCTTCTGTGCCATGCGCGGCTGGTAGCCGAGGCAGGAATAGGCATTGGCGCGGCTGAGTGCCAGCCTGACCGGGCGCTGCACGATGCGCGCCGCGGCGGCGGCCAGCACCTGATGCGGCCAGATCCAACCCTTGCCGCCGAAGCCGCCGCCGGTATGGCGGGAAATCACGCGGACCTTCTCGGCCGGGACGTTCAAACGGGCGGCAAGCACCTGGCGGACACCATAGACATGCTGCGTGGCGTCGTGCAGCGTCAGCTCTCCGTCGTTCCACTCAGCGAGTGTCGCCGAGGGCTCCATGGCGTTGTGATGGCGCGACGGCTGCAGGTAGACGGCTTCGACCGTGGCGGCCGCGTCGCTAAGCCCGCGGTCGACCTCGCCCTTCGTAAACGTCGGCTCCAGGAACAGGAAGCCACTCTCCCTCGGCACGACCGCAGCCTTGTCGATGGCGGTCCACTCCGGCGGTGCCGGCAATTCCGGCTCGGCGAACTCGTAGCGCAATGCGACGCGGCGGGCGCCGGCCTCCGCCGCCTCCAGCGTCTCGCCCAGCACAATGGCAAGCGGCTGACCCTCGTGACGTATCTCGTTGCCCTGCATGGGCATGAAGCTCTGCGCCGCCGGCGGGCCTTCGGCCTGCTGCATCTGCGTATCGGGCTCGGCCCTCGGCGATGCGAACCGGCCGAATCTGGGCATGTCCTCATGCGTGAGCACACGCACGACGCCTTCTTCGGCGAGCGCGTCGTCTACCACGATCGACGTCACGCGGCCGGCGGGAACGGGCGCGGTCACCAGCACTGCATGGAGCAGATCGGAAGCAAAATAGTCGGCCGCATAGCGGGCGCGGCCGGTAACCTTGACGCGGCCGTCAGGGCGGGCAACAGGCTGGCTGATCATCATGACGGCGTCCTCGCTGCTCTTTCGATCGCCCGTAAAGCGGCGGTCTTGGCCAGTTCGATCTTGTAGGCGTTCTGCGACAAGGGACGCGCTTCGGCGAAGGATTGCTCGATAGCGGTGGTCAACGCCCCGCGATCGCCGATTTCGGCACCGGCGAGCTGCTCCTCGGCGGCGCTCAGCCGCCACGGCCGCAGCGCGACGGATCCCAGCGCCAGGGCCGCCCGACGGATGGTTTGGCCGTCCATCTCCAGCACAGCGGCGGCAGAGACGATGGCATATTCGTAGGATTCGCGCTCGCGCACCTTGAGGTAGGCCGATCGCGGCGCCGGCGCCGGCAGCTCGATTGCCGTGATCAGTTCGCCTTGCTGCAACACATTGTCTGCCTCGGGCCGCGTGTCGGGAAGCAGGTGGAATTCGGCTGCCGGAATGCGCCGGCCGCCGCTGCGGTGCGCGGTGACGACCACCGCATCGAGTGCCGCCAGCGCCACCGCCGGGTCGGATGGCTGGGTGGCGACGCAATCCTTGGTCCAACCGAATATCGCGTGATTGTCGTTGATGCCATGCAATGCCGAGCAGCCGGAGCCGAGCTGACGTTTGTTGCACGGCAGTTGCTCTTCGGCACGGAAATAGGCACAGCGCGTCTTCTGTAGCAGATTGCCGCCTATCGTTGCGAGGTTTCTCAGCTGCGGCGACGCCGCGTTGAGGATCGCCTGGCTCAACACCGGATAATCGCGCATGACCAGCGCATGCTGCGCGACGTCGTTGAGATGCGTCAGCGCGCCGATCGTCAGGCCGCCGCCGGGCAGTGCCTCGATCTGATTCAGCCCGTCGAGGCGGGAGATATCGATGATCCGCGCCGGCCCGGCAATTCCAAGGCGCAGCCAGTTGAGCAATTCGGTGCCGCCGGCGAGAAAGGCGCTGTCGGGCTCAGCACCTGCCGCGATCGTTTCACCCAGGCTGTCGGCGCGCGCATAGACGAATGGGGTCATTGGCTCACCCTCCCGGCCGCCGCGCGCACCGCCTCGACGATTTGCGGATAGGCGGTGCAGCGACACAGATTGCCGCTCATCCACTCGCGGATCTCGGCATCGGAGCCGGTATGTCCCTCCTCAATCAGCGCCGCCGCCGACATCACCTGGCCGGGCGTGCAGAATCCGCACTGGAAACCATCATGATCGATGAACGCCTGCTGCACGGGATGAAGCGCATCGCCGTTTGCCAGGCCTTCGATCGTCGTGACCTCGCGTCCCTCGGCGGACACGGCAAGTATCATGCAGGCATTCACACGCCGCCCGTCGAGATGCACCGTGCAGGCGCCGCACTCGCCGAAATTGCATCCCTTTTTCGTTCCGGTCAGATGAAGCCGCTCGCGCAGCAGGTCGAGCAGCGTGACGCGGGGATCGAGATCGGAAAGGCTGTGATCCTCTCCGTTCACCCGCAACCTCAATAGGTGCCGATCGTGGAAGTTCATGTGGGGTACCTCGAAGCACATGCCGTACTCGCCGCAAGGACTCGTCCAGCAAGCAGCCGCCCACCTGTCGAGACGAAATAGGGCGGGCGATTCCGGGGGAAAGACGCTGCCATGCGCCGAAAGCAAAAAACGCGCGTTTGAGATTTGCGGCGGAAGGGCTTGCACGACCTACGACCGCTCGATCCCCCAAGCCCTTCGATCGCCTGTCGAACGCATGACGGCCGGGGTCGCCAGACCCTCCGCCGGCCGGGCGAGGTGAGGACTTGCCATGACCACGAGGCACATTGGAATGATTGCGCCTTGGCTCGCGTTCATCGTTTCCGCTGGCGTCGCGCTTGCGCTGGCGTGGTGGCCATACTGAGCATCGGCTGCTCAATTGTGTTTTGACTATTTGGCTGCACGGGCGCGTAAAATATCAGGTTCGCCCAGTTGTGGGCGGACTAACTCAGGGAGGATAATGTTATGAAGATGAATCGACGTAATGCTCTCGCCCTTGGTGCCACCTCGTTGTCAACCCCGCTATTGGTTGCATTGCCGACTCCGGCAGCGGCCAAGACCTACGGTCCGACTGATGGCAAAGAGATTTTTCCCGGCGTTCGGCTCGTCGAACTGGGAACGCGAGACTCCCATATCAAGGGGTACAAGAAAATCGCGATGGAAGACGTCGTGTATCAGCCAAAGGGATCTAGCCCGCTGGGGGATGTCATGGCCGACGATATGGTCTGCACGGTCACTGAAGGCGAGCTGCAGGTCACGGCCGGGGATATGCAGTTCACAGCCAAGGAAGGCGATGTATGGAGCTGCGGCAAGGGTAGCACGAAGGAGGCTGCTACGAACAACGGGACAGTGGTCGCCGTGATGCGGGTGATTAACCTCAAGGCTGAATAAAGCCAAGTTGGCGATCGTGGGCGCAATCCGCGCCCGGGTGGAATCTTGCGGGTTAGCGATCTAGCCGGCCAGCGCCAATCCAGTGCCAACGCCGATGGCAGGGCCCCATTAGAAGCTTCCCGGCCAGATCGATGGCCAAGACGCGGACGGCTCCCCAAACGTCTGCACGGGGCCCCTGATCGCGCTGGCAAGATCGTCAAACGTCGTTTCCATTCCTGGAGTCTAGATCGACACCGGGAATCTCTGAATTCCCCTGTTTGTTGTCCGCTAATCCACCATGTAACGCAGCGGCTTCTTGCGCTTCCGCGGCCTGTACTTCTCGGCCAGCCTGACCTTATCAATATCGACCGTCACCAGCGGTCCCATGTCGAGGGTCACCTTGCCGCCTTCCTCGTCTATGCGCGTGATCTCGCCGGCAAGCTCTATCTGCTGGCCTCGCTTGACCTTGGACTTGCTGTCCACGCTCGAATGCGGGAAGTTGTAGGAAGGATTGAGACGCTGATACGGTCGTCGGCGACCCGCCTACGTACCGTGGCCGTGATCGCAACCACGTCACCGATGCCAATGCCCCGCGCCATACACTTGAGTCTGGAGCGGACGGTGCCCTAGTCAAGATGTTGCTAATATATACGCGGCCTGCAAGCTTCGCCCTTGGCGATGCGACCCAGCGGCTTGGTTGCGGGGGGACTGGCAGCTAGAGGCCGCTGGGCCTTGACGGCCAGCGAGCTTAAGAGGAGGCCCTGTGCTGGCTGACCAAAACCTTGCGCTTATGGCAACGGAAAAGCATCATTCGAACGAACACTTTTGGTCCACGAAGAGGGAAGGGAATGCGGTCGGTGGCGCTCTCAATACCCATACACAGCCGGCCGTCAGCAGTGGTGACGATGGCACAGTTCGCGGAGTCGGTTGCCGTTAAAAAATGTCGCGTTCGCGGAAGATATTTCGAATAACGCACCCACCAAGAAAGTACGGCAACTGCTTTCCTTGTGCCTCGCATAAGGCATCAACTGAGTTTAACCAGCTTCCTGGGCGTCATTTGCCGATATAGGCGGCCAGCTCGTCAGGCGTCCCCATTGGAAAGGCCTGCTTCAGATGGTCGATGAATGCGGAGACGCGGGCGCTCAGCAGCCGCCGAGAGGGATAGAGTGTCCACAGGGCGATGTCGGGTCGATCGAGATCCCCCCAATGTACCAGCGTTCCGTCCGCCAGATCATGGCTCACCAGCGACATCGGCAGGCGTGCCGCGCCGACGCCCGCTCGCACCGCATCCCGGACCATGATGAGTGACGACAGCACAAGGACCGGCTCGATCGCGATTGTTGACCGGCCAGCGGGCGTCTTCACCGCCCAAGCCCTTCGATCGGCTGTCGAACGCATGACGGCCGGGGTCGCCAGACCCTCCGCCGGCCGGGAGAGGTGAGGACTTGCCACGACCACCAGTCGGTCACGCAGAAAGGCTCGCCCGACGAGGCTCTCATCCGGATCCGGATTGACCCGGATCACCAGATCAAATCCCTCTTCGATCATGTCGACGGCGCGGTCTTCCGTCGTGACCTCGAGCCTTACCTCCGGGTATTTCAGGGCGAAGCCGGCAGCGATCTTCCCCATCGCGGTCTGTGAGAACAGCACTGGGGCGCTGATCCGCAACCTGCCTCGCGGCCTTTCGCCGCCTGAGGCGATCGCCGCCGCGGTCTCTTCGAGCTCGGACAGCAGCCGGCCCGCGCGCTCGAAAAGCGCACGTCCTTCCTCCGTCAGCTTCAGCGCGCGCGCGCCGCGCTCGAACAGCCGTAAGTCGAGACTCGCCTCCAGCTCCGCCACGCGTCGGGACAAGGTGGCCTTCGGGCGCCCGGCAGCGCGCGCGGCCTTACCGAAGCCCCCGTGGCGGGCGACCAGATTGAAATCAGCAAGGGCAAGTAGATCCATGTGTTCCACCTGTGGGACGGCGTGTCCAGATATAACGCCTACCGACACAAATGTGGATCACTAATTTTCTGGGATGCCATACGGCTCAACTCAGGAGTAACCCCATGACCATTCTCGTTACCGGCGCGACCGGCAATGTCGGCCGCAACGTAGTCGAACAGCTCGTGAAGCGTGGCGCCAATGTGCGCGCTTTGGTTCGCGATCCCTCCAAGGCCAATTTCCCCGCTGGCGTAGATGTCGTGCAGGGCGACCTGCTCGACGTCGATTCCCTGCGCAGAGCTTTCTCCGGCATCTCCACCCTTTTCCTGCTGAACGCGGTGGTGGCCGACGAATTCACCCAGGCGCTGGTAGCGCTGGCCGCTGCCCGCGAGGCCGGCATCGAGCGGATCGTCTACCTGTCGGTGATCCACAGCGACCTCTACGTCAACGTGCCGCATTTTGCCGGCAAGTTCGGCGTCGAGCGGATGATCGAACAGATGGGGCTCAACGCCACCATCCTGCGGCCCGCCTACTTCATGGACAACGACATCACGATCAAGGACGTGGTGACCGGCTACGGCATCTATCCGATGCCGATCGGAGCCAAGGGCGTCGCCATGATCGACGCGCGGGACATCGGCGAGATCGCCGCGATCGAACTCATCCGCCGCGAGCAGGCCGCAGCGCCGCTCCCGTTCGACCGCATCAACCTGGTCGGCCCTGACACGCTGACCGGCGCGGATGTCGCGGCCATCTGGACGGACGTCCTCGGACGCCAGATCGCGTATCCGGGCGACGACACCGCCGGGTTCGAGCAGAACCTGCGGCAGTTCATGCCGAGTTGGATGGCGCTCGACATGCGCCTGATGGCCGAGCGTTTCCTCACGGACGGCATGGTCCCCGATGCCGGCGATGTCGATCGGCTGACCGCGCTGCTGGGCCGGCCGTTGCGCTCCTATCGCGACTATGCGGCCGCAATTGCCGGCTGAGCCCCACCACCGACCTTCTGTCCAGGAGACACATCATGATTTACTCGACAGCTACCGTTCCTGTGAATCCCGGAGGCGAGACCAAGCTGACCCGTGCGCAGATATGGCAGGGCCTGGAACTGAAGGCGCGCGATGCCCGCCTGTTCCTGCCCGCAGGCCTCTGCACCCGTTGCGACGTCGTGGAGGAGGGCGCGACCCACTTCGTGCGCGAAGCTACGATCGCCGGTGCTGATCTGCGCGAGATCGTAACGCTGGAGCCCGAAAGCAAGGTCACCTTCTTCCAGGCGACCGGTCCACGCGAAGGCGCGGAAATCGCCTTCATAGCTAGTGGCCGGGTTATTCACATCAGAAAGTTGCGCCAACGGCAAATTGCAACCAGCTGGTGAGCGAGCTGCTTCATAGGCACAGACGACAACGCAAAGCCAGTTCCGTCAAACAATCAGCCCGATACCCTCTCCAGCACCCTCGAAACCTGCTTCGCTGTCCATCGGCCGCCGCGTGACGCTGAATAGCGGCGAACCCAAAGGCTCCCCAACGCAACGTACCCCGACTACGCGCGTTCTAGTGAATGGGAGGGCGGCATAGCCGATCTGACGGGGGTGGCCTGATGACAAATCGGAGCAACAGGGATGGCAAAGTTTAAAGAAGCCCTTGAGCGCGGGAAGGAAGCTCGCCGTCAGCAGGAGGAGCCCGTCGGCGGCGCGGCGATGGGGAAGCGAGATGCCCCCATGGCGGACTTCAGCGAGCAAGCAAAGGCTTGGCTAAAGGACGTCGTGATTGCATCGCTGGAGGCGGCCAAGGCTGACGTGGCAGGCGAGGTGGCTGTCGACATAGACACCGCGCCACGCCGGCAGGTCAAAGCTTTAACCCCGTCGATTCGTTTCCAGATCTACAGTAAGCGAGAATTGGAGAAGGCGCCTAGAAGAACCTTTACGGTCAACGTTAAGGTGAGCGGGGCGGTGTCCGTATCTTCGCCGGGGATGGTGACGAAAGATGTGGGAAACATAGGGGATAGGTCCGACCTACGGGTCCGCACCTTAATAGCCGAACTGATCGAGGACGCTGCCAAGGGTACATAGCAAGGCTGTGCCCACCGGCGCCGTAAGGGAAACGGAGGGGGTACGGGGGTTCCTCGCGCGACCCAGTTATCCGATCACCCCCTCGGGTTTTTGTACCAAACATTCCCCGCCCTCTAAGGAACAAATCCGCTCGCGAGGGGGGTTCGGCCCTATTAAGCATGTAGGCCTGAACGTGGTCGAAATCGATAAAGCCAGACAGGAAGTTGTTGCCGAAGTTGTGCGGCGGTGGATCACTTCAGAGGTAATCCGCAATTACCTTCGCGCCATGCTAAATCTGCCTGTAGAACAGGAGCTGCCGGCTGAGCAAAGGCATTTGCTGCAGGAACTTGATCGGGCCGACAAAGAGTGACTGCATGGCGCTCCATTGGTTCTCCCCGCCGGTCCCTGTAAGGACCGAGGGTAGCGGTTCGACGCGCAAGGTCAGCAACGCTGAAGCAGCCGCTGAGGAACTCCTGAAGTGGACCAACCATGGCCTTCAGTGGGACCTCGCGGTGCGCGTTTGCATCGCCGTGATTTCCGACCAGATGGAACCCGAGGAGGCCCGCAAGGCATTCCTGGCTGCCGCTAAGGAGCAGGGGACGTTAGTCCCTCCATAAGGTGGAGGCCCGCCGCTCGTGAGAAAGGCGACGGACCCAGCAGGCGGCTGCATCCACGAAGAATCGACCGCCGCGATTTCTAAACTACAAAGCGCCTGCGTTGTTCCATTATTGCGGACTACAACTGGGTTGGTCGGCAGGCTCGTCCCGCTCTAGATTCCCCTCATGGCAACCCATTGGTTCGTCCCTCCTGTGTTCGTAAGGACTGCGTCCGGTGATAGGCATGGCTGCAACAATGCGAGGGCAGCCCTTGAGCAGCTAAAGACGTGGACCCGGAGAGGACCTTGCTGGCACAAGGCGGTGACCCTCTGCCTGTCGGCTGTGGAGGGCGATCCGATTGACCCTCATCTGATACGAAAGGCATTTGAGGCTGCCGCTAAGGAGGCCAAGATGTATCTCTCCCCTGAGTAGTAGGTGTCATGGCTACCCATTGGTTCTCCCCTCCGGTCAACGTCAAGACCGTAAGCATCCGGTAGGGACCGCGGCGTGCCGGATTTGAGGGGACAACTAGCTGTCGACTAGTCTCGAATGATTTCGCGAAGGGCCTCGATGCCGAAGTCGCTAAAGGCAGGGGTTGCGATTCCATCGATATCGTAGACCCACAACTTACCATCCTCAGGCTCGAGCTGGTCCGACAGGTCCCACAGCGGGTCTTCATCCTGGCCCAGGATTTGGGCGAGGCGCCGGATCATGAAGACGTGGGCGATCACTGCCATGGTTCAGGCGGCTGCAGCTTGCTGATCGGTCTTTCTCCATTCCCAATTGAAGCGCGTAGACGACACGAACTATCATCACCCGGTGTTGCAACCGGTACGAGTTTGCGACAGACTCAGTCCCAACAAGCCGGTCATCTGATGGACATCGCTCGAGCTCTATGGCACCAAGCAAGGGGAATGCGATGCGTGCATATTGGTTGATGCGCATTGCCGCGCTTGCTCTCAATGCCGCGCCGGCGGCAGGGGAACCTTCGGTCGAGCGAGGACTCTACATCTCCATCATCGGCGGCTGCCACGATTGCCACACCGAAGGATATAGCGAAAGTGGCGGCAAGATCGATCCGGCCAAGGCTCTCAAGGGAAATGCACTCGGCTTTCAGGGTCCGTGGGGAACCAGCTATGCGGCAAACCTACGACTGACGGCCGTCGACCTCACAGCCGACGGCTTCGTTTCATATCTTCGAGGCCTTGGGACTTATCCACCGATGCCAGGGTATAATGTACGGGCGATGAGCGATGAGGACAAGAAGTCGCTCTATCTCTATATCCGCACGCTCGGTGACGCAGGCGAGCGAGCGCCGGCTTTCGTGCCGCCTGGCGACAAGGTCCATACACCTTATATCGTCCTCGCCCCGCCCTTGTCGCCGCCCGCCTGCACACGCGATTTCGATTGCGGTGTAGGAGAAGTCTGCGATCCCGGCGGCTCCGGGCAGTGCATGAAGAGATAACGCTCAGACCAGCTGGCCGCCATCGCGCACTGGCGTTCGCTGGCGACCAGCTCTACTTCGCCATCCAGGTCCGGGGAGCAGAGCGTCAACTTCCGAAATGAACCTACCGATCTAGCATTGCAGGAAACTGACCACTGCTGCCACCGGCCGGCCTTTCTCAAGACCCAACGACCTGGGGTCACCTAAGTGCGGAATCGCGTGGTCAAGGTGTACGTCCGTCACCCGCAGGCCCGACACCTCAGCGAGGCGGCAGCCGGTGCCATTCAGAATTGTCCAAATGTGTTGAAGGTCCGCCTTGGCATGGTACGAGATGCGGGCGGTTATGGCGGTGACCTCGTCCAAGGTGAAAGGACGGCGCTTGTCCTTGTCGGGCTCGGCCTTGTCCTTCGACGCGGCCTCCAAATTCATGAAGGGATTGGTGACGCCAGATAGGTCAAAGTCTCTTATGGCGTGGTTGATGACCGCGCGAACTACGTTCAAGTAGCGATCTACCGAAGACGCTTTGCGACCGTCAAGCATGTGATCCATGTGATCGCGGACTTCCATGGCATCCGCGCGCTTAATGCTTGCCAGCTTGCGATCCACTATCGCAGACAGCGCAGAAGGGTCGGGGCCGCACCAAAATGCGGCGCCGAAGGGATCAGTGGCTGCTTGCGGCTGCGATGGCGGGATAATCCGTATAGCCCGCGGCGCCCCCGCCATAGATCGTAGCCGGGTCGACGGCCGCCAGCGGTGCGCGGGTCTCAAGCCTCTCCACAAGGTCGGGATTGGCGATGAAGGGGCGGCCGAAGGCGAACAGGTCGGCCTTGTCCTCGGCCAGCCGCGACGTCGCGAGGTCGAGATCATAGCCGTTGTTGGCGATATAGGTGTTGTTGAAGCGCCGGCGGAGCGATCCGAAGTCGAACGGTACGACATCGCGCGGCCCGGCCGTGGCGCCCTCGACGACATGAATGTAGACGATGCCCAAGGCATCGATTTGATCGACGATATAGTCGAACTGTGCCTGAGCATCACTGCTCGAAACGCCATTGGCGGGCGATACGGGCGAGATCCGGATTCCGGTGCGCGCGGCGCCGATCTCCTCGACCACCGCAGCCGCAACCTCCAGCATCAGACGGGCGCGGTTCTCGACCGAGCCGCCATAAGCATCGGTGCGGACATTGGCGCTGTCTTTGGCGAACTGGTCCAGCAGATAGCCGTTGGCACCGTGAATCTCGACGCCATCGAAACCGGCCTCAATGGCGTTAGCTGCCCCTTGCCGGAAGTCGTTCACGATCCCAGAAACCTCTTCGAACTCCAGCGCGCGGGGCTCCGAGACGTCGACGAAGCCATTGTTGACGAACGTCTTGGTCTGGGCCCGGATCGCCGACGGCGCAACCGGCGCCGCCCCGTTCTCCTGTAGGTCGACGTGCGAGACGCGGCCGACATGCCAGAGCTGCAGGAAAATCCGTCCGCCCTTGGCGTGCACGGCGGTCGTGACCTTGCGCCAGCCGTCGATCTGAGCCTGGGAGTAGATGCCTGGCGTGTCCTGGTAACCTTGTCCCTGCCGCGAGATCTGCGTGGCCTCGGAAATCAGCAAGCCGGCCGACGCGCGCTGGCCGTAATACTCCGCGGCGAGATCGCCTGGAACGAAGCCCGGTCCAGCGCGATTGCGCGTCAGGGGCGCCATCACAATACGATTGGAGAGGGTTAGCGAGCCGAGAGTATAGGGCTCAAACAGCGTTGTGCTCGTCATAGGTCACCTTTGTTTGTCCCCGCTGCGGCGGGGTCGTTTATCGAAATGGCTTCGTTGGTGCTCAGGCGACCGTGCGGTACCGCTCGGCGGGATGTTCGTTCCGATAGTTTGGAAGCATGGCCTGGCGCGCGGCCTGAAGCGCGTCCCACTGCCCGGCATCGGGAAGCGGCGGGATGGTCACCGGTTCGCGGCGGTCGAATCCGACCAGCGCCGCATCAACCAGATCGTCCACCTCCATCACGTTGGAAAGCGTGTTGACGTCGGCGCCGACGTGTTCCCAGATCTCCGTTCGCGTCGTGGCGGGAAGCACGGCCTGGACGTATACACCCTTCGGCGCGAGCTCGAGGCTGAGTCCCTGCGACAGAAACAGCACGAAGGCTTTGGTTGCGCCGTAGACCGTCATGCCGAACTCCGGCGCCAGGCCGACCACGGAGCCGATGTTGACGATCGCGCCTTCGCCCGCCGCCGCAAGGCGCGGGGCGATGGCACTGGCAAGCCGCAGAAGGGCGGTCGTGTTGAGCGCTACGAGCCGTGTAACGTCATCCGTGCTCTGCTCGATGAAGCTTCCGCCGATGGCCGTTCCGGCATTGTTGACGAGGATCCCGATGCGGGCGTCGTCGCGCAGCCTCGTCTCCACCGTTGCAAGATCGGTGGGCTGCGTGAGATCAGCCTGGACGATGTCGATCGCCACGCCGGTCTCCTGACGCAGGCGCGCCGACAGCGCCTCCATTCGTGCCGTGTCGCGGGCAACCAGCACGAGGTCGTGGCCGCGGCGCGCAAAGCGATCGGCATAGGAAGCTCCGATGCCGGTGGAGGCGCCGGTGATGAGGACTGACGGAATGGCGGTCATGGGATTGCTCTTTTCTCTGCAGGAACTTATAATCATGACGGTCATCATGATTGCAGATAAATATGATGACCATCATGTAAATGTCAACGGAGCCGGCGGAGAATTTTTAAATGAAGGTCAGCCGAGAGCAGATGGCGGAGAACCGTCGCCGGATTTTGGAGGTTGCCAGCCGGCTGTTTCGCGACAAGGGGTTCGATGCGGTCAGCGTGGCGGAGGTGATGAAGGCCGCCGGGCTGACCCATGGCGGTTTCTATGGTCACTTCAACTCGAAAGACGACCTGATTGCGCAGACCCTTGCCCATGTCCTCGCCGCGGACACAGGCGGAGGGCGCGGTCTTCGCGCTTATGTGGATGACTATCTTTCACCCCGGCATCGCGACAACTGCGCCGGTGGTTGCCCGACGGCGGGCCTTGCCGCGGCCATCCGCCATCAAACCCCGGCAGCGCGCTCGGCCATGACCGAAGGTCTTCGATCGCAGATCGACCGTATTGGCAAGGCGTTGCCGGAGCTGGATGCGGCAGACAGGCGCCGCGCGGCGATCGGAAGCTTTGCGGCGATGGTGGGGGCAGTGATCCTCGCCCGGGCGATTGACGACCCAGCGTTTTCCGATGAGGTGCTGGAACAGACACGTTCCTGGGTTGATGCCGGGATCAACCAAGTGTCAGCTAGTTAGCCCCGGCCGACCTGTTGTGCTGATTTATGAGACGGGACTTGTTCCCGACGATGTCGCTCGTTCCCCGGCCAGCATTGCAGTCTGGGCGCGCCGCGGCTGGTTCTAGCGCGCCTTAGCGTACAATGAGCGCTAGCTCCCCGGGACCGACGAAGCAGCGAAATACGAGTTCGCCATAGCGCTCCGCCGAGACGCGCCACAGCCGCATCAAATGCGAAAACGTGATCGTGACCGCGCAAAAGCACTAGGCCTTGCAGGTGGGCGGCCGCCGTCGCTTCGGGATCGCGCCGTTGCTCTGGCGCAAGAGCGCGGCGAGGTGCGAACCCGCGATCTCATCAACATCGGCATCCCACGGTGCTATCTCTCCCAGATGTGCGAGGAATGGCTGCTCGTGAAGGTCGGCTACGGGCGGTATCGAGCGGCTGCATTGAAGGTGGCCTGACCTTCAGGCGGGGCGAATGCGCCATAGGATCGCGCCGCTTCGATGACCTCGCCAATCCGGCCTTCGGGGAGGGCGTCGATTGGGCGCGGTTTTCGGCCGCTCTCGTGCCGTCCATCGCCCCACCAATGTTCCGCCGGGATAAGCAGCTCGCGTTGGACAGTCCCGTGGACGCTCTGTCGCCCAGTTGTACGTCACAGTGCGCGCGCTTGACCAGCCACCCCGGCCATAGCGCTAATGCCAAGCATGCACTAACATTCCAGCTTGACCCCCGTTGGGGCTGGCCAGTGATCTGTTCAAATTGGGAAGTACCCATGACCAATCATTGCTGTGGACCGGGCTATGCTTCTCCAGCAGAGGCGATGAGGGCACCTCGCGAAAAGCTGCTCTATACGATTGCCATCTACACTGGCACGGGCATTCAGAAGCCGGACTATTTGTGTACCATTGATGTCGACCCGGAGAGTTCGACCTACAGCCAAGTGATTTCACGTTTGCAAATGCCGGGTATTGGCGATGAGCTTCATCACATGGGCTGGAATGCCTGTTCGTCCTGCCATGGCGATGCGAGCATGGAGCGCAAGTATCTGATTGTGCCGGGTGTGCGCTCGACCAATCTGCATATTGTCGATTGCGCAACCGATCCCCGCAATCCGACACTGTTCAAGGTCATAGACGGCGCTGAAATCAAAACCAGGACCAACTTGTCGGCGCCGCACACAGTGCATTGCCTCGGCTCGGATATCATCATTTCCATGCTTGGCGACGCTCAAGGCAACGCCCCAGGCGGCTATTTGCAACTCAACAAGGAGTTCGAGATTGTCGGCCGTTGGGAAAACTCCATGGGCAGCATCAAGTTTGGTTATGATTTCTGGTACCAGCCGCGACATAACGTGATGGTCAGTTCGGAATGGGCCGCGCCCAATACCTTCATGCCTGGTTTTGACCTGGAGGAGGTTGGCCACCTGAAGTATGGCCGAGAGATACATTTCTGGGATTTTGAGAAGAAGGAACCAAAGCAGACATTCTATCTCGGTGAAGATGGCTTGCTCCCACTGGAAGTGCGATTCCATCATAATCCCGACAGCAGTCACGGCTTTGTCGGCGCGGCCCTTTCTGCAAACATCATCCATTGGTGGAAGGATGCGGCGGGTGACTGGCAATGGGAAAAAATTGTCGATGTTGGCAATGAGCCGCATCCCGAATGGCCGATCCCGATACCGGGCGTGATCTCGGTCATTCTGCTCAGTATGGACGATAGACACCTCTATCTGTGCAACTGGTTGCATGGCGACATCCGCCAATATGACATCTCGGACCCGCACAACGCCAAGCTCACCGGACAGGTGTGGATGGGCGGACTTCTCGGCCGTGCGCCCGAGATCAATGGCGTGAAAGTGACTGGTGGGCCTCAGATGATACAGCTCAGCCTCGACGGCAAGCGCCTTTATGTGACGACCTCGCTCTTCTCGACCTGGGACAATCAGTTCTATCCGGAAATCCGCACCAATGGCGGATGCATGCTGATGGTCAATTGCGATACGGAAAACGGCGGCATGGAAATTGATCCGCGATTTGTCGTCGATTTTGGCAAGGAACCAAATGGACCAAGCCGCTGCCACGAAACCCGTTATCCCGGCGGTGATTGCACGAGTGACATCTGGGTATGACCAGCTTCACCATCACCCTCGCCAACCAAGGCGGTGCAGCCTTTGAGGTCGATCACCGCAAGCCCCTCTTGCAAAGCCTGCGCGAGCAGGGCGTGGACCTGCCCTACGGGTGCAAGTATGGCGGCTGCATAACCTGCGCGGCCAAGATAATCAGCGGCAAAGTCAGTCAAAAGGCCCAGCGGGCGCTGAACAATCGCCAGATCAACAATGGCTATATAATCCTCTGCGTTGCCCGCCCTATGAGCGACTGCACGCTGGAGGTCGGCGTTGAAAGCCACGACAAGCTCTATCGCAACCCCTTCCTAGATCCCTTGGCCGCACATGAATTGAAAGCCGATATTGCGACCCCGTTGGACACAAAGAAATGACCCATATGAATCATGATGAGCCCTATTCGGAGGCTTATCTGCAAGACATTCTGAAGTCGGTCAAAACCATTGCGATGGTGGGGGCCAGCCCCGACAAGACCAAGTTTTCCTATGGTGTTCTCAGGGTTCTGCACGAAACCGGCTATGACATGATCCCGGTCAATCCCACTCCAGGTCTGGATGAAATTCGAGGGCTCAAGGTGTACGCGTCACTGGCGGCCATCGACCGGCCTGTGGATATGGTTGAGGTTTTTCGCCGCTCCGAAGACCTGTTGGAAGTTGCACAGGAAGCCATCGCAATTGGTGCCAAGGTTCTGTGGAGTCAGATTGGGGTGCGCGATGACACCGCCGCCCTGTTGGCGGAGGAAGCGGGCTTGAAAGTGGTGATGAACCGCTGTCCCAAGATTGAGTTGTTCCGCCCCTTCTGGAAGCCGAAGTTGCACTTGGGAATATGATTGCAGGGTCACGGAATTCGGCGTTGTCGCGGTAGCTGACCTCCTTGGCCTTAGACGTTGATTGATTTGTGCCTGAGGTAAGATGCCAGATGGTCGCTGAGATCACGCGCGTCGTCGCCGGCGCCGTCGATCAGCGCAGACTTGCGGCGGCGCAGAAATTGCATCCCCATCAGGTACATGCCCGGATGTTCCGCAACGCCGCCGTCGTGACGGACGTGGCCTTTGCGGTCGAGGACCGGCAACTCCAGCCAGGAGTAGTCTGGCCGGTAGCCGGTGGCCCAGATGATCGTCCTGATCGCACCTCCGGTAAGGTCGAGGCCGAGCGGCGGGTTGTCCTCAACACGGGTCGGCGGCAGGCGATCCGGCGGCCCGACCGTAGCGTCAAGGCCGTTGGCGCGCGCCCATTCGTCGATGAGGTCGAGCAGCCGGGCCATCTTGAGATCGGAAAGCGCGCACATGTTGCGCAACGACCCCGCAAACTGGGCCTTGCCGTCTTCGGTGATGCCAGCGAGACGGCCAACGAGTCTGACGCCGAGGTCGACCAGCGCATTGAGGTCGAGGGTGGTGCGGTCGGGGGTGCCGGCAAGCTGCAGCGAAGGAACCCGTCGTGCCCGTCTGATGTCGTCTACCTCGTCGTAGCGCTCGTCGAGCACGCCGGCCGCGTCCATCCACCACTCCAGGTCCTTGCCGCGATAGACGCGCGGCGCCCGGATGTGCTCGCCCACCGACAGGGTCACTTGACGCCCCGAACGCTGCAGCTCCTGTGCGATCTGGGTGCCGCTCGACGAGGCACCCACCACCATCACGCCGCCGTCGGCGACCTGAGCCGGATTGCGGTAGGACTGTGCCGTCAGCATGGCGACCGACGGCGGCACGCGGACGGCCAAATCGGGCAGGCGTGCGATGTTGCACGCGCCCGACGCCAGCACGACAGTTCGGCAGCGCCACTCGCCGCGGTCCGTGCGCACGAGATATCCCGCCCCGTCGCTGCGAACCGAGGTAACGGTCGTATGTGTTCTGACTGGAGCCGCGATCGCCTTGGCATAATTCCCGAGGAAGTCGATCACTTCAGGCATCGTCCGGTAGCCGTCGGGGTCGTCGCCATCGTAGCGGAAGCCCGGCAGCCGGCTCTGCCAGTTCGGGGTGAGCAGCCGCAACGAATCCCATCGCTCGGTGCGCCAGGTATGGGCGATCTCGCCGCGCTCCAGCAGCACATGGTCGATAGAGCGCTCCGCGAGGCAGCGGCTCATCGCGAGCCCCGCGTGCCCTGCACCGACGATCACTGTGGTGACGGAACTAATCGCGCCCTCTCATCAGGAGAGTCTACGGCTCGAAGCGCCTTTCAATTCACCACGACCGTGACGTTCGTCGGATTGGTTACAATGTCATAGACAGCCGACCGCTTCTGTGACTGCGCGACGAGAGCCTCGATGTCCTCGGGCTTGGCGTCGGCGTCGATATTGTACTTCACCGTGATGCCGCTGAAGCCGTTGCGGACGTCGCTGTCGATGCCGAGTATGCCCGCTATATCCATGTCGCCTTCGATGGTCGCCTTCACCGACTTCAACTGGATGTTCCGGTTCTGGGCAACCGCGGCGATGCCGGCGGTCAGGCAACTCGCCAGCCCGACCAGCACGTATTCGACAGGCGTGGCGCCCTGATCCAGGGAAGCGAAGACCTCCGGATGGTCGGCATCGAATGCGAAGGTGGTCTTGCGATGCTGGTCCTGGCCGAGACCGTAGAAGCTTTCGACCGTCGAGTGGCTGTGGGTGCCATCCTTCCATTCGCAGGCCGCGCGCCACTTGAACTGCGCGGCCTCCGGGGCGTTGGTAAGCGCTTCTTTTGCGGCGAGCAGCGCCTCTACGTTAACGCCGTTGTTTGCCTGTACTTCGGAAGCCATAATTATCCTCCCTACCTTGCACTGGCTTAAAACCCGACCGATCCCACTGACCTCCTGATCAGATTTCACCAGGGGATGGCATGCTATGGGTAGCGAAGCGTTTCTTCAAGTTGTTTCCGTCGGGGATATGGTCGCCCCTTCGTGCACCGAGTTGCCCCTTGCAGGCTAAGGGTTGCCTGCGTGTCTGTCGGCGTTGGTTCCGCAGCCTGGTGCCAGGCCATAGGCATCGCGATGCAGTTCTTGAAGGTCGCCGGCAAGCTAGCGGACTGCATTTCCGCAGGGCGATCTTCCTGGCGTTGCGAACAGCTGGTTCGCCGCTGTTAACGGGCATTCAGAAGCTGTGAAATCAATTTCGGCTGCTGGCGCGACCACGACCTCCAGCGCGGTCAACTGCAATGTCTGCTTCCGGGCGGAGGCAAAGTTCGCCTCTATGGCCGACATGAGGCGCAAGGCGGACCTGCCCGATGTTTCATGTGCGAACGCCTGAGACGCGAGCGCCGCCATTAACCATCGATTAACTATCCGGTCGCCTTTAATTCAATTTTGCAGCATACTGATTTGGGTAGCGAGGTTGCTCAAGGAGACTGGAACCAGAGGGTAATTCTCCTGTTCGCGCACTTGTCCCTTCACTCGTGCGCGACAGTCGAAATTGTAAAAAGAAACGACGGAACACCGTCGTCTCATGGGGAGGCGCCAGCATCATGTTTGATGAGGAGCGCCTGAATGAAGATCGAAGACGCAGTTACGGCAGTGACGTCAGAACCGAGCACGCTCATGTCTTGCCTCGGCCAGCCAGTTGTCGCCTACCACGTCATGGAAATCATGAGAGAGACAGACCTGGCCCACGCCCGCGAGATGCAGCACGCGCTGATGCGACGAAGCATCGAGGCTCTTGGCGATGATGGCTGGAAGGCGTCGCCGCCGAACATTTCGCATCCCAGTTCGACGGCCGCGTCGGCCTGACTTGGAGACTCCTACACGCATCCGACGGCGTGGCGCATTGATCACGACCAGAGCGGTCTTGGTCAAGCTCTGGCAAGATCAGCTTCGAGGCGCGAAGCCGATGATCGGCGAAGCCGCCGATCGTCGGTATTTCCGCATGGCTGCCGCCGATCTTGAGATTGCGGCTTGCAAGGAATAGGCATGGGCGGGCGAGGCCGATATTCTACGCTTGGATTCGTCGGTCCTCGACGCTCTGCCACTCTGGAAGCTGGACTACGAGATCGAAGAGTAGGGAAAAATCGCACGCCGGGGTGCAAAATCGCGACTTGGCGTAGAAAAGGCGGTGGCTCCCCGGGCCGGACAAGTTAGATAAATCGAACCGGGTACCACAAGGCCAGAAAAGCCTTTATTTACAGTCGCTTGGTGCGACCTCTTCCTCAAAGCGACTGCCGCCTTGGTGTATCTCAAGGGGTAGCAGCGGTGTATCTCACAGTCAAGATCGGTTGTGCCAGTCGGTTGGCGGCGTAGCATAGCGGTGTTTGATCTCTTGATGACGCCTAAACAGCCCCTATGATGGCGCTCGCTGGTCCCTCCAGCGTATCGGAGGCCGCCACAGAATGACGCCGCAAACCTTCATCGCCAAGTGGCAGAACTCTCAGTTGAAGGAGCGTGCAGCTGCCCATGAACATTTCCTCGACCTTTGCCATATGCTTGGCGAACCCACGCCCGCCGACGCGGACCCAACAGGCCAAGACTATGGCTTTGAGGTCGGCGCTTCAAAGACAACGGGCGGCAACGGGTTTGCTGACGTATTCAAGCGCAACCACTTCGGGTGGGAATACAAGGGCACGAAGGCCAACCTCGATACTGCGTTTGCACAGCTTCAACGTTACGCGGTCGCTTTGGACAACCCGCCTCTGCTCATCGTGTCGGACATTGGCACCACCATCCGTATTCACACCAACTGGACAAACTCTGTTTCTAAGACTTATGAAATCGCCATTTCCGATCTTGGCAATCCCGAGAAACTCGGCTGGCTGAAGTCGGCGCTCTCTGATCCTGAGGCTTTACGCCCTAAGAAGACCCGCCAAGAGCTAACCGAAGAGGTCGCGGGAGAATTTGCCCGACTTGCCCGTTCGCTACGTGAGCGTGGCCACGCCCCTGAGCAGGTAGCGCATTTCATCAATCGGCTGGTCTTCTGCATGTTCGCTGAGGACGTGAAGCTCCTGCCCGATATGATCTTCACCCGCATGTTGGATCGGGCGCTGGAAGACCCGACCGAGTTCGAGAGCTTCGCCCGTGCCCTATTCCTGGCGATGAGATCGCCCGGAGGCCGCATCGGCTTTGAGAAGGTTGCATGGTTCAACGGAGGGTTGTTCGACAACGATCTTGTATTCCCGCTAACCAAAGAGGAGATCAAGCTGGTCCATCGGGCCGCCTCGCAGTACTGGGGCGACGTTGACCCTTCCATTCTCGGAACACTCTTTGAGCGCGGCCTGGACCCTGACAAGCGCAGCCAGCTTGGTGCGCACTATACCGACCGTGACAAGATCATGATGATCGTAAACCCGGTGGTCGCGGAGCCGCTAATGGCCGAATGGGAAGAAGCAAAGGCGCAAATAGCCGCGCACTACGCCCGTGCGTTTTCTGCTCGAAATCGGGTTCCAGAGCGGCAACGAGATGCTCGGAAGGTGTATCAGTCGTCGAGACGCGAAGAGGAGGTTGAACGTCGTAAAGCTGTCGCGCTGTTCGAGAAATTCCTGGTACGCTTGCGCGCTTATCGCGTTCTTGACCCAGCATGTGGCTCCGGCAACTTCCTTTATCTGTCCTTGAAATGTCTAAAGGACATTGAGCATCGGGCGGCTATCGAAATGGAGGCTCTGTCAGCGTCCTTTGACTTCACTCATATCGTCCCACCGCCGATAACTGGACCCGAGAATGTCCTTGGCATCGAACTCAATCCCTACGCTGCCGAACTGGCCAGAGTTTCGGTCTGGATTGGTGAAATCCAGTGGATGCTAAAAAATGGCTTCGCCGCGAGCCAAAACCCGGTCTTAAAGCCGCTGGAAACAATCGAATGTCGCGATGCTCTGATGACGTGGGTGGCGGATAGCGGTGAGGACGGAGGGAGCTGGGTAGAAGCAGTTTGGCCTAAGGCGGACGTCATTATCGGAAATCCGCCATTTCTTGGATCGAAGTTCTTTCGGAAAGGGCGCCCCCAGAAGAAAGGCGAACCAAGAAGCGGACTTGGCGATCGATATACAGACACCCTCTATCGCCTTTTTAGGGGGAAGTTGGGCGGTTCTGCGGATTTGGTTGCATACTGGTTCTACAAGGCAGGTCAGGCCGTAATGCGAGGAAATGCGCAAGCATTTGGCTTGATTGCGACGAAGTCTATCGCCAAGGGTGCGAGCAACAAAGTCTTTCGCGAAGCCCTGTCAGCAAGCGAACTTCAACTCTCTTATGCGGCCACAAATGAGCCATGGGTTGTGGATGGAGCGCAAGTTCGGGTGTCTATCGTATGTGCCACCCGTTCCCCCACGAAGCTGGTACTTAATGGCTCGGAGGTAGCTCTTATTAATCCCGACCTGACGGAAGGAACCGCCCTCGCAAGTGCAGAGCGACTTGGTGACATGGCCAATCTTGCGTTCCAAGGTGTCAAGCTGAATGGACCCTTTGTATTGGACGGCACCTCAGCTCGAAAATTGCTGTTAGAACCTCAAAATGCGAACGGCCGACCAAACTCAGATGTGGTGCGCCCGTTTCTTCAGAATGACGATGTTACCGCGAGACCCGAGGACGAATGGGTCATCGACTTCACTGAGCATCCTGAAGAAACTGACGCAGGTCTGTATCAGGCTCCCTTTGAATGGGTCAGGCTCCGGGTCAAGGAACACCGCGAAGGGCAGGATGTAAGTGCCGCGACGGAGACGGAACGACTTGCCCGATATTGGCTAATGCAGCGCCCGAGGACTGACCTTCGGGCCAAGATAGTGGGCCTACGCAGGTGCATTATCGTTCCGGAGACTTCCGAACACCTACTCTTCATATTTGGAGATGTGCGAGCGGTATTCAGCGGCAGCCTATTCGTCATAGCACGGGAAGACGACACCACTTTCGGCCTCCTGTCGTCCCGAGCGCATCAGCTTTGGTCGCGCGCTCAGGGCAATCGGATGGGAAAGGGGAACCAGAGCAGGTACAACGCCACACGCACCTTTCAAACGTTTCCCTTCCCGAGAGGTCTGACCCCCAATATTCCCGCCGGCGAATATGCCGAAGACCCCCGTGCTATCGCCATAGCCGCAGCAGCGAAACGGCTCAACGAGCTTCGGGAGAACTGGCTCAAACCATCCGACCTTATTAGGCGTGAACCCGAGGTGATCCCCGGATACCCCGACCGCATTCTTCCTGTGAGCGGGGAGGCGGCCACAAAGCTCACACAACGCACCTTGACCAATCTCTACAATGAACGACCGGCATGGCTTCAGCACGCTCACAAGGCGCTGGATGACGCCGTGGCGGCGGCCTATGGGTGGCCAGCCAACTTGTCAGATGACGAGGTCCTGGCCCGCCTGTTCGCGCTCAATCAAGAGCGGGCTTCCGCCCAGGTCGACCAAACCCTGACCAAACATTGAAGGGGTCACGCGGGGAGGGGCCGCAAAGAGAGAGCAACTGGCAGGCTGGAGTGCTGGATTAGAAGTTCACAAGCCAGTTCAACATCGCGACCGATATGACGCAGGACACGACCTCTCGACCTCGGATAGGCGTGCAACTCTGTCGCGCCGATGCCGCTTCCCCATTGTTTGTGCGTTCCTGACGTAAGCGCTATTTTCGCTGCACGTTGACGCGAGCGCTTTCGACGGATGGCCTTCGAATCGGGAACGGTATCTGGTCTGATCA
>NZ_JAMYRY010000031.1:0-69751 GCF_040321655.1 Mesorhizobium sp. M0306 | reverse complement strand
CTGGTTTCCGGCCAGGTCGAGAAACTGGCCGAAGGCCGCGATATCCTCAAGCGCGCCTTGGAGGCCGATCTCAACACGATCAGGGGCGCCATCGCCGACCAGTCGCAACTATTGACCGATAATCGCGCCCAGTTTTCGCGTGCGTTGGAAGCCGATCTCGGCAACGTCAACAGCCTGGTCGCAACCCACGCGGAGAAGCTCGTCCAGGACCGCTCGACCCTGTCCAAGGCGCTCGAGGACGATCTCGCCAAGCTGGCCGAAAGCCGCTCGAGCATCGATGGGCTGGTTGCCGGCCAGGTCGAGAAGCTGGCGGAAGGCCGCGACATCCTCAGGCGCGCGCTGGAAGCCGACCTGGAGAGGCTTGCAATGAGCCGCAGCGAGGTCGACGAGATCGTCGCCGGTCATGTCGGCAAGCTGAGCGAGGGCCGCGACATGCTGACCCGCGCATTGCAGGACGATCTCTCCAGGCTCGCCGAAACGCGCAAGGATGTCGACCGTTCGCTGTCCGGCCATATCGACCAGATCGCCGCCAGGAGCACCGACATCTCCGATGCAATCGCTGCCGACGTAGAAAAGATCGAGCAGGTGTTCAGCCGGCAGACAGGCGTCATCGAGGAGCGCGCCAGCACCATGGAGCGGGCGCTGTCGACGGGTGTCGACAACGTTCGCAGTGTGCTCGAAAGAAGCGCGGTCTTCGTCGCCGGGGCGCTGCGCGAGAAGGTCATGGAAGTCACCAGTGCGCTGCATGAGCAGGCGGGCGCGGCATTCAGCGATGCCGACCGCAAGATCGCCGAGCGCGCCGAGCAGACCTCGGCGGCCCTGCTCGCCAGGGCGGAGGACATCGCCCGCACCTTTGAAGAGGCGGATCGTCGCCTTGCCGCGCGCGCCGAGGATACGTCGAGCGCACTGATTGCCCGCGTCGACAACACGTCGAACACCTTGCTTGCGCGTGCCCAGGAGACGGCCGATCAGCTGGCAGCCAGAGCAAGTGAGATTGCCGGCACCTTCGACGCGGCGGACCACAGGCTGGTCTCTCGCGCCATCGAAACGGCCCACTCGCTGGCTGCACGTGCCGGCGACATCCTGCGCAATTTCGAAACAGCCGACGAGCGGCTGGGCGTGCGCATCGGCGAATCCGCCGAAGCTCTCGCGGCACGCGCGTCGGACCTCGGTCGCATTTTCGATGCCGCCGACCAGCAACTTATCTCGCGTATTGCCGAAGGGTCCGAAGCACTTTCGGCCCGCGCGTCCGAGATCGGCCGCATCTTCGAGGAGGCGGATCATCGCCTGGTGTCCCGTATCGCCGACAGCAGCACCGCCATCGGCGAACATGCCGACACCATTGTCGGCGCCTTCACCAGCACCGAGCAGCGGGTTGCCGAACGCGCCAGGCAGACTGGCCAGGAACTCGCCGTCCATGCCCGTGAAATCGAGCAGGTGCTTGCCGGTGCCGACGAACGCCTGGCATCGAGTGCTGCTGTTACAGCCGCCCGCGTCGAGGAGCAGGTCGCCAGCGTCGAGAACCGCCTCGCCTACTCCGCCGAGACAATGGGCCAAAGGCTCAACGAACAGGTTTCGAATGCCGAGGCGCAGCTGGTCTCGCGTGCCAACACGATCGCCGAAACCTTCACCGCGGTCGGCCAGCATATCGGCCAGAGCACCAACGACGCTGCAAAGACCATCGGTGCCAATACTCGCGAGCTCAGTACGATGCTTGCGGCACGTTCGGCCGAAATATCGAAAATCCTGGACGAGACGGCACGGCCTCTGGTCGAGCGCTTCGCCCAGGGCGGCTCCGAGCTGCAAAAGAGCATGGAAGAGGTCACCGAACGTGCGACCGAGAAGCTGCGCACTCAAAACGCTGCCCTCGTCGACGCCCTCGCCAGCCGTACGGCCGAAACCCTGTCGGCCGTCGAAGGTGCGCGCTCGACGCTTGCCGACAGCGTTGCCGACCTCATCGGCCGCATGACCACCTCCAGCTCGCAGCTCGGTCAGTTGATCGAGCAGGCGGCGACCAATCTCGGCCAGGTCGACGAACGCCTGACCGGCAGCACGCAAAGCTTCGCCGCGACCACGGAAAAGACCGCGCAGACCTTCGCCAGTTCGGCGCGCCTGGTCGATTCGAACACGACGCGGCTCACCGAGCTGTCGTCGTCGACCTTGCGCGAGGTTGCTTCAATCGCCACCAAGTTCGACGAGCACAGCCGGTTGCTTTCCAGTGCCTCGGACCTGTTGAGCTCGGCCCAGAGCAATCTAGAGCACACGCTCGAAAGGCAATCGTCGCTGGAGGACCTCGCCGTCGGCCTTGTCAAGAAGTCGGAAGATCTCGAAAGGGTCATGCGCTCGTTCGAGAATCTGGTCGGCCAGACACTGCAGAACGCCGAAGGCAAGACGCTGGAATCCGCCGACAAGATCCGTACCGCGATTTCCGAAGTGGTCGATTCGGCCACCAAGCGCTTTGCCGATGCGACCGAGGAGATGCGGCGTACCGCTGGCTCGATCAAGAGCGAGCTCGACCTCACCCGGGCTGAGCTCAAGAAAGGCGTCATCGAGATGCCGGAAGAGGCAAAGGAATCAACCACGGCTATCCGCCGTGCCGTTTCCGAGCAGATCAACGCGCTGAAGGAACTTTCTGAAATCGTTGCCAAATCTGGGCGCGGCACCGACAGTTCGGAACAGCGCAACCTGCGTCCGGCGCCGCAAGCGCCTGCCGCACGCGCCGCCGAACCGCCACGTCGTCCGGCTCCGGCTCTCGAACAGCGCCGTGCACCGCAGGCGCCTTCGGGCGAGACGGCGCTGCGCGGCACGCTCGACCTCGAACGTCCCGCAGACCAAGCGCCGCGCCAGCGCGATCCCAACGGCCGCACGCCGCAGGGCGGTTGGGTGCGTGACCTCCTGACCGGTGCATCGCGCGAAGACGACGCCAAGCCGGCAGCGCCTGCCGAAGCGCCGCGCCCGGCTCCCGCTGCGCGTTCGCCCCTTCATGTGGTGGAATCGCTGAACTCGCTCTCCGTCGATATCGCACGCGCCATCGATCACGATGCTTCGATCGAACTGTGGAACCGCTACCGGCGCGGCGAGCGCGACGTCTTCACGCGCCGTCTTTACACGCTGAAGGGCCAGCAGACGTTCGATGAGATCCGTCGCAAATATCAGTCGGAGGCGGAGTTCCGCGCCGCCGTCGATCGTTACTGCGACGATTTCGAAAAGCTGCTCAAGGACGTGTCGCGCAACGACCGCGACAACATCATGGCACAGACCTACCTGACCTCGGATACCGGCAAGGTCTACACCATGCTGGCCCACGCCAGCGGCCGCCTGCACTAAGCGGGCGACAGGAAAACTGAAAGGGCGTTCTGCCCTTTCAGTTTAGACCCGATACTGAAAAGATAGTTCCACTGCGCAAATCTCTTGATTTGGCCGGATGTTTGCGCCTAGGAGCAGAGGCTGGGATCTCGTGGCAATGCAGACAATTCGCGGTGATCTGCTTCAGCTTGCGCTCGACGGAACGTTCGATGTCATTGTGCATGGATGCAACTGCCAGTGCCAAATGGGCAAAGGAATTGCTCTTTCCATAAAGCAGCGTTTTCCCGAAGCATATGCTGCGGATTGCGCGACATTGAAGGGCGACCCAGCCAAGCTGGGAAGCATATCCGTTGCCGAAATCAAGCGAGGCAGCCGCACTTTCCAGGTCGTCAACGGCTACACCCAGTTCCATTGGCAGGGCAAAGGCGTGAAGGCTGACTACCAGGCAATCCGAAAAGTCATGCAGGCGGTCAAAGGCAGATTCGCAGGCAAAAGAATCGGCTACCCGAAAATTGGTGCGGCGCTGGCTGGAGGTGATTGGGAAATCATAGGCTCAATCATCGACGACGAGCTTGCGGGTGAAGATCACACGCTCGTCGAATATGCTCCGTGAGTTGCTTCGGTCTTTGGCCGCTTCATAGCAGCTAGCCCGGTTTAGATCACAGTGTCGGTCCAGCGCACTATTTGCCCAGCCGCATCGCCGAACGCGGCATCGAGCGCGCCGACATAGGCCTGGTTGCCATTGCCCGAAACGGGCGCGATGGCGCTAAACGTCTTCGAAGCGCGCACTTCACCGTTGCGGTCGTTCAACAGGCGCACGAACAGCTCGACCTCGGCATGTTCGCCGCCATCGACACGCACCTCGAACGAGCGGATCTCGACGATCACCTGATAGTCGATCGCCAGCCCCTCGCCTGGCTTGCCGACGCCGGTGAAGCTGCCCGAGCGCTGGAACGTCTCTGCCAGCCGCGCCTGTACGATCATCGGCAGCCGGTCGGCCCATTGCGCGCCCTTGAGATACTGGATCGAGCGCGGCGATGGCTTGATGACGATGTTCTGGCTATCCAGCGCCTTGAGCGCCGATGGCTGGGCGATGAGGATCTGGCGACGGCTGTGGGCACGCGCTTCCAGCGACGGCGCCGAAAGCTCGAACGTATCCAGCGGCGCCGGTCTGCCGCCAGGCAAGGCCGCGCAGCTTGCTAGCGAAAGCGCCAGCAACACCGCCCAAACCTTAGACCCACCCGATGTGATGCTGCCTGAACTGATCGACTTCAAACGCGATCCCCCCCGGATCGTGGAAACAACGCGCATCTGCAAGCTATGTTCTTGCGGTGATCGGGGATCGAAGTCAACGGCGCACCCTGCCGTCGAACTGCCGGACCTCGCCCTCGCCGCCGGACAAGATCCTTTGTGGGTTGCGGCTCAGATCGGTTACCGCCTCTTCAATGCGGGTGATCGAACGACGGCTGTCCTGGACCAGCGCTTCGACGTTTTGCAGCCCCTGTCCCGAGAATCGCGCCAGATTGTCGGTGATGGTACCGAGGCGGGCGTTCAGCGTATCGGCGACCTGCTTGAACGATTTCAGCGTCGCTCTGGCGTCGGCCATGACGCCGTCGGCCTGGCCGGAGCCGAGCAGTTTGTCGACCTTGGCAAGGATGCCGTCGACTCGCACCGAGGCATCGTTGAGGCGTCCTGCGAGCTGGTGCGCGTCTTTGATGGTTTCATCGATGTCGTCGGCTCGGTTGGCGAACTTGTTGGTCACCTTGGCAATGTCGGCGGCAGCCTCGTTGGCGTTTTCGCTGGCCTTCTGGATATTGGCCAGCGCGGTGCGAACCTCAGCCGGATCGATGCCGTCGAGAACGCCGTCGACCTTGGCCAGCGTGCCTTGCGTCTTCTGGGCGAAGTCGTTGATCGAGCCGACCGCAGTGTCGACGTTCTTGATGACCGTGTCGAACTGCTTGCTGGTTTCCTTGAGGTTGGAAGTGACCGTGTCGACATTGGCGACGATGCTCTTGATCTGGTCCTTGTCGACGGCGTTGAGTAGCCCTTCCGCCGCCTTCAGGGTACCGTCGAGCTTGCCCGAAACACCCTTCAATTCGTCCGCCAGCGAGCTGACGCTGGCCAGGAACTTGTCGACGCCGTCCGAATTCCTGGCCAGTGCATCGGAGAAGGTCTGGACATTGGCGACGGTCTGCGTCAGCGGCCCGCGAACATCCTTGGTGAAGCCTTCGAGCTCCGAAAGGACCTTGTCGGCGCGGGTGAAGATGTTCTGCGCTGTCTGCAGCAGATTGGTGACCGCCGACGGGTTGGCAACGATCTCGGCGACACGGCCTTCCTTTTCCGCCTCATCGAGAAGTTTTGGCTCTTTGGGGTCGGCGCCCTTGAGCTCGATGTTGGCCTGGCCGGTGAGGCCGGCAAGCCCGATATCGGCCTGCGTCGACTTGGTGATAGGCGTATTCCGGTCTATTTCGGTGTCGGCGATAGCAGCGGTCGGATTGTCGACGTCGATATAGACACGGCGCACGTCGCCGACTTTGACGCCATTGAACAGCACGAAGCTGCCACGGCCGAGCCCCGAAGCGGAGCCTGGAATGCGCACGCGCAGTACCGTCGTCTCACCCTTGTCGCCGATTGCCGCCGTCCAATAGACGAAAGCGAAAGCCGCGAGGATCGCGGCCAGCGTGAAAATGCCGACAATGACGTAGTTGGCCCTGGTTTCCATTGCTCACTTATGGCTATGCGCGCGTCGCAAGATCAAGTTGTCGGGCGCGTTTTCCGCGGAAATAGGATTTTACCCAGGGTTCCTCGCTCCTGAGCATGTCGTCGATCGTGCCCTCGACCAGCACTTTCTTGTTGCCAAGCACCGCCACGCGGTCGCACGCGGTAAACAGCGTGTCGAGATCGTGCGTGACCATATACACGGTCAAATCCATCGTATCGCGCAGCTTGACGACCAATTCGTCGAACTCAGCCGCGCTGATCGGATCGAGCCCGGAAGTCGGTTCGTCGAGGAAGACGATATCCGGATCGAGCGCCAGGGCGCGCGCCAAGGCGGCACGCTTGATCATGCCGCCGGATAGCTCGGAAGGGAATTTCTCCGCCGCATCCGGAGGCAGTCCGACCAGCTCGACCTTGAGCATGGCAAGTTCGTCCATCAGCCTCTTCGGCAAATCGAGATATTCGCGCATAGGCACCTGGACATTTTCGAGGACCGTCAGCGCCGAAAAAAGGGCGCCATGCTGGAACAGCACGCCAAGCCGCATGTCGATGCGAAGGCGCTCCCTTTCGGTTGCCTTCTCGACGTCGACGCCGAACAGTTTGATTGTTCCCGATTGCTTGCGCGTCAAGCCAAGAATGGTGCGCAACAGAACAGATTTGCCCGCACCGGAGGCACCGACGAAGCCGAGAATCTCCCCGCGCCAGATATCGAGCGACAATTTGTCGAGAACGACTTGGTCGGCGAACGATACCGTGATGTCGTGCGCCGACAGCACGATCTCGTCTTCTTTGGCCTTCGCCGCCACCTTGGTCGTGTTTGTGCCCGGCAGCGCCATGTCAGAACTCGATCGCTGCATAGAACATGGCAAAAAGCCCGTCGAGGATAATGACCACGAAGATCGACTTCACCACTGAGGCGGTCACATGTTGGCCAAGCGATTCGGCGCTGCCGCCAACCTTCATGCCCTCGACCGAGGCGATTATGCCGATGATCATGGCCATGAACGGCGCCTTGATCAGGCCGGCAAAGATGGTGCTGAGGTCGATTGCGACACGCAGCCGGTCGATGAACGCTGCCGGTGCAATATCGGAGTAGAGCCATGCAGCCAAAATCCCGCCGCCCAGCGCGGCAAAGTTGGCGATGATCGTCAGACAAGGCAGCGCGACGACCAGCGCGACCAGCCGCGGAAACACCAGCACGCCGATTGGATTAAGGCCGATCACCTTCAGCGCATCGACCTCCTCGCGCATTTTCATCGAGCCGATCTCGGCGGTGATCGCGCTACCGGAGCGGCCGGCGATCATGATCGCCGTCATCAGCACGCCGAGCTCGCGCAGGATCAGCACGCCGACCAGGTCGACGACGAAGATGTCGGCGCCAAAATAGCTGAGCTGATAGGCGCCTTGCTGGGCAACGATTGCGCCAACGATAGCCGACATCAGCACCACCACTGGTATGGCGCCGACGCCCATGCGATCGATCTGGTTGAAGATCGCCGCCATATTGACGCCATGGCCGCGGCCAAGCTTCATCTGCGAGCCGCGTATCGTGGCGCCGAGGATGTTCATTGCGGCCAGGAAATCGTCGCGCATCTCATAAACACGCCGGCCAACCGCCTCGAGCCCCCGAATGATGAAGTTGGGCGGCTTTGCCGGACCTGATTCGGGCTCGCGTCGAACCGCATCACCGACGGCGCCAAGCAGGATCGACGCAATCTCGCTCTGCCCCTGCGTCGTGATCTCGACGCCCTTCTTTTCGAAGCTGCTGACCAGGCGATCGATCAGCCACGCCCCGGCAGTGTCCATCTTCTCGATTTGTGAAAGGTCGAGCGCCAGCGTCTTGAAACCGCCGCGCTTCTCGATCTTGCGCATCTCGGCGTCGACCAGCGCCACGGTGCGTGTCGTCCAGGTTCCCGAGAAAGCGCAGCCGAGAACGCCGCCCTCCTCGCCGATCGCGATGCGCGGCTGGTGGTCGGGCTCCTTGGCAGGGCCGCTTGCGTCGCGTTTGCGGATGGTCAACATGGCGTCCTGTTTAGCCTGACGGGGCCGACCTGTCGATTTGCCAACATCCTCCTTGTTGCACAGCCGGAGCAGAAAAATATGGCGCGTGTCATTTCGGTCGAGGCCGAGCGCTTTCCCATCGCCGGGACATTCACCATTTCGCGCGGCTCGAAGACCGAAGCTGAGGTGATTTCCTGCGCCATTGCCGAAAACGGCCGTACAGGGCGCGGCGAATGCGTCCCTTACAAGCGCTATGGCGAGACCATGGAGGGTGTGCGCGGCGCGATCGAGGCGATGCGCAGTGAGATCGCGCACGGCATCAGCCGCATCGCCCTGCTCGGTGCCATGCCTGCCGGCGCGGCACGCAACGCCATCGACTGCGCGCTCTGGGACCTGGAAGCGAAGATCAGCGGAACACCGGTGGCGCATATGATACGAACCGTTCCGTTACGGGCGCTTGAGACGGCTTACACACTGTCGCTCGCCGAGCCGGAGGCGATGGCGACGCAGGCCCGCGCCAACGCCCAGCGCCCGCTGCTCAAGGTCAAGATCGGCGGCGACAACGACATCGCCCGCATCCGTGCAGTGACGGCGGCGGCACCCGACAGCCGAATCATTCTCGACGCCAATGAGGGCTGGAATGACGACAATATCGTCGCAAACCTCGCCTTTGCCGCCGAGCATGGGATCGCCTTGATCGAACAGCCGCTGCCGGCGGGACATGACGGTATTCTTCGCCACATCGCGCATCTGGTGCCGATCTGTGCCGACGAAAGCGTGCACGAGGCGAAGGACCTCGACGCGCTTGTCGGCCTCTACGACGCCATCAACATCAAGCTCGACAAATCGGGTGGCCTGACCGCAGCACTCGTGCTTCGCGACCGCGCCCGCGAACTGGATTTTGGCGTCATGGTCGGCTGCATGGTCGGCACTTCGCTTGCGATGGCGCCGGCGGTGCTATTGGCGCAGGATGCCGATTTCGTCGATCTCGACGGTCCGTTGCTGCTAGCCCGCGACCGCGTTCCCGGTCTCGTCTACCAGGGTTCGCTGGTGTCACCGCCCGAGCCGGCGCTGTGGGGCTGAACGCGCGGCAAGCCCGATCAGCGCCAGGCCCGTCAGGGCGATGGGGATCATGGCAAAGAAGCCGTTCGCGCCGAAGCGATCGTAAAGAGGACCTGAAATCAGCGTTGCCACCGCCATGAAGAAACCATTGGAGAAATAGGCGATGCCTTGCGCCGCCCCGGTGCGTTCTTCCGCGATTGTCTCACCGATCATCTTTTGCAGGCCGATCAGCACCAGTGCCACCGAAACCGCGTGCAGCGTCTGGATCGCGAAAAACCCGCCGACGCCAAGCCCAAGCGGCCAGATCAGCGGGAAAGCGATCCAGCGCACGATCGCGCCTATCCCGGCAATCAGCATGATCGAGACGACCGAGAAGGAGGCGAAAGCGCGGGTGAAGACGACGAACATGCATATCTCGGCGACGACGCCCCATCCCCACAGAAGCCCGACAACCGAATCGCTGATGCCGATCGACTTCCAGTAGATCGACACGAAGCCGTAGAGAAATGCGTGGCTGGCGGTGATGACGCCGACGCCCGTCGAAAAAAAGAGGAAATGAGGGTTCAGGAGTTTCGGTGCCGATTGCTGGATATCGGCGGCCGAAAGCGGCGAGGCGCGGCGCGGACGGCCGAGGCGCGGCGCAATCAGTCCGGCGACTAGCGCGGCACACAGCGCCGCGAAGATGATCACCGGAACAGCCTCGGCACCGCTTGCCGAGAGGATGAAACCGCCGGCGAGATTGGCGCAGAGATAAGAGATCGAGCCCCATTTGCGCATGCCGGCGTAGTTCGAGCCGAAGCGGCGAACACCTGAAAGGGCGAGCGAATCGGCAATCGGCGAATGCGGCGTCCAGACGACCGTCAGCGTCAACGATACGGCAAGTACCATTGCGTAGGTCGGCTGCAGGAAGTAACCGGCGGACAGGATCAGCGATGCGGCGACCAGCGCGACATAGACATTGGCGCGGTCGCTCGCTTTGTCTGCCAGCGCGGTAAGAAAAGGCGTCGTCGCTACGCGCAGGAACATCGGCGCGGCGAGGATCACGGCTATCTGCTCGGCGTGGAACCCCTTCGCCTGCAGCCACAGCGGGAAATAGGGCACATGCGTTCCGAGCGGAACGAAGAGCGTGAAGAAGATCAAGCTCATGCGCAGTTCGAAATGGCGTGGCTTGACGAGCTGTTCGGGCGAGAGCGGCGGCAGGGAGGACATTAACAGGCGATCCGTCGGCACGGCATTCAGCCGGGTCGGCCCGCCACACCTGCCGCTGCTTAACACGGCGAAAAAGTCGATGAAACCGCTGGACTAACCGATTAAAGCGAGATGAGGCCGGATTTGGTCAAGCCGCCTGGACTGCCCTGCCCTTGATGTCGATCGGCACGAGCACCTCGCTGCCGACCGGAGTCTCCGGCAGGACATGCGCCCAGTGCAGGATCTCCATCCGGCCGTCAAAATGCTCGACCACCGCCGTGCAGCTCTCTACCCAATCGCCGGTGTTGATGTATTGCACGTCCTCATAGCTTTCGATCGCGGCATGGTGGATGTGCCCGCAGATCACGCCGTCGACATGCGAGCGGCGCGCCTCCTCGGTCAGCACGGTCTGGAACGAGCCGATGAAGTTCACCGCCTTCTTGACCTTGACCTTGGCCCAGGACGAGAACGACCAGTAAGGCAGGCCAAGCACTTGGCGCAGGCGCGTGATGACGCGGTTGAGCAGCATGGCCGCGTCATAGGCGTAGTCGCCGAGATAGGCCAGCCAGCGCGCATTATGGACGACGGTGTCGAACTGGTCGCCATGGATGACAAGAAGGCGTTTGCCGTCGGCGGTCTCGTGGATGGCGCGATCGGCAACGACAATGCCGCCGAAATGCACGCCCTGGAACTGGCGCGCGAACTCGTCATGGTTGCCGGCGATGTAGGTGATGCTGGCGCCCTTGCGCGCCTTGCGCAGCAATTTCTGGACCACGTCGTTGTGGCTCTGCGGCCAATGCCAGCTCCGTCTCAAGCGCCAGCCGTCGACGATGTCGCCGACGAGATAGATGATATCGGCATCGTGATGGCGCAGAAAATCGATCAGGAACTCGGCCTTCGCCGCCTTCGATCCGAGATGGACGTCGGAGATGAACATGCTGCGGAAAGTGCGAGGCTCTGCGCCGGACATCATTTGTCACCGTTGCTTTCGCCTGAGGCTATGCCCCGATTCATGCAACAACCGTATGACGGTTGCGATTGGTCCAGCCATACGGGTAGGTTGCCGCGGCAATCAGAGGAGAAAATCACCATGGACCTCGGCATTCGCGGCAAGACGGCCATAGTCTGCGCCTCGAGCAAGGGGCTGGGACGCGGCTGCGCCATGGCACTGGCGGAGGCAGGCTGCGATCTGGTCGTCAACGGCCGCAACGCCGACGTGCTGGCCAAAACCGCCGCTGAACTGCGCGAGAAATTCGGCGTCAAGGTGACCGAGATCGTCGGCGACATATCCAAGCCCGATGTCCAGAAGGCGCTGCTTGCCGCCTGCCCCGATCCCGACATCCTCGTCAACAACAATGGCGGTCCGCCGTTTCGCGATTTCCGTGCGCTCGATCGGGCAAAGATCCTCGAAGGCGTCACCCAGAACATGGTGACCCCTGTCGAGCTGGTTCAGGCCGTGATCGACGGCATGGCGGCGCGCGGCTTCGGCCGCATCGTCAACATCACCTCGCTGTCGGTCTACGTGCCGATCCCCGGCCTCGACCTGTCGTCCGGCGCCCGCGCCGGCCTCACTTCGTTCCTCGCCGGCGTCGCGCGCACGGTGATCGACCGCAATGTGACGATCAACAACATGCTGCCGGGCAAGCTCGACACCGACCGGCTGCGCGGCCCGCACGAGGCCGGCACGCCCGAAGATCCGGCCGCCGCTGCCGCACGCAAGGCGCAAGCAGCAGCCAATGTTCCGGCCAAGCGGCTCGGCACGCCGGAGGAATTCGGCCAGATCTGCGCCTTCCTGTGCTCGGTTCACGCCGGCTACCTGACCGGACAGAACATACCGGTCGACGGCGGCCTCTACGTCAGCGCGTTCTAGCGGCAAAATCTACCGCTTAGTATCCGCTGGGAATGGCGGAAAACGGGCGCCCTCAGGCCAGCCGAGGTAAGGCAACATTATGCTCAAAACGCCAGTTCACAAGGACTAGGGTTAGTCCGCATGTTATGTCCTGCCTCGCACATGGAAATGAGACCGGCGAATGGCGTCTATTTATCGCTTTGTTATGCAAAAACTGCTGTCGCACAGGGTTCGAGACACGGCCGACGGCAACCTTGCAATTACCGACAGGAGATTGTTCCTTGACTTCGTTCGTCTAGAACGAGCGGTTAGGCTAGAGGATTTCGCCACAGTCCAGTCTGCGGTGGTGGCGATTGAAAATCGTTGCTTATCAATGGGTAAACGCCATATCGCGGTGTTTGCGTACATGTATCTCAGGTTTTCGGATGCGGCCCCAAAGTTTACGCACCTGGACATCGAGCTTGAGGAAGAAGGAGGCATCCGCCGAACAGTCGACTACCGGCGTAGGGTGTCGTCGACAGAGCGACTTGTCGGCGAGTGGGCTGCCGCTTGGTACGACCGCTATTCCAAGAGTTTCTTTCGTGCACTTTATAGGAGCAACAGCCCCACAGCGAACTACCGAAAGAATACCTAATCGTCCGCAAACCACCTGAAGCAGACATTCGGCTCGCAGCTCGCTCCAGCAACGCGCCTATCGTCCCAACATTTCAATGGCAGACCGTACAGGCCGGCGGGTGGTGCAAGCCGTAAGCTCGCGCTTGCGACATATCACCTCTCGAAAAGCCTCGGCTGCATGCTAAGAGACTCAAAACACCAACGGACTGAACTGAGGAGGCGGCCGTCATGACAGGCGAAAGCAAGAAGGCGGCCCGATCCGACCTCGACGAAGCAGCGCTCTATTTCCATAAGCACCCCCGTCCCGGAAAGCTTGAAATCCAGGCGACGAAGCCGCTCGGCAATCAGCGCGACCTGGCGCTTGCCTATTCGCCGGGGGTCGCCGCCCCCTGCCTTGAAATCCGCGACGACCCGGCAACCGCCGCCGATTATACAGCCCGCGCCAATCTTGTCGGCGTCGTCACCAACGGTTCGGCGGTGCTGGGCCTCGGCAATATCGGTCCGCTCGCCTCCAAGCCGGTGATGGAAGGCAAGGCGGTGCTGTTCAAGAAGTTCGCCGGCATCGATGTCTTCGACATCGAGATCGATGCACCCGGCATCGAGCGCATGGTCGAGACGATCTCGGCGCTGGAACCGACCTTCGGCGGCATCAACCTGGAAGACATCAAGGCGCCCGAATGCTTCGAAGTCGAGGAGCAGTTGAAAGCCCGCATGGGCATACCGGTCTTCCATGACGACCAGCACGGCACCGCCATCATCGTCGCCGCCGCTGTGCTCAATGGGCTGGAATTCGCCGGCAAGTCCATCTCCGACATCAAGATCGTCACGTCAGGCGCCGGCGCTGCGGCGCTTGCTTGCCTCAACCTTCTGGTCTCGCTCGGCGCGCGGGTCGAAAACATCTGGGTCACCGACCGGTTCGGGGTCGCCCATAAGGGCCGCGTCGAGGAGATGGACCGCTGGAAAGACCCCTATGTGAAGGACACCGAAGCGCGTACGCTGGCCGACGTTCTGCCCAGCGCCGACGTGTTTCTCGGCCTGTCTGCCGCCGGCGTACTGAAACCGGAACTGCTCCACCACATGGCGCCCAAGCCACTGATCCTGGCGCTGGCCAACCCCAATCCCGAGATCATGCCGGAAGCGGCACGGGCAGCACGGCCCGACGCGATGATCTGCACGGGCCGCTCCGATTTCCCCAATCAAGTCAATAACGTACTCTGTTTTCCTTACATCTTCCGTGGCGCGCTGGATTGCGGCGCAAGCGCCATCAACGAAGAGATGAAAATGGCCGCCGTGCGAGCGATTGCAGCGCTTGCCCGCGAAGAGCCATCCGACGTCGCCGCCCGTGCCTATTCCGGCGAGACGCCGATCTTCGGTCCGGAGTTCCTGATCCCCTCGCCTTTCGATCCGCGGCTGATCCTGCGCATTGCCCCTGCCGTCGCCAAGGCAGCCTGTGAGAGCGGCGTCGCGACCCGGCCGATCACCGATTTCGCCGCCTATATCGACAAGCTGAACCGCTTCGTCTTCCGCTCCGGCCTGGTCATGAAGCCGGTGTTTTCGATGGCCAAGACGTCGAGCGCCAAGCGCGTCATCTACGCCGACGGCGAGGACGAGCGCGTGCTTCGCGCCGCGCAAGTCGTGCTCGAGGAAGGCATTGCCGAACCGATCCTGATCGGCCGCCCGCATGTCATCGAGGTGCGGCTGAAGCGCTACGGGCTGCGCATCAAGCCGGGCGTCGATTTCGGCTTGATCAACCCGGAAGACGATCCGCGTTACCGCCACTATGTCGACCTTTTGATCGAGCTTGCCGGCCGGCGTGGGGTGACGACGGAAGCGGCGCGCACCATGGTGCGCACCGACAATACGGTGATCGCCGCCCTTGCCCTGAAGCGCGGCGACGCCGACGCCATGGTCTGCGGCCTCGAAGGCCGTTTCGAGCGCCATTTGCGCAACGTGACGCTGATCATCGGGCCGCGCGCCGGCATTAGGGATCGCGACCTGTCGACACTTTCCATGCTGATTTCGCAGCGCGGCATCATTTTCCTCACCGACACCCATGTCTCCGTCGATCCGACCGCCGAGGAGATTGCTGAGATGACCGTTTTGGCGGCCGAGGAAATTCAGCGTTTCGGCATCGAGCCCAAGGCAGCGCTGCTGTCGCATTCGGATTTCGGCTCCCGCGATTCGCCAAGCGCCATGAAGATGCGGCAGGCGGCGGCGATCTTGGCGCGGATCGCGCCCGACCTGCAATGCGACGGCGAGATGCATGCCGACTCGGCGCTATCGGAGCAGCTGCGCCAGCGCGTCTATCCGCATTCTCGGCTGAAGGGCGAAGCCAATCTGCTGGTGTTCCCCAATCTCGATTCGGCGAACATCACGCTGACCGCGCTGCGCACGATGATGGACGCGCTGCATGTCGGCCCGATCCTGCTCGGCACCGACAGCCCGGCGCACATATTGACGCCGTCGGTCACCTCGCGCGGCGTCGTCAATATGACGGCACTGGCCGTGGTCGAAGCCGCGCACAAGGCGCAAGCCATTGTCGATCTGGGGTAGCCGCTGGCTTTCTCAGATTGGCCTGAACCGGAAATGCCCTGTCTGCCTGAAGGCAAACAAAGTGTCCTCTTCCCTGGCGCCGCCGCCGATATTGTGAATGACCAGCCTTCTTGTCGGCACCAAACTGGAGCGATTGGACGACACGATGGCAATATGCGACAGATTGCCGGGCAGCATCTGGGCGACGAGATCCCCAGGCCGATAGTCGGCGGGGTCTTGGCTGACGGGCACGGCGGCACCTCGCCGCTCGAAATAGACCGCAAGATTGGGCACACGGCGGTGGTCAATGTTGCGGTCGGGCGCTTTAAGGCCCCAAGCCTTCGGATAGGCGGCAAAATTGGCCCGCATATCCTCATGCACCAATTCTTGGAGATCGAGATCGAAGGCGCGGCGATAGGCGCGGATCACGACATCCGTGCACACACCTCGCTCGGGCTCAACGTCCCCGCCCGGATAGGCCAGCCGTGTATAGGTCGGATCGTAGAGCGTGGTGACGCCGATCTGCTCACGGGCGGCTTCGACCAATTTGGTGCCCCAATCCGGCGTGATGGGCTTTTCCTGCGCCATGGCAACCGGCATCGCCAGGCACAAAAGACCAAATTGCAGTGCGGCTCGACGGGTAATCGCGGTCATGCCAAGCCTCCGGGCATTGCTGGATCCAGGCATTCTTCTGGGCGAATACGCCTTTTTCGTGCAACGCCAGGATGTCGGTCCTGACAATGTCCGAGTATGCCGTGCGGCGTGGTCGACATGACGCGCTGGTCGTGGTCGAAGCCGCGCACAAGGCGCAAGCCATCGCCGATTTGAGCTGAAGCCGGAATCAGCGATATGCTAAACAAACGCTTAACCGCAAGCGCGGTAGCTTTCAGAACGGCAGACAGGCGGAGTTCCGGAGGGATGAGGGGCGCACGTTGGAAGCTGACGCGTGCCGCCGCGCTGCTCGGTGCCCTGCTACTGTGCGACATTGCGGTCACTCAGGCGCAGGCCGCTTCCCGCCTCTGCCGCCAGCTTGAAGCCGATCTTGCCGCCGCTTCTCGCGGTGGCGGCGGCAAGCCAGCCTTGCTCAGGAAATATGACGACGCGATCGCCCGGCAGCGCCAGCAGATTTCAAAGGCCGTCAGCCAGTCCAGCAGCTCCGGCTGCGGCTTTTCGCTGTCTCGCCGCAACGCCAACGTATGCGCAGCACTCGACGCCACCATCGATCGCATGGCTGCCAATCTCGACGCCTTGCAGGCCAAGCGCGCTGAGCTTGACAGCGGTGGTTCGCGACGCGATCGCGCGCGCATATTGGCCTCGCTCGACGCCAATGGCTGCCGCGATGATACGGCGCCGCCGACGCTCGCACCGGTTCGCGAAGCCAGCGGTGAAAACGGCAACGGAAACCTGCTCGACCAGTTTTTGGGCAGTGAACCCGGTGCGCCCGGCCAGCCTGACGAGCCCGACCAGGCTGAAGAGCTAAGTCAGCCGCGCAACATCGGCAGCATGCTCAACAACGCCGACGAGTTGGGCCAGCCCCGAGGCGAATTCCGCACCATGTGCGTGCGGACCTGCGACGGCTATTTCTTCCCGATGTCGAATGCTGCCTCGCTGGGCGATTTCGAGCGCGACCAGAAGAATTGCGAATCGAGCTGCCCCGGCACCGAGATGCAGGTTTTCTACACGCGCGGCATGAACGGCGATTCGGCGTCGATGACGTCTTCGGTGACCGGCAGGCCTTATATCGAACTGCCGACGGCCTACCTCTACAAGCAGTCCGACATGCCGCGGCCGCCGGCCTGCGGCTGCAACGCCGCGCAGAATTTCGAAATCATCGCCGGCAACCCGCCCAGCCCGGAACGATCCGAAGCGAATGTGGAGACCACCCCGTTCATTCCGCTGCCGGTTGCCAGGCCTGATCCGGGCGCCGACCCGGAGACCCTGGCCAATGCGCAAGGCGGCCTCGACCGTGAGGCGATCAGACGCCTTGCCGTCAAACCCGTGCCCTCGCCGACGTCCCTGCCGCCGCCGGAACAGCGCAAGGTCAGGGTCGTCGGGCCAACGTTCCTTCCCGACCCAGCAGCGGCAACAGCTCTGCAAGCTCCGGACCCGAAGGCTGTCCCGTAAGCGCCAGCCTCAGCGGCATGAACAGTGCCTTGCCCTTACGGCCGCTCGCCGCTCGGATTTTGCCGGTCCAGTCTTTCCAGACGGTGCCGTTCCAAGGCTCCTCCGGCAGCAGTTCGAACGCTTGGCGAAGAAAGTCGCGGTCATCGTCGGAAAACTCCGCCGGCTCCTCTGGACCGTCGCGAAGTGTGCGCCACCAGATTGCTGCATCGGCCAGCCTGTCGAGATTGCCGCGCACCGCCAGCCAGAAAGGCTCGGCCTGTTCGCCAGAGATGCCGAGCACGATCAGCCGGTCGCGCGCCTCGGAAAAGGGCATGTGGTGCAGCAGCGTGCGGTTGAGCACGAAGAGCTCGTCCGGATCGAATTTGGCGGCGGATTTCGATGTTGCCGCCGGATCGAAGCGCTCGGCAAGTTCAGCCATCGTCGGCACCGCCACGACGTTTTCCGAGGTACCGACGAGCACCGCCAGCGAAGTGACCGCCATTGGCTCCATGCCGCTCTCACGCAGGCTCTGTATGGACAGCGCGCCGGTGCGCTTGGAAAGCCCCTCGCCTGATGCTGTTGTCAGAAGATTGTGATGGCCGAACACCGGCGGCTCGGCGCTGAGCGCCCGGAACAGGGCTATCTGGACGCCGGTATTGGTGACGTGGTCGTCGCCACGAATGACATGGCTGACGCCCATTTCGATGTCGTCGATCACCGAAGGCAGCGTGTAGAGATAGGTGCCGTCCTCGCGCCGCAGAACCGGATCTGAAAGCGAGGCGAGGTCGACGGTCTCCTCGCCGCGCACCAGGTCGTTCCAGTGGATTTCGGTGCGCTCCGGCTGCAGCGGATCGCTGCTGAAGTTGGGTAGCAGAAAGCGCCAGTGCGGCCGCCGGCCATCGGCCTCATATTCCGCGACCTGCTCAGGCGTCAGCGTCAGCGCCTCGCGGCCATAGACTGGCGGCAGGCCACGCGTGCGGCGCACCTTGCGCCTCAGGTCGAGCTCTTCAGGCGTCTCATAGCACGCATAGACGAGGCGGGCCTCCTTCAGCCTTTCCAGTGCGGCATCATAAATTTCGACCCGCCGCGACTGATACTCCGTGGCATCGGGGAAGATGCCCAGCCAATGCAGGTCGTAAAGGATGGCGTCGGAAAATTCCTGCGTCGAACGGGTAACGTCGGTGTCGTCGAAGCGCTGGATGAAGCGACCCTTGTTCTTGATGGCGAACAGCCAGTTGAACAAAGCGGTGCGCGCATTGCCGATGTGAATGCGGCCGGTCGGTGACGGGGCGAAACGGACGGTAACTGTCATGAGCGGGGCGTACCGGATGGTTTTGCTGTTGACAAGACGCGCCCCCGCGCTCTGCGGCAGACATAGAACATGACGAAGACGAAGAAAAGACGGCAGCGCCGCGCGTCTATTAAGGCGCGCGGCGCCGTAACCGTCAGATCACCAGGCCTTTGGTCAGCTCAAGCGCCTGGCGTTCGAACAGCCTACGGTAGATGCCGCCTTGCAGCCGGATCAGCTGGTCATGCGAGCCCTCTTCGACGATGCGGCCGCGATCGAACACCAAAAGCCTGTCCAGCGCCCGCACCGTTGACAGCCGGTGGGCAATGACCAGCGTCGTGCGGCCGACCATCAAGCGCTCCATCGCCTGCTGGATCAACACCTCCGATTCCGAATCGAGGCTCGACGTTGCCTCATCCAGGATGAGAATGCGCGCATCGGCGAGGAAGGCGCGTGCGATTGCAACGCGCTGACGCTCACCACCCGACAGCTTTACGCCACGCTCGCCGACCAGCGTGCCATAGCCTTTCGGCAAATTGGCGATGAAGTCGTGCGCGCTGGCCAACCGCGCCGCGTGCTCGATCTCGGCCTGCGTGGCGCTCGGCCGGGCATAGGCGATGTTTTCGGCCAGCGACCGGTGGAACAGGATCGGCTCCTGCTGGACGATCGCGATCTGTGCGCGCAGCGACGCCTGCGCCACATCGGCAATATCCTGGCCGTCGATCAGGATATTTCCCGCAGTCACGTCATAGAGGCGCTGGATCAGCTTGACGAACGTCGTCTTGCCGGAGCCCGAATGGCCAACCAGCCCGACCCGCGCGCCCGGCGCGATATCCACCGAAAAGTCGCGATAGAGCGGCAAACGGTGGCTACCGTAGTGGAACGTGACATTGTCGAAGGTGATACGGCCATCGGTGATCCGGATCGGTTTGGCGCCGAGCCGATCCTCGATGCCGAGTGGTTCGGACTGGAAGTCGACCAGTTCCTCCATGTCGTTGATCGAGCGCTGCAGATTGCGGATATGCGTGCCGATGTCGCGCAGATAGCCTTGCAGCACGAAGAATGAGGTCAGCACGAAGGCGACGTCGCCGGCACTTGCCTGCCCCCACGACCACAAAAGCAGGGAGAATCCGATGACCGCTGCCCGCAAAAGCAGCAGCATCGTGCCTTGCGTGGTGCCGTTGACGGTGCCGCGCACCCAGGTGCGCCGCGTGCGGCCGCGCCATTTGGCGACGACCTCGGCAAGCCGTGTCTCCTCGCGTTCCTCGGCGCCAAAACCCTTGACCACCGCGTTGCAGCTCACCGCATCGGCCAGCGAGCCGCCAAGCCGTGTATCCCACGCGTTGGCAAGCCTTGCCGCAGGCGCGACATAGCCAAGCGACAGCATCGTCGTCACCGCGATGAACAGAACCGAACCGGTGGCGACGATCGCGCCCATCAGCGGCCAGAACCAGCCAAGCAGCAGCGTCGAGCCGACGAGCATGACGACCGACGGCAGCAGCGCGATCAGGATCGTGTCGTTGAGCAGGTCGAGCGCCCACATGCCGCGCGTTATCTTGCGCACCGTCGATCCGGCGAAGCTGTTGGCGTGCCAATCGGTGGAGAAGCGCTGGACGCGGTGGAAGGCGTCGGCGGCGATATCCGCCATCATCTTCAACGTCAGCTCGACAATGGCCATGAAGGCGAGATTGCGCAGCACGACACCGGTGAGCGCCAGGGCAACCAGCATCGAAAAGGCAGCCATCGCCGCATTCCATGCGACATCGTCGGCCGCGGCACTGCTGGCAACGGCGTCGACCAGCCGGCCGGAATAGAGCGGCGTCAGCACGTCGGCCAAGGTCGACAGCAGGAACGTGCCCATAATGCCGGCAAGCCGCCACGGCTGACGCCGCCAATGGCTGAGCGTGAAGCCAAGAACGCTGCGAAAGGCGCCCGCGCGCAAATCTATTCGAAAACGAGCCATGATGTCATTCGGGCGCAAACGAGCCCGATCCCGGAAAAGGTCGAAAATTGAAAAAACCGCGTCGGGCGAATTAACACCCAAGGAATGCGGAGGTTCGGCACATTTGGCGGCTCGCCCGAATACGGGCGGCGACCGGCATCGACGAACGCCTGTTCTCAGCTCGGCTTTGGCGCAAAGGTAAGAACCTTCTGGCTTGCCGATTGAGACCTAGGCTTCGCGGCCTCGCATAACGATGTCAAATCCTGGCATTTCGGTCCTCCCCAAGGGGATCGCGGAAAGGCGTTTATAGAGACGCCTCAACGCCGCGCCAAGTCAGTAGATAGCCCAAAGCGCATCTGGTCCAAGCAGTGAGACGATTTTGCAACAATCGCGGGTTGTGCGCTGCCTCTGTTCAGGTTGCCGGGATACGGTCGAAGCGCATATAGCGGCCGTCGGTGGAAGACCTGAAGCCGAGCTTCTCGTAAACCGCGTGGGCGTCGTTGGTCGACAGGCTCCAATGCGTGACAGTCTTGCAATCCGGATGACCGATAAGCGCCTGGACAAGCCGGGTTCCGATGCCTTGCCCGCGATACCCAGGCCAGACAATGATGTCGGCGAGATAGGCAAATACCGTACGGTCGGTGATCGCCCGGCCGAAGCCGACCTGATTGCCGCCGACATAGGCGCCGACGCACAGTGAGTTGGCAAAGGCGCGGCGGTGCAGTTCATCGCTGCGGCCGCTGCCCCAATAGCTCTCCTTCAAAATGTCGGACGTCGCCCGGAAGTCGATCTGCGACAGGTCGAAGCTGATCTCAAAGTTGGCCATGGCTAAACCGTTATGCAGCCAATCGCCTACCCGCCATCCCTGAACCGGTTGGTAATGGGATAGCGGCGGTCTCGGCCAAAATTCTTCCTGGTGATCTTCACGCCGGGCGCCGCCTGCCGGCGCTTGTATTCGGCGACGTAAAGCAGGTGCTCGACGCGCGTCACCGTCGCCCGGTCATGGCCGCGCGCAAGGATCTCGTCGACGCCCATCTCGTTTTCGACCAGACACTCCAATATGTCGTCGAGCACTGGATAGGGCGGCAGCGAATCCTGGTCGGTCTGGTTCTCACGGAGCTCCGCCGAGGGCGCCTTGTCGATGATGTTGTTCGGGATCACCTCGCCGGACGGGCCGAGCGCGCCCGGCGGCACATGCGCGTTGCGCCAGCGCGACAACGCATAGACCTGCATCTTGTAGAGGTCCTTTATCGGGTTGAAGCCGCCATTCATGTCGCCATAGAGCGTGGCGTAGCCTACCGACATCTCGCTCTTGTTGCCGGTAGTGACCACCATCGAGCCGAACTTGTTGGAAATCGCCATCAGGATGGTGCCACGGGCCCGGCTCTGCAGGTTTTCCTCGGTGATGCCTTCCTTGGTGCCCTCGAAAAGCTGCGTCAGTGTGTGCAGGAAGCCCTCGACCGGCTCGAAGATCGGCACGATATCGTAGCGGCAGCCGAGCGCGCGGGCGCAGTCCTCGGCGTCCTTGAGCGAGTCCTTCGAAGTGTAGCGGTAAGGCATCATCACGGCGCGCAGCCGTTCCTCGCCGAGCGCATCGACGGCCAGTGCCGCGCAGATCGCCGAATCGATGCCGCCGGAAAGGCCGAGCACGACATTCTTGAAGCCGTTCTTGTTGACGTAGTCGCGCAGGCCCAACATGCAGGCGCGATAGTCGGCCTCCTCCTTCTCCGGGATTTTCGACATCGGTCCGTCAGTGCAGACCCAACCATCGGAATTATTTCCATTTTGCGCCCCTGCGGCGGCGCGGCTTCTCTTCCAGGTGGTGACGTTGACCGTCTCCTCGAACTGGCTCATCTGGAAGGCCAGCGTCTTGTCAGAACCTATGGCAAACGATGCGCCGTCGAAGACCAGCTCGTCCTGGCCGCCAAGCTGGTTGGCATAGATGATCGGCAGGCCGCATTCGATGACCTGGCGGATGACGATCTGGTGGCGGACATCGACCTTGCCGCGATAATAGGGCGAGCCGTTCGGCACCAGCAGGATTTCCGCGCCGCTTTCGGCCAGCGTCTCGCAGACGGCAACCTCGCCCCAGATGTCTTCGCAGATCGGCACTCCCACGCGCACGCCGCGGAAATTGATCGGCCCCTGGATCTCGGGGCCGGCCTGGAAGACACGCTTCTCGTCGAACTCACCGTAATTCGGCAGATCGAGCTTGTAGCGTTCGGCAAGGATCTTACCGCCATCGGCAAAGATGATCGAATTGTGCGTGCCGGTCTTGCGCTTCAGCGGCGTGCCGATGATGAAACCCGGGCCGCCGTCGGCCGTATCGCCGGCGAAATCCTCCGCCGCCCGTTCGCAGGCTTTCAGGAAGGCGGGCTTCAGCACCAGATCCTCGGGTGGATAGCCGGCAAGGAAAAGCTCGGTGAACAGCACGAGGTCGGCGCCCTGACGGGCGGCATCCGCCCTCGCCTCGCGTGCCTTGGCAAGATTGCCGGCGACGTCGCCGACTGTCGGGTTGAGCTGGGCAACGGCGATGCGCAATATGTCTGGAGCGGTCTTTTCTGTCATGCCCGTGGGTTTAGCGCGGCAAAATTCGTCGGGCAATGGCGTTCGTTTGGACCAACCGTTCGGTCCTATTCGCCCATATATTCGCGCAAGGCTTCCGGTGGATGGTTCTCGCCGATCGACATTGCCAGAATGCGCGAAATGTGTCGGCGCGGCAGCCCGGTTTCCGCCGCCCAGGCGTTGATCTGCACCTGGATCCTGCCCAGGTCCTTCTTCGATGTCGGGCTCTCCGCAATGTCGAGCCCAGCGTCGCGTAGCGCTGCCGCCATGTCGGCCGAGACGATGAAGGCGTCCCACTCCAGCCAGCGCAGAAAATACTGGCCGGTATTGCCGCCGAGCCGGCTGCCTTGCTTGCCGAGATAGGCCATCAACCCGACCTGGTCATCCGCCGGCCAATTGGCCAGGAACTTGCCGAAGCTGCCATGCTCCTTCGACACGCGCTCGACGAAGGCCGCGTTGTCGCGTACGGACTTGATCTTCTGCGGATTGCGGACGATGCGCTTGTCAGCGGTGAGATCGTGCCAGAAATCGTCGGGCTGGAACAGCAGCCGCTTCGGCTCGAAGCCAAGAAACGCTTCCTCGAAACCCGGCCATTTCTGCTCGATAACACGCCAGACGAAGCCGGCGGCAAAGACCCGCTCGGCCATGGTCGACAGGATCCGGTCGTCCGCAATCTTTGCCACCGCGGCATTGTCGGGCATAGGGCCCAGCAGCGACGTAAGCGCTGCCTCACCGCCTTTGCGTTTCGCTGCACGGGCGCGAATTTTCCGAAAATCCACCATTGTTTCCTGACCCATCGCGTCAATCTACCACTTCCCGTTTGAACCGGCAGCTTCTACCTCTATCGCTGACGACGGAGGCGACGATGAATAAAACGATCGAGGACATGGCAAACCGCTGGCTGAAGCGAAAGCCGGACGGCCTCAGCGCGCTCGAAAGCCGGGTGCTGCAATCAACGCTCGAGCGCACCACGATCTCCAAGGACACCAACAAGGCCGTCGCCTTTCACCAGACGTTTGGCGATCGCCTGGCCGATACCATCGCCCGGATCGGCGGCTCGTGGTCCTTCATCCTGACATTCATTGGCTTCCTGATCCTGTGGACGGCAGGCAATGTCTGGCTCTTGTCGCGCGCCGCCTTCGATCCCTATCCCTTCATCTTCCTCAATCTCGTGCTTTCCATGGTTGCTGCCCTGCAGGCGCCAGTGATCATGATGGCGCAGAACCGCCAGACCGAGCGCGATCGTATCGACGCCGCCCACGACTACGAGGTTAATCTCAAGGCCGAGATCGAGATCATGGCATTGCACGAAAAACTCGACGAACTGCGCCACAGCCAAATCATCGGCATGCGCGACGAGATCGCTCGGCTGGCCGAGCAGGTGAAGCGCATCGACGACATTCTGTCGAAGCAGCGGACGTCTTCATGACGGAAGCCATCCATCGCCTCATTGAGCAATATGGTTTGGTCGCGGTTTTTCTGGGCTGTGTCGCCGAGGGCGAAAGCGCCGCCATCCTTGGCGGTTTCTTTGCGCATCAGCATGTTTTCGTCCCGTGGCAGGCCTTCCTCGCGGCGGCGCTCGGCGCCTTCGGTGGCGACACGTTCTTTTTCATCCTGGGACGGAGCTTCGCCGACCATAAATTCGTAATCAGGCTCCGAGCCCGGCCGGGCTTCAGTCACGCCTACCGCCTTGTCACCTCTCATCCCAACATTTTCGTGCTGTCGAACCGCTACATCTATGGCCTGCGCCTGGTTGGCGGTATCGCGGCCGGGCTATCGGGCATCGCCGCGGCGCGCTTCGTCATCCTCAACGCCGTCTCGTCGGTAGTCTGGGCGGCACTGTTCTGCACTGTCGGTTATGTCTTCGGGCTGGGAGCGGAGCGCATCGTTGGCCAGGCGCTGGCCCGCCACGAGCGGTTGCTGATCGCTCTGGCAATCGGCCTCGTCGTGGCCATCCTCGGCTGGGCGTCGCACTTCCTCGCCAAGAGGGAGCTTCGCAAGGGAAGCTGATCGTCAATCAATGCCGAGCGCGCGGTCGCCCTTCTCGAGGATCAGCGGAATGATCAGGTCTTCCTCGTCGGCAAGATGCCGGGTCAACATGGCGATCAGCCGGCCGTTCTCGTCGGCATAGGCATCGGCGGCGAAGCGCTGTTTGTCCTCGCTCTCCTGAAGCGTGCCGATGAAGGCATTTGCCGCCTGGGCATTGCGCTCCAGTCCCTCATGGATTGTGCGGTGATCGGCATCCAGGATTTCGAAGCCGCGCTTCAGACGGGTCTCGGCCCTGGCGAAGACCGGGAAATAATGATGGTCCTCGACATTGTGATGGCCGTCGAGATTGCCGAGGAAATGGTTGAGGCGCGGCGCGAACCAGCGCGCGAATTCCGGCGCGCTCAGCCTACCTTCCCGATAATCGCCAATACCGCTGGTGAGCATGCCGCCAAGCTCGCGGAACATGTCGTGCCGCTGCAGCCACATATTGGCCATGCCGTGGATGTTGGCATGCGCCTGCCAATCCTCGCGCGGATATTTCTCGATCAGCCAGCGCAGATCGTCCGGCAGGCCCTCCCGTTCAAGCAGCAGAAATCCGGCGGTATCGGCCATGTCGGTTTCCTCAGACCATGATCCCGAAAAGTGGTACCGGTTTTCGGAAAAGATCATGGTCAAACGAGAAATGCAGTGACGGCATGTAGTGTATGAAACCTCAGATCGGTACCCCGAGTATCCGCTCGATGACGGCGACGCCCCAGACGCCGGCAGCGATCACCACCGAAATCAGCACCGCCAGCGAACCGCAATCCTTGGCTAGCTGGATATCGATGTTGAATTCGCGGCTGAACGCGTCGCACGCCGCCTCGATGCCGGTGTTCAACACCTCGATCATGATCATGAGCAGCACCGCGCCGATCAGCAGCGCATAGCCGCGCCACGATTCCGAAAGGAACCAGCCGAGCGGCAAGGCAAGCACGAGCAGAACCAGCTCCAACTGGAAGGCCTCCTCGCTGGCGGCCAGTTTGCGAAACGCCCGCACCGAATTGTAAAAAGCGTCGATCAGCCGCTGCATGCCAGAACCCTTCGGAATCACCGGCAGGGGATAGCGCAATGGCTGGATCAAGGGAATAAGGCGACCTCTGCAAAAATCAGCCGTCTGCCACCTTGATCGAAGGCGTCGACTTCTCGAACTGCGGCAGCGCGTCGTCGATGGCGTAATAGTCGCCCTTGTCGCCGACGAAGATATGGCATTCTCCTTGAAGCCCGGTTGGCGCGTCGAACAGGCCTGCCATGACCGAAACATAGCCATCGTCGCTCGGCTTCCAGAACAGCAGAGAGCCGCATGTCTTGCAGAAGCCGCGCCTGGCGAACGAAGAAGCCTCGTACCAGGTGATGCTCTCCGTGCCGGTGATTGTGATGTCTCGGTCGGCAACGTTGGTCGCCGCATAAAAATGCCCGCTCTGCTTCCGGCACTGCGAGCAATGACAGTAGATGACACCGCGTAGCGGTCCTCGTGTCTGGAACCGCACTGCCCCGCACAAGCATGATCCGGTGTGAGTGTCAGCCATGTCGGCTCTCCCGATGCAATTGCCATCGCTTGGCAAGATTCCAGTTTTGCGCGCATTAGGCACGAGCAAATGCGACACCGGCCGGACGCGTTTCGCTGACCAGCTCGATGATCGGATACGTTCTAATCAGCCGTTGACGGCCTGCTTGTGCTGGACCGGATGGCTCTTCTTGAGCAGATCGGACACCAGGAACGCCAACTCGATCGCCTGGTCGGCGTTGAGACGCGGATCGCAATGGGTGTGGTAGCGATCCTGCAGTTCTTCGGCGGTGATGGCGCGAGCGCCACCTGTGCATTCGGTGACGTTCTTGCCTGTCATCTCGATGTGGATGCCGCCGGGATGCGTGCCTTCGGCGCGATGCACCTCGAAGAAGGTCTGCACCTCCTTCAGGATGCGATCGAACGGCCGTGTCTTGTATCCAGCGGCTTCGATGGTGTTGCCATGCATAGGGTCCGACGACCACACAACGCTGCGGCCTTCCTTCTGCACCGCGCGCACCAGCTTCGGCAGGTGGTCAGCAACCTTGTCGGAGCCGAAACGCGCGATCAGCGTCAGCCGGCCGGGCTCGTTCTCCGGATTGAGCAGGTCGATGAGTTGCAACAGGCCGTCCGGCGTCAGCGACGGCCCGCATTTCAGACCGAGCGGGTTCTTGATGCCGCGGCAATATTCGACATGCGCATGGTCGGGTTGGCGCGTGCGATCACCGATCCAGATCATGTGGCCGGAGGTGGCGTACCAGTCGCCCGAAGTCGAATCGACGCGGGTCAGCGCCTCTTCATAACCGAGCAGCAGCGCCTCATGGCTGGTGTAGAAATCGGTCTCGCGCAGCGCGTAATTGGTCTCCGAGGTGATGCCGACGGCCTTCATGAAGTCCATCGTCTCGGTAATGCGGTTGGCGAGCGATTCGTATTTCTCCCCCTGCGGGCTGTCGGAGACGAAGCCGAGCATCCATTGATGCACGTTCTCCAGGCTGGCGTAGCCACCTTGGGCGAAGGCACGCAAAAGATTGAGCGTCGCCGCCGACTGGCGGTACGCCATCTCCTGCCTTGCAGGATCGGGAATGCGCGACTTGGCATCGAATTCGATGCCGTTGATGATGTCGCCGCGGTAGCTGGGCAGCGTCACTCCGCCCTTGGTCTCATTGTCGGACGAGCGCGGCTTGGCAAACTGGCCGGCGACACGGCCGACCTTCACCACCGGTTGCGCGCCGGCAAAGGTCAGTACCACCGACATCTGCAAGAAGACGCGGAAGAAGTCGCGGATATTGTCCGCGCCATGCTCGGCGAAGCTCTCGGCGCAATCGCCGCCCTGCAGAAGAAATGCGTCACCGGCAGCGACGGCTGCAAGCTGCTTCTTCAGCTTGCGTGCCTCACCTGCAAAAACCAACGGCGGAAAGGTAGCGAGCTGGGTTTCCGTGTTCCTCAGCGCGACAAGGTCCGGATAGGCAGGAACCTGCTGGATCGGCTTAGCTCTCCACGAATTCGGCGACCATTTCGTCATCGAAGCACCCAACGCTCTTTCAGGCGGACGCCATCGCCCGCCAATCCGCCCCATATGGGGTCGCGGCTCCATACACGAAGCCGATTTCCTATTCTAGACCGGAATCTCAGCGCTGGCGAATGACGGCCGGCGGCGAAAGTGCCGGCGCGGTTGTTGTTCAGAGCACCAGCGACACCCGGCTACGCCGCCGCCTTCTCCACCAGCCGCGCCAGCTGCGTCATGACAACCGCTGAGCCCGCCAGCCGCTTTTCGGGCGTCGCCCAGTCACGGCTGAAGACGACGCTCTGGTCGGGCCGGATCTTGGCCAGCGAGCCCTGTTCGCCGATGAGCTTGACCAGCCCGACCGGATTGGGGAATTCCCGCTTGCGGAAATGGATGACGACGCCTTTCGGCCCGGCGTCGAGCTTCTCGACGTTGGCCTTGCGGCAAAGCGCCTTGATGAAGACGATCTTCAACAGATGCTTTACCTCTTCCGGCAGCGGCCCGAACCGGTCGATCAGCTCGGCGCCGAAAGCATCGATCTCTTCCGTATTTTCGAGATCGCCAAGACGGCGATAGAGTGCCAGCCTGAGCTGCAGATCCGGGACATAGCTTTCCGGGATCATCACCGCCGTGCCGACGGCGATCTGCGGCGACCAGCCGCCGTCCTGCACCTCGCCGGAATCCTTCACTTCGGCCACGGCCTCCTCCAGCATCTGCTGGTAGAGCTCGAAGCCGACCTCCTTGATGTGGCCCGACTGCTCTTCGCCAAGCAGATTGCCGGCGCCGCGGATATCGAGGTCGTGGCTGGCCAGTTGGAAACCTGCACCGAGCGTATCGAGCGACTGCAGCACTTTCAGTCGACGCTCGGCTGTATCGGTGAGCTTGCGGTTGGCCGGCAGCGTGAACAGAGCATAGGCGCGCACCTTCGAACGGCCGACGCGGCCGCGCAGCTGATAGAGCTGCGACAGTCCGAACATATCGGCGCGGTGCACGATCAGCGTATTGGCGGTCGGTATATCGAGGCCGGATTCGACGATTGTGGTCGACAAAAGCACATCGTACTGGCCGTCATAGAAGGCGTTCATGATGTCGTCGAGTTCGCCGGGCGGCATCTGGCCGTGGGCCACGGCCACTTTCAGCTCAGGCACGGATTCGCGCAGGAAATCATGGATTTCCGCGAGATCGCTGATGCGCGGTACGACATAGAAGGAATGGCCGCCACGGTAGCGCTCGCGCAGCAGCGTCTCGCGGATGACCAGCGGATCGAAGGGGGAGATGAAGGTACGCACGGCCATGCGATCGACCGGCGGCGTGGCGATCAGCGACAGCTCACGCACACCGGTCAAGGCAAGCTGCAGCGTTCGCGGGATCGGCGTCGCCGACAGCGTCAGAACGTGGACGTCGGTCTTGAGATCCTTCAGCCGCTCCTTGTGCTTGACGCCGAAATGCTGCTCCTCGTCGATGATCAGCAGGCCGAGATTCTTGAACGAGATCGAGGAGCCGAGCAGTGCGTGCGTGCCGATGACGATGTCGACTTGGCCTTCGGCGACGCCCTTCTTGGTCTCGGCCAGTTCCTTGGCGCCGACCAGCCGCGAGGCCTGGGCGACGCGGATCGGCAGGCCGGAGAAGCGCAGCGAGAAGGTCTTGAAATGCTGGCGCGACAACAATGTCGTCGGCACCACCACCGCGACCTGAAAGCCTTCCATCGCCGCGACGAAGGCGGCACGAAGCGCGACTTCGGTCTTGCCGAAGCCGACATCGCCGCAGATCAGCCGGTCCATCGGCTTTCCAGCGCCCAGATCATCCATGACCGAATCGATCGCCGTTTGCTGGTCGTCGGTTTCCTCATAGGGGAAACGCGCTGCAAACTCGCCATAGACGCCTTCCGCCGGCATCAGCGCCGGTGCGGCCCGCATCTGCCGCTCGGCGGCGATGCGGATCAGCTGCCCGGCCATGTCGAGCAGGCGTTTCTTCAGCCGTGCCTTGCGCGATTGCCAGGCACCGCCGCCAAGCTTGTCGAGCGTCGCCTCGGCCGAATCCGAGCCGTAGCGCGACAGCAGCTCGATGTTTTCCACCGGCAAGAACAGCCGATCGTCGCCGGCATAGTGGATTTCGAGGCAATCGTGCGGCGCACCGACCGCCTCGATGGTGCGCAGCCCGATGAAGCGGCCAATGCCATGGTCGGCATGGACGATAATGTCGCCTGAGGACAATGCCGAAGCCTCGGCGATGAAGTCAGACGCGCGCTTCTTGCGCTTCGAGCGCCGGATCAGCCGGTCGCCGAGAATGTCCTGCTCGGCGACGACGACCAGTTTCTCCATCTCGAAGCCGGATTCGAGCGGCAGCACGGCCAGTCCCGCCTGCCCTGGCTCAAGCTTTTCGGCTTCGGCAAGCGTCGCCACCGGCTTCAGGTTGCCAAGGTGATGCTCGGCCAGGATCTGGCCGAGCCGGTCGAGCGAACCTTCAGTCCAGCCGGCGACGATGACACGGCGGCCTGCAGCGCGCTCGTCGGAAATGTGTTTTACGACGACGTCGAAGACGTTGGCGTTAGGGTCGGCGCGCTCCTCGACGAAGCTGCGACCATGGCGCGAGCCGGCATGGAACACCTTTTTCGCGCCGGCATCGGGCGCGTCGAAGGAGGTGAAGTCGATCGCTTCCCGCGGGCCAAGGGAGGCAATCAGGTTCTCGGGCGACAGATAAAGCAAATCCGGCGGCACCGGCTTGTAGGGCACGGCATCCTTCAAGGCGCCGTCGGCCTGCTTTTTGCGCGCCTCGTAATGATCGAGGATCAGCGCATGGCGCTCGGCCAGTGCCTCATGCGCCAGATGGTCGAAAACCACGGGCGCATCAGGCAGGTAATCGAACACGGTTTCCAGCCGCTCATAGAAGAACGGCAGCCAGTGCTCCATGCCGGCAAACCGCCTGCCCTCGCTGACCGCCGCATAGAGCCCATCGTCGCGCGAGGGCGCGCCAAAGGCGTCGATGTAGGCGCGACGGAAGCGGCTGATTGTCTCTGGCGTCAGCGCCACCTCGCTCATCGCCTGTAGCGCCATCGACCTGCGCTGGCCGGTGGTGCGCTGTGTTGCCGTATCGAAGACACGGATCGATTCCAGCGTATCGCCGAAGAAATCGAGGCGCAGCGCCTCCGCCCATCCCGGCGCGAAGAGATCGAGAATGCCGCCGCGCACCGCAAATTCGCCGATGCCGCGCACCGTCGGCACCCGCTCGAAGCCAGAAGTCTCCAGCCGCGACACCAGTATGTTCATGTCGATCTGGTTACCGGGCTTGGCGTGAAAGGTCTGCGCCTCGACGAGTTCCGCCGGCGGAATGCGCTGAAGCAAGGCATTCGCGGTGGTGAGAATGACGGCGCGGTGCGGCTTCTTCGCCAGCGCGATCATCGCTGCCAGCGCATCGAGCCGCCTTGCGGCGGCGTCAGCGCCGGGCGAGACGCGGTCGTAAGGCAGGCAATCCCAGGCCGGCAGTTCCAGCACCGGCAGGCCCGGCGCGGCAAAGGCAAGCGCCTCGACGATCGCCGGCAGACGCTGGCCGTCGCGTGCCACGAACAGCACCGACTTGTCCGGTGCGATTTCGTGGGCAGCCTGCACCAGCGCAAAGGCTTCGTAGCCGTCGGCGACGCCATCGACGATGAACTGGCCGGCGCGGCCTTTCGGCAGACCGATCGTAGGAATAAGGCTCATGGCTACACGTTGTTCAGAAGGTCATCGCCCGGCGCGAAGCCAGGATTTTTTGCAGGACGGCACAGGCGATATCCGCCGGAACCGGGCACTCGCCGGTGACGATGGGCAGGAATTCAGTGTCGGGAATGTCGAGAAGCCTCTCATATTGGTCGATTTCGTCGCCGGTCAAGGCGCCGATCTCGGCATCGGCGAAGCTGCCGAGGATAAGGTCCATCTCGCGCATGCCGCGGTGCCACGAACGAAACAGAAGCTTGCGGCGGCGGGCATCGAGGCCCTCGCTTGATCGTTTCGTTCCCGTCATCTTGCAACATCCTTGCCCAGGCGGCGCATATAGCGTGGATAGAAGGCGGTGTCAGCCTTGCGCTACAGTCGCCGCAACATAAGCTGACATCATGCGTCCCTCCCTCCTCGATCCGCTGTTTGTCCCGATCACCTCGCTTGCCGGGGTCGGGCCAAAAGTTGGCGCCCTGATCGAAAAAGTCGTGGCGGCGGATCTCGGCGACCGGGCAGCGCGCGCCGGGGACCTCTTGTTCGTGCTGCCGCATACTGTCATCGATCGCCGCAACCGGCCTGGCATCGCCGGCTCGGCGGAAGGCGCCATCGTTACGCTCGACGTCCGCATCGACCGCCACCAGCCGCCGCCACGCGGCAACAGGTCGGTCCCGTACCGGGTCTACGCCCATGACGACACCGGCGAGATCGCGCTGACCTTCTTCCATGCCCATGCCGCCTATCTCGAAAAAGGAATGCCCGTAGGCGAGCATGTCGTCGTCTCAGGCCGCATGGAATGGTTCAACGGCCGCCCGACCATGGTTCACCCCGACCATATCGCACTTGCCGGCGACGCGGAAAACCTGCCGCTGGTCGAGCCGGTCTATCCGCTGACCGCCGGGCTCTCGGGCAAGGTGCTGCGCCGGGCCATCGGCCAGGCGCTGGCCCGCCTGCCGGTGCTGCCCGAATGGCAGGACGGTGAGTTCCGGCGCCGCCATGCCTTTCCTGCTTTCAGCGATGCGCTCAACCGCATCCACAATCCTGCCGACCCGATCGACGTCTCTGTCGACGGCGCAGCGTGGCGGCGCCTTGCCTATGACGAGTTCTTGGCCGGCCAGGTATCGCTGGCGCTGGTGCGGGCCAAGGTCCGCCGATTATCGGGCCGGCCACTCGTCGGCGACGGCCGCATAGTCGAACAACTGCGCGCGGTACTCCCCTATTCGCTGACCATGTCGCAGGAAATGGCGCTTGCCGAAATCAACGCCGATCTCAGCGACCCCGAACGCATGCTGCGCCTTTTGCAGGGCGATGTCGGCTCCGGCAAGACGGTAGTCGCGCTGCTTGCCATGGCGCGTGCCGTCGAGGCCCGCGGCCAGGCGGCATTGATGGCGCCGACCGAAATCCTGGCGCGCCAGCATCTCGCAACGATTGCGCCGTTGGCGGAACGGTCCGGTTTGCGCGTCGCCATCCTCACCGGCCGCGAAAAGGGCCGCGAGCGCGCCGACACGCTGACCGGGCTGGCCAATGGCGACATCGACATCGTCGTCGGCACCCATGCGCTGTTCCAGGAAACGGTGACGTTCCATGACCTCGTGCTCGCCGTCGTCGACGAGCAACACCGATTCGGCGTCCACCAGCGCCTTGCGATCACCGCCAAGGGCGATGCGCCCGACATGCTGGTGATGACGGCAACGCCGATACCCCGGACGCTAGTGCTGACTGCATTTGGCGACATGGACGTGTCGAAGCTGACGGAAAAGCCGGCGGGCCGCCAGCCGATCCGCACCGTCACCTTGCCGCTTGAACGGCTCGACGAACTGATCGGACGCATGCTCGACGCCGTCGCCGATGGCCAGAAAATCTACTGGATCTGTCCGCTGGTCGAAGAATCCGAGGAGATCAAGCTGATGTCGGCCGAGGACCGTTTTGCCTCGCTGAAGCCGCTGTTCGGTGATCGGATCGGCCTGGTGCATGGCCGCATGAAGGGCATCGATAAGGACGAGGCGATGCGCGCCTTCAAGCAGGGTGAGACGCGCATCCTGATCGCCACCACAGTGATCGAGGTCGGCGTCGATGTGCCGGACGCGACAATCATGGTCATCGAGCATGCCGAGCGTTTTGGCCTTGCCCAGTTGCACCAATTGCGCGGCCGGGTCGGGCGCGGCGACAAGCCATCGTCCTGCGTGCTGCTCTACAAGGACCCGCTTGGCGAGACGGCAAAACGCCGTTTGTCGGTGATGCGCGAGACCGAGGACGGCTTTCGCATCGCCGAAGAGGATCTGAAGCTGCGCGGCGAAGGCGAGTTGCTCGGCACCCGCCAGTCCGGCACGCCGGGCTTCCAGGTGGCGCGCATCGAGGCGCATGCCGACCTGCTCGAGGCCGCTCGCGACGATGCGCGGCTGATCCTGTCGCGCGATCCCGAACTGCAGTCCGAACGCGGCGCGGCGCTGCGCCTGCTGCTCTATCTGTTCGGCCGCGATGAGGCCGTGCGGCTCCTGCGTGCCGGCTGAGGCATCGCGTCGAGCGGAGGATTGGCAAGCGCGCCGTGGATCTGCTCGCCGTTCACGGTCACCATTTTGACCGCCGGCGCCACCAGGCCGGCCGACACGATCAGCTTGGCTCCGTCCTCGATTGTCATGTCGAGCAGCACAATGTCGGATTTCGGCACATACATCAGAAAGCCCGTCGTCGGGTTGGGCGTACATGGCATGAATACGGCAATCAGCGGATCGCCTTCCCGGTCGAGCTTCTGGTTGATCTCGGTTTCCTTCTCGCTGGCGACGAAAACCAGCGACCAGACCCCCTTGCGCGGATATTCGACCAACCCGACCTGGCGGAACATGTCGCCCTTGTTCGACAGCACGGTCTCGAAAATCTGCTTCAGCGAACGGTAGATGCCGCGCACCAGCGGCATGCGGCCAAGCAGGCGCTCGCCGAAATTGACGATGGCGCGGCCAACGATATTGGCGGTCATAAACCCGATGAAGGTGATGAGGATCAGGGCAACGATCAGCCCAAAACCCGGCACTGGAAACGGCAGGTAAGTGTCCGGATTGTAGCGTACCGGAATGTAGGGTTTCACCCAGGAATCGACCCAGCCGATCAGCGACCAGGCAATGTAGGCGGTAATCGCGAGCGGCGCGCAAACGACGAAGCCGGTCAGGAAATAGTTTCTCAGCCGGGTCATGCCTGAGGTCTTGAGAGCATCCGACATGGTTCACCGCAGCGTGTGTTTGCAGCGCGACACTACTGAACCCGAAGGCGCTTTGGAATGGCGAAGTTTTTAAACGAGACCTATTCCACCGTTACCGATTTCGCCAGGTTGCGAGGCTGGTCGACGTCCGTGCCCATGAACACGGCGGTGAAGTAGGCGAGCATCTGGATCGGCAGCGCGTAGATGATCGGCGAGATGATTTCCGGCACGTCCGGCAAAACGATCGTCTCCATCGTCTTCACCGTAGCGTGTGCCGCGCCCTTGCCGTCGGTGATCAGGATGATCTTGCCGCCGCGCGCCGCCACCTCCTGCATGTTCGACACCGTTTTTTCGAAGATGCGGTCATGAGGGGCGATGACGATTACGGGCATGTTCTCGTCGATCAGAGCGATCGGCCCGTGCTTCAGCTCGCCGGCGGCATAGCCCTCGGCATGGATATAGGAAATCTCCTTGAGCTTCAGCGCGCCTTCCATGGCCAGCGGAAAATTGGTGTCACGACCGAGATAGAGCACGTTTTTGTAGTGCGAGAGGTCGCGCGCGATCTTTTCGATCTGTCCGTCGAGCTTCAGCACCTGGTTGGCATAACGCGGCGCTTCCGACAGCTCGCGTATCAACGTTTTCTCCTGCTCATGCGAAATCGTTCCGCGCGCCACGCCCGCCCGCACCGCCAGCGAGGCCAGCACGGAAAGCTGGCAGGTGAACGCCTTGGTCGAAGCGACACCGATCTCCGGGCCGGCCAACGTCGGCAGGATGACGTCGGATTCGCGCGCCATGGTCGATTCGCGCACATTGACGACCGCCCCGATCTTCATGCCGGCCTTGCGGCAGTAGCGTAGCGACGCCAGCGTGTCGGCGGTCTCGCCCGATTGTGAGATGAAGAAAGCGGCATCAGTCTTCGACAGCGGCATCTCGCGGTAACGGAACTCCGAGGCGACATCGATGTCGACCGGCAGCCGCGCATAGCGCTCGAACCAGTATTTGCTGATCAGCCCGGCGAGATAGGCGGTGCCGCAGGCCGAGATCGCCAGCCGGTCGATCTTGGCGAAATCGAACGGCAGGTCGAGCGGCTTCGAGACGCCGCCCACGAAATCAACATAATGCGCCAGCGTGTGCGAGATCACTTCCGGCTGTTCATGGATCTCCTTTTCCATGAAATGGCGGCGGTTGCCTTTGTCGACCATGAAGCTCGTGCTGAGCGACTGTTGGCGTTTGCGGTCGACCTTGTTGCCGCCCATATCGAAGATATCGACCTCGTTGCGGCGCACCACCGCCCAGTCGCCGTCTTCCAGATAGGTGATCGAATTGGTGAAAGGGGCAAGCGCAATGGCGTCGGAGCCAAGGAACATCTGGCCGTCGCCATGACCGACGGCGAGCGGCGGGCCGTTGCGGGCTCCGACGATCAGATCCTCGTCGCCCTTGAACATGATGGCGAGCGCAAAGGCGCCTTCCAGCCGCTTCAGCGCCTGGTGCGCCGCCTCAACCGGCTTCAGCCCCTTGGCCAGTTCGCGCGCCACCAGATGCGCGACGACTTCGGTATCGGTCTGCGAGGCGAAGCTGTAGCCGTCGCGCATCAGCTCGTCGCGCAATTCGGCGAAATTCTCGATGATGCCGTTATGGACGATGGCGACGCCGTCGGAAAAATGCGGATGCGCATTGCTCTCGTTCGGAACGCCATGCGTGGCCCAGCGCGTGTGGCCGATGCCGATCATGCCGTCGAGCGGTTCGTCCTTCAGCCGGCGCTCGAGATTGACCAGCTTGCCCTCGGCGCGGCGGCGGTCAAGCCTGCCGTGCTCGATCGTGGCGACGCCGGCCGAGTCATAGCCGCGATATTCGAGCCTTTTCAACGCATCGACGATAAGCGGCGCGACCGGCGAGTTACCGACAATTCCAACGATACCGCACATGGCGCTTGCCCCCGATTCCGACCTCAAACCCGGCGCTATTTAGAGACTGCCGGGCTGCCGCGAAAAATCACATTCCATTTCGTCCGGTATCAGCCGGACTATCCTGCACAGATGCACCATGACAGGGCCCACTTGCAATCAGGTTACTGCAATTGCTCAGTTTCTCCGCTTATGTATCCTATCTCGGCTCAACGGCTCCTGAAATCAGTCAAAGACACGATGCGGCTATGAACGAACGAATTGAGACGGTGACGCTTTGGCGTCCGGTTGGGCCACGCGAACTGGAGTTGATCCAGAAGTCAGGGATGCGCGCCTTTCCGCCTCGACTCGCCGATCAGCCGATCTTCTATCCGGTTACAAGCGAGGCCTATGCCACCCAGATCGCCCGGGACTGGAACGTGCCCGCGAGCGGATCAGGTTTCGTGACGCGTTTCGAGGTGCGTCGCAGCTTTCTGAACCGCTACAGCGTCCAGCATGCCGGCAGCCGGGCGCATCTGGAATACTGGATCCCGGCCGAAGACCTGTCCGCCTTCAACGATGCAATCGTCGGCCAAATTGAGCTTGTCGCCGAGTTCCGTTAGGCTAGCCTTTTTTGCGGGCCGCCGCGGCCGAAGCAAAACGCTCGCGCAACTCCTTGCCCTTGCCGGGCAGCGTCCGCTGGCGGGAGCGGCCGAAAGCCAGCGCATCGTCGGGCACGCTTTCGGTGATGACGCTGCCCGAAGCGATGTAGCCGCCCTTGCCGATCGACACCGGCGCCACCAGCGAGGAGTTCGAGCCGATGAAGGCGCCCTCGCCGATATCGGTGAAGAATTTCGAATAGCCGTCATAATTGCACGTGATGGTGCCGGCGCCGATATTGGCGCCCGCGCCGATGCGGGCATCGCCGATATAGGTCAGGTGATTGACCTTGGCGCCCTCCTCGACGATCGCCTGCTTTACCTCGCAGAAATTGCCGACCTTGGCTTTGTTTCTCAGATCGGCCCCGGGCCGCAGCCGCGCGAACGGCCCGACATCGCAATTCGACGCGATGGTGGCGCCTTCGATATGGCTGAAGGCATGGATCTTGGCGCCCGTGGCGATTTTCACGCCCGGCCCGAACCAGACATTGGATTCGACGATCGTATCGGCACCGATCTCGGTATCGTGCGAGAAGAACACGGTTTCAGGCGCAATCAGCGTCACCCCGGAAAGCATCGCTTCATGGCGTCGACGCGTCTGCCAGATACCTTCCGCCTGAGCAAGCTCGGCACGGTTGTTGATGCCGAGCGCGTTCTCGAAACTGGCTTCGGTGGCGACCACATCAAGTCCCTGCGCAGCCGCGATCTCGACGATATCGGTGAGATAATACTCGCCCTTGGCGTTCTTGCTGCCGACTTGATCGAGCAGCATCAGCGCATGCCTGCCAGCGACCGCCATCAGCCCGCCATTGCAGAAGGTGACTTTCTTCTCCTCGTCCGAGCAGTCCTTCTCCTCGCGTATGGCGACGAGCTTGCCGGCCTTTTCGATAAGCCGGCCGTAGCCCGAAGGATTTTCCGTACGGAAGCCGACCACGACGACGGCCGCACCTTCCGCCAGCTTCAGCCGCGCCGCCGCGAGCGCTTCCGGATCGATCAACGGCGTGTCGCCAAACATCACTAAGATGTCGTCATAACCCTTTGATATTGCTGCGCGTGCGGCAAGCACGGCGTGCGCGGTGCCGAGACGTTTTTCCTGAACGAAAGCCTCGGCCTTCGGCGCAAACTTGAGTGCGGCCTTGCGCATCTCATCGGCGCCATGGCCGATCACCAGCGCCAGATCGCCGCTGCCGGCGGCTTCGGCCGCCTTGACGACATGGGCAACCATCGGCAGGCCGGCGATTGTGTGCAGCACTTTCGGCACTACACTCTTCATGCGCGTGCCTTCGCCAGCGGCGAGGATGATGGACAGGCAGGATCTCTGGCTCATGGGGACAGCAACCGTTGAAAGGGGTCTGGAATCGAAGCGTTAGTAGCACCGGCGCCATGCTGCACCAATGCGGTTAAATTCCGGTGAGGCGTGGAACCTCCTACCCGCGACACGCCCAAGCCCGATCGGCTCAAGCGGCTTCCGGCTCGTTACGCGATGCGAAGACGGGAGTTCGGCCACGGCTATATTGCCGCGGCGAACAGTTCATGACCCGCTTGAAGGCTGTGCTGAACGCGCTTTCGGATTCGTAGCCGAGCGACAGCGCGATGACGGCGACGGGATCGCTGGAATTCGTCAGCCGGTCGCCGGCCAGCAGCATTCGCCAGCGCGTCAAATAGTCCATCGGCGACGCGCCGACCGTCTCCTTGAATCTGAGCGCAAAGGTCGATCGCGACATGCCGGCCCGTTGCGCCAGCTCCTGTAACGTCCAGCCATGTGCCGGATCGTCATGCATGGCGCTGATCGCCGCGCCGATCTGTTTGTCCGCCAGGGCAAAGAGCCAGCCGATGCCACCTTTCAATCCTTCTGAAAGATGCAGCCGCAACGCCTGAACCAGCATCATGTGGGCGAGGTGCTGGATCACCAGAAAGCCGCCCGGCTGCGGCTCGCGCAGCTCTTGCATCATCCGCTCCACCGACCAGCGCAGCGCCGACTGGTCCGACTCTTTGCGGATATGCACAATGGCTGGCAGCATCCGCAACAGGATGCCGGCATGATTGCCGCCAAGCGCGAAGCGGCTGCTGACCAGAAAGAAATCACCACCGCCATTGTGGGTCACGACACCGCCGGCTCGCGCAGGCGGAAAAATCTTGACGGCTTCAACAGGCGTCAAGCTCATGTCGCTTGCAAGGCGGAAAGGCCATCCACTCGGCAGCAGGAAGCAGTCTCCCGTCTCAAGGCGCACTGCGTCAGCAACGCCCTCCACAGATAGCCAGCAACGGCCGGAGACCACCGCTCCGGTCTTGATGCTTTGCTGCTGGTCGGGGAACTGGATCGACCATTCACCACCAGCATCGAAACCGGCCGACATATAGTTTCGCGGCTTCAGCAGCGAGAGCACATCTGAAAGGGGATCCACAGGTCATTCCGGACGATTGCGAAGACAATACGGACTTTACCGCATAGATCGTATTTTCTCAAGCGCCTATCACGACACAACTGGGCCGCGAGCATGGTCGTGGTCAGAAATGAACAAGGAGAAGTCGTGATGCGTGTTTTCGTTACCGGAGCGACCGGATTCGTCGGTTCTGCCGTCGTTCAAGAACTCATCGGCGCCGGCCATCAGGTGCTCGGCCTCGCCCGCTCGGAGGCGTCGGCCAAGTCGCTTGCCGCCGCCGGAGCCGAGGTGCATCGAGGTGACCTCGAAGACCTCGAAAGCCTCAGCAGCGGCGCAGCAGCAGCCGACGGCGTGATCCATACCGGCTTCAACCACGACTTCTCGAAATTCGCGCAAAACTGCGAGATGGACCGGCGCGCCATCGAGGCCTTGGGCGGTGCACTCGAAGGCTCCGAGCGGCCCCTGCTCGTCACCTCCGGAACCGCGCTCCAGGCGCGCGGCCGTACAGCGACCGAGGAAGATGCGCCTGTTCCCGCTTCCGCCTCATATCCCCGCGCCTCCGAAGCGACAGCCGCCGCGCTGCCGGCACGCGGGGTGCGCGCGTCGGTTGTCCGCCTTCCGCCGTCGGTCCATGGCCAGGGCGACCACGCCTTTGTTCCTATTCTCATCGACCTTGCTCGCAGGAAGGGCGTGTCGGCTTATGCCGGCGAAGGGCTCAATCGCTGGCCCGCCGTGCATCGGTTCGATGCCGCTCGCGTTTACCGGCTTGCGCTCGAGCATGGAGCCGGTGGCGGGCGATATCACGCGATCGCCGAACAAGGCGTGCCGTTCAAGGACATCGCCGGCGTGATCGGCAGGCGCCTGAACGTGCCGGTCGTCGCCAAGTCCGGGGAAGAAGCCGCCGATCATTTTGGCTGGTTCGCGATGTTCGCGGCGATGGATGTCCCGACCTCGAGCGAACGGACTCGCGCGCTGCTGGGGTGGGCGCCGAGCGGACCCGGGCTCATCGCCGATATCGACCAGCCGGGCTATTTCGAAGGTTGAACGGACCACGTAGCTGCGGTGCCTTGCGCCGCAGCTACGGCCTCGCGCTTGGGCCGGGCGGCGAACCTAGCCCAATTGCCCCAGCACCGGAAAATTCTCGAGCAGCCAGTATGACACCGTCTGCACGCCGCCGGTCAGGAAAAACACGCCGGCGACCACCAACAGCGCGCCGATGGCTTTTTCGACGCGGCCGAGATGGACGCGGAATTTTCCGAGAAAGCGCATGAAGGCGCCGGAAAACAGCGCAGCGATCAGGAACGGTATGCCGAGGCCGAGCGAATAGGCGGCAAGCAGCAGCGCGCCCTCGCCCACCGTCTCGCGGCCGCCGGCAAGCGTCAGGATTGGCCCCAGCACCGGGCCGATACAGGGCGTCCAGCCAAAGGCGAAGGCCAAGCCCATGACGTAAGCGGCGATCAGGCTGGCCGGCTTGCCTTGTGACTGGAAGCGCGCCTCGCGTGAAAGCAAAGGGATGCGCAGCACGCCGAGGAAATTCAGCCCCATCAGGATGATCAGCACGCCGGCCGCCATTGCCAGCGGCTCCTGCCAGACCCGCAGCAGATGGCCGATGGTCGAGGCGCCGGCGCCGAGCGCGACGAAGACGGTCGAGAAGCCGAGCACGAAGGCGATGGAGGAATTAACCAGCGCGCCTCGCGCACCGGCCTTTGCCGCAATGCCGGCCTCGCCGCGGAAATCGTCGACCGACACGCCGGCCATATAGCACAGGTAAGGCGGCACCAGCGGCAGCACGCAGGGTGACAGGAACGAAATTGCTCCCGCCCCGATCGCACTGACATAGCCGACGTCCAATGCCATTTCCGTCTCCAGATGACTGCGCAGCCATATAGCCGCGACAACGGCCGTCCGCCAATCACCATCGCGTGGCCCATCACGTGGTCCCCGTTACTATCGCGTGGCAAGTCGTCGCCCTCGCCTGATCGACGGGAAAGCAGCCCGGGAAGAAAGGGCCGCCAGGCAGCGTTGATCACAACGAAGCCGCGGTTCCGCGCGCTTTTCGAACGATCCAGGGAGAAGTCCATGAAAACGATCGCAATTGGCATGGCCGCGCTTTTGCTCGGCACTGCCGCATCCTTCGCCGCCGAGGCGTGGAAGGAAGCGGAGGTCGGCGGCACCAAGATCTACACCGATGCCAGCGGCATGACGCTCTACACCTACGACAAGGACGAGGCCGGCAAGTCGAACTGCTACGACAAATGCGCCGCCAATTGGCCGCCGCTGAAGGCTGACGCCAACGCCAAGGCCGAGGGCGAATGGACGATCGTCGACCGCACCGACGGCACCAGGATGTGGGCCTACGAAGGCAAGCCGCTCTACACGTTCAGCAAGGACAAGAAGGCCGGCGCCGTCGCCGGCGAGGGTGTCGGCGGCGTCTGGCATATCGCCAAGGCCGACTAAGCCTTGAGCTTCTGATCCGCTGTAACAGGCGGTAACACGGCTGGTCGCCGGGAACTTGACCCAACCGCCCCGGCGGCCAGCTTTTCAGCACGCCAGTTCCTTGCGACTGTCCGAGCAAAATGCCGGGCTACCGATTGCGCGCTTCACAGCATCTGTTCAAGCAGGGCTGGCGCGTGCTCGATGTTTCTCTTATATCCGCGGGAGAGTTTGTCCCGTTCTCCAGGATCAATTGCCGGGTTTGTTCAGCGATAGGCTGGCCATTTCCCTTGTCCAGGATTGCGGAAAATCGCATGGCGCGCCGTTGGGTTGCGCATTCGGTACAGGGCCGCATTTTGACTGCTTGGCCTTGACCGGATGCAAAAGCGCGGCCATGTGAGCGACACATTGAACGAGATTTCGTCGCGCGCAGCGGAATTCTTCTGCCGCATCACAACTGATATGAGACCGTATGGACGTCGTCGTCGTCGAATCGCCGGCCAAGGCGAAGACAATCAACAAGTACCTCGGCAAGAACTACAAGGTTCTGGCCTCGTTTGGCCATGTCCGCGATCTGCCGGCCAAGGATGGCTCGGTGCGTCCGGACGAGGACTTTGCCATGTCCTGGGCCGTCGACACCGCGTCTGGAAAGCGTCTCGCCGATATCGCCAAGGCGGTCAAGGACGCCGACGGGCTGATCCTCGCCACCGATCCGGACCGCGAGGGCGAAGCGATCTCCTGGCATGTCCTGGAAGTGCTGAAGCAAAAGCGCGCGCTGAAGGACAAGCCGGTCAGCCGCGTCGTCTTCAACGCCATCACCAAGGCGTCGGTGCTGGAGGCGATGGCCAATCCGCGCCAGATCGATGCGCCGCTGGTCGATGCCTATCTCGCCCGCCGCGCGCTCGACTATCTGGTCGGCTTCACGCTGTCGCCCGTGCTGTGGCGCAAGCTGCCCGGCGCCCGCTCCGCCGGCCGCGTCCAGTCGGTGGCGCTACGTCTGGTCTGCGACCGCGAATCCGAGATCGAGCGCTTCATCCGCGAGGAATACTGGCAGGTCGCCGCCATTCTCGGTACGCCGCGCAAGGAAAATTTCGAGGCGCGGCTGACCGCCTTCGAGCGCAAGAAGCTGCAAAAGCTCGACATTTCCAACAAGGCGCAGGCCGACGACATCAAGGCGATGCTCGAAGGCGCCAGCTTCAAGGCAGTGTCGGTCGAAGCCAAGCCGACCAGGCGCAATCCCGGCCCGCCCTTCACCACCTCGACGCTGCAGCAGGCAGCCTCATCGGGTCTCGGCTTTTCGGCCAACCGCACCATGCAGGTGGCGCAGCGGCTCTATGAGGGCATGGAGATCGGCGGCGAGACCACCGGCCTGATCACCTATATGCGAACCGATGGCGTGCAGATGGCACCGGAGGCGATCTCTGCCGCACGCGATGCGATTGCCAAGGAATTCGGTGCCAAATACCTGCCTGAAAAGCCGCGCGTCTATTCCGCCAAGGCCAAGAATGCCCAGGAAGCGCACGAAGCGATCCGTCCGACTGATTTCATGCGCACGCCGGCTTCCGTCAGGCAGTATCTCGACGCCGACCAGGCGCGGCTTTACGAGATGATCTGGAAACGCGCCATCGCCAGCCAAATGCAGCCGGCCGAGATCGAGCGCACCACGGTTGAGATCGAGGCCATCAACGGTTCGCGTACCGCCGAGCTTCGTGCTGTCGGCTCGGTTGTTCGTTTCGATGGCTTCCTTGCCGCTTACATCGAGCAGAAGGAAGAAGATTCGGAAGACGAGGAAAGCCGCCGCCTGCCCGAGATCCGTGCCGGCGAGCAGCTCACCCGCGAGGCGATCAACGCCACCCAGCACACCACCGAACCGCCGCCGCGTTATTCGGAAGCTTCGCTGATCAAGAAGCTGGAAGAGTTGGGCATCGGCCGGCCGTCGACCTATACGGCGATCCTGAAGACCCTCGAGGATCGTGACTATGTCACCATCGACAAGCGCAAGCTGGTGCCGCAGGCCAAGGGCCGGCTATTGTCGGCCTTCCTCGAAAGCTTCTTCGAGCGTTATGTCGAGTACGACTTCACCGCTTCGCTGGAGGAAAAGCTCGACGAGATTTCCGACGGCAAGCTCGCCTGGAAGGACGTGCTGCGCGATTTCTGGAAGGATTTTTCCGGCGCCGTCGCCGACATCAAGGAGTTGCGCGTCACTGACGTTCTCGATGCGTTGAACGAGGAACTGGCGCCGCTGGTGTTTCCCGCGCGGGAAGACGGTTCGAACCCGCGCATCTGTCCGAAATGCGGCACCGGCAACCTGTCGCTGAAGCTCGGCAAGTTCGGCGCCTTCGTCGGCTGTTCGAACTATCCCGAATGCTCCTTCACCCGCCAGCTCGGCGACGCCGCCAATCCCAATGGCGAGAACGGCAATGGCGAAGACGGCACCAAAGTGCTCGGCAAGGACCCCTATACCGCCGAGGAGATCACGCTGCGCAATGGCCGGTTCGGCCCCTATATCCAACGCGGCGACGGCAAGGATGCCAAGCGCTCCAGCCTGCCCAAGGGCTGGACTGTCGATTCGATCGATCACGAAAAGGCGCTCGCCCTGTTGTCGCTGCCGCGCGACGTCGGCAAGCATCCGGAATCGGGCAAGATGATTTCGGCCGGGCTGGGGCGCTACGGGCCGTTCGTGCTGCATGACGGCACCTACGCCAATCTCGACAGCATCGAGGACGTGTTCTCGATCGGCCTCAATCGCGCCGTCTCGGTGATCGCCGAAAAGCAATTGAAGGGCAAAGGCGGCCGCAATGGCGGCACAGCCGCTGCGCTCAAGGAACTTGGCGAACATCCTGCAGGCGGCGGCAAGATCGTCGTGCGCGACGGCAAATACGGGCCTTATGTGAATTTCGGCAAGGTTAATGCGACGCTGCCGAAGGGCAAGGATCCGCAATCGGTGACGATCGAGGATGCGGTGGCGCTCATTGCGGAAAAGGAAGCCAAGGACGGCAATGGCGCCAGGAAGCCCTTCCGCAAAGCGGCCGCGCCTGCGAAGAAACCGGCTGCGGCCAAAAAACCGGCGGCCAGGAAAAAGGGATAGGACGGGTTGGCGCGCAAAGTCTCCGGAAGAAGCCACGGCGATCTGCGCACCGCCGATACCCGTGCCAAGGTCAGGGACAATTACCGGCCTTCACGCGACGAGATACTGCGTTACATCGCCGAAAATCCGGACCGCGCCGGAAAACGCGACATCGCCAAGGCGTTTGCGCTGCGCGGCGAAGACCGTATCTGGCTGAAGGACGTCTTGCGCGACCTGCAGGATGAAGGCCTGCTGACCAAGGAGCGCAAGCGGCTTGCCCGCGTCGGCACCCTGCCCCACGTCGCGGTGCTCGACATCTTCGGCCGTGACGCCGATGGTGTGCTGCTGGCGCACCCGACCGAAGCCGTGGGCAATGGCGAACCTCCGGTCATAGCGATCCGCGTGTCGCGCGGCGGCAATGGCCCGACGCCGGGCATCGGCGACAGCGTGCTGGCCAAGACCTTTCCGACCGACGATCCGGCAGGCCCGGCCTATACCGGCCGGGTAATGAAGATATTCGAGAAGCGCACCGATGCGGTTCTCGGCGTTTTCCGTGTGCTGAAGGACGGCACGCTCCGCATCGAGCCGGTGGAAAGGCGCCAGCCGGAGCTGGTCGTCGACAAGGAATTCCAGAACGGCGCCAAGAATGGCGACCTGGTCGAGGTCGAGCCGGCGCGGGCCTCCCGCTACGGGCTGCCGAGAGCCAAGGTTCTGGCGGTGTTGGGGTCGCTGACCAGCGAAAAGGCGGTCTCGATGATCGCCATCCACGCACATGACATTCCCCATATTTTTCCCGCGGACGTCATCGCCGAGGCGGAGGCGGTCAAGCCGGCGACGCTTGCCGGCCGCGAGGATTGGCGCGAGCTGCCGCTGCTCACCATCGATCCGGCCGATGCCAAGGATCATGACGACGCGGTGTTCGCTATGCCCGACACCGACGAGAAGAACGCCGGCGGCGTGGTTGTCACCGTCGCCATTGCCGATGTCGCTGCATACGTGCGCTATGGCACGGCGCTTGATCGCGAAGCGCTGAAGCGCGGCAATTCGGTCTATTTCCCCGACCGAGTCGTACCAATGCTGCCGGAACGCATCTCGAACGACCTCTGTTCGCTGCGCGAGGGCCAGGATCGTCCGGCAATTGCGGTGCGTATGACTTTCTCGGCCGATGGTCACAAACTCAGACACTCATTCCATCGCATCATGATGAAGTCGGCGGCGAAACTCGCCTATCAGCAGGCGCAAGCGGCGATCGACGGCGCACCGGACGACACGACTGGCCCGATCCTCGATGCGGTGCTGAAGCCGCTATGGGACGCCTACGCGATCCTGAAGCGCGGCCGCGACACGCGCCAGCCGCTCGAACTCGATCTGCCCGAGCGCAAGATCCTTCTCAAGCAGGACGGCACCGTCGACAAGGTCGTCGTGCCGGAGCGGCTCGACGCGCACAAACTGATCGAAGAGTTCATGATCCAGGCCAATGTCGCCGCCGCCGAGACGCTGGAGGCGAAGCGGCAGGCGCTGGTTTACCGCATCCACGATGCGCCTTCGCTCGCCAAGCAGGAATCGCTGCGTGAATTCCTGCAGACGCTCGGCCTGTCGCTGGCGCGCGGTGCACAGATGCGGCCGAACCAGTTCAACGGCATCCTCGCTCGCGGGCGCGGCGCCGACAATGAGGGGCTGGTCAACGAAGTGGTGCTGCGCTCGCAGAGCCAGGCCGAATATTCGCCCGCCAATATCGGCCATTTCGGCCTCAATCTTAAGCGCTACGCGCATTTCACCTCGCCGATCCGCCGCTATGCCGACCTGATCGTGCATCGTGGGCTGATTGCCGCACTCGGCCTTGGTCCGGGCGGCCTGACGAAGGACGAGGCGGAACGGCTGGAAGAGGTCTCGGCGCTGATTTCGGCGACCGAGCGGCGCGCGATGGCCGCCGAGCGCGACACGGTCGACCGGCTGATCGCCGCCTATCTCGCCGAGCGGATCGACGACCGTTTCGACGCCCGCATCTCGGGCGTCACCAAATCGGGCCTGTTTGTCCAATTGCCACAGTATGGCGCGGATGGATTCATTCCGGTTTCAACCCTGGGCGGCGACTACTATATATACGACGAAACTGCTCGATCGCTTTTCGGAGAACGCACCGGCAAGGGCTATCAGCTTGCTGATCGCGTCGAGGTTCGCCTGATCGAGGTGGCGCCGATGGCCGGCGCGATGCGTTTCGAGATGCTGACCGAGCCAAAGCCGCTGCCCGGCTCCAAACGGTCGTTCCACAAGGCCAAAGGCCGCGCCCGAGCGTCGCAATCGCGTCCAGGCTCGCGCGGCAGGAGACGGTAATGCCAACAGAACTGCAGGTGGAAGAACGGGGTTTCGGCGGCGAACATCACTCGGGCCGGACCGCCCGGCCGCTATGGACGGCAATGAAGCGCGGCATGCTCGGCCGCTGCCCGCATTGCGGCGAGGGCAAGCTGTTTCGCGCCTTCGTCAAAACCGTCGACAAATGCGATCATTGCGGCGAGGAGCTCCACCACCATCGCGCCGACGACCTGCCGGCCTATCTTGTGGTGGTCATTGTCGGCCACATCGTGCTCGGCGCCTTCATGGGTGTCGAGGCGACCTCGACGCTGTCGACCTGGCAGCACATCGCCATCTGGGTGCCATTGACCATCATTCTCGCCGTCGTCCTGCTGCAGCCGGTCAAGGGCGCTGTCATCGGCCTGCAATGGGCGTTTTATATGCACGGCTTTGGCGGTGAAGAAGATCTGATCGAGTCGCATCCCGAGGCTTGAAACCGAGGCTGGCGCAAATCGGCATGGCTGAACGCCACTTTCGCATCGGAGAAGATTCCGCTAGGTCGAGCGCATGGACGTTGTGACCAAGGCGGAAGTCGACAAGGTTGAGCGGGTCGCGCTCGAGGCCAAGCCTATACGCCCGCGCGACGCCGCGACGCTGATCCTGCTCGACCGCAAGGGCGATGAGTTCCTGGTGCTGATGGGCCGGCGCCACGCCCGTCATGCCTTCATGCCGGGAAAGTTCGTGTTTCCGGGCGGCCGCACCGATCCGGCCGACAGCCGCATCCCCGTAGCCAGCGCACTTCATCCCGAGGACGAAGCGAGGTTGACCGCCGGCAGCGGCCGCACCAGCCCTGTCCGCGCCCGCGCCATTGCTCTGTCGGCAATCCGCGAAACCTATGAGGAGGCCGGCCTGCTGATCGGCCAAAAAGGCGCCTTCGCGAGCGCCAAGCGCGACTGGCAGGGCTTTGTCGAGTACGGCGTCATGCCGTCGCTGCAAGCGCTGCGCTTCATCGCCCGCGCCATCACACCGCCCAATCGGGTGCGCCGCTTCGATACGCGCTTTCTCGCCGCATGGCGCGACGACGTCGCCGTGGAGCTGCCGGATGGCGGTCCGACCGACGAGTTGGAGGACGTCGTTTGGCTGCCGCTGGCCAAGGCCAGGCAAGCCGATATTCCAGACATCACGCGCACGGTCCTGGAGGAGCTGGAAACGCGGCTCGCTCGGGATCCGCTGCTGAGCCCCGGCGGTCCCGTGCCGTTCTACCGGCTTGTCCGCAATCGCTTCGTCCGCGAAATTCTCTAGAGCAGCCAGGCATTTCATGACAGTGGATACCCAGCGAGAGGTCGAGGAACGCGTACACTGGCTGCCGATGGTTGCGGCGATCTCGTCGATCAGCGTCGTCGGCATTGCCATCGGCCTCGGCATGCCACTGCTCAGCGTGATCCTGGAAACGCGTGGCCACTCCGCGTCGATGATCGGTCTCAACACCGCGGTCGCCGGCCTCGCGTCGATCGCCGGCGCGCCGCTCGCCACCCCACTCGCCATGCGGTTCGGGGTCGCCTGGACGATGCTTGCCATGATTGCGGCCGGGGCGCTGGCCTTTGTCGGTTTCCATTTCGCACCAGCCTTCTGGATGTGGTTTCCGTTGCGCGTGCTCCTGCATATCGCGCTGACGGTGCTGTTCATCCTGTCGGAATTCTGGATCAGCACCTCGGCGCCGCCGCACCGACGCGGCCTCGTCCTCGGCATCTATGCCACAGTGCTGTCACTCGGCTTTGCCGCCGGGCCATGGCTGTTCGCTCATCTCGGCAGCAGCGGTTTCCTGCCCTTCGGCGTCACCATCGCGCTGGTAACGCTGGCTGCCATACCGGTTCTGGCGGCGCGCAACGAAAGCCCGACGATCGTCTCCGACGGCGAAACCAGCAATTTCCTGCGTTACATCTGGCTGGTGCCGACGGCGACCGCCGCCGTGCTGGTGTTCGGCGCGGTCGAGACCGGCGGCTTTGCCCTGTTCCCGGTCTACGGCAACCGCATCGGCTACTCCGAAGCGGACGCAGCCCTGTTGCTCACCATGATCGGCCTCGGCAACGTGCTGTTGCAAATCCCCATCGGCATGATCAGCGACCGCGTCAGCGACCGCCGCTATCTGCTGATGGCCTGTGCCACTGTCGGGCTTGCAGGCACGGTCTTCATGCCGTTCTTCGCGCAGAACTGGCATTTGATGGCAGCGCTTCTGTTCGTCTGGGGCGGTGTGGTCGCTGCCATGTACACAATCGGTCTGGCGCATCTCGGCTCGCAGCTTTCCGGCCACGAATTGGCCTCCGCCAATGCCGCCTTCGTGCTTTGCTACGGTGTCGGAATGGTGCTTGGCCCGCAGGCAATCGGCATCGGCATGGACGCTTTCGGGCCGTCGGGCTTCGGTTGGGCGCTCGGCCTGTTCTTCGCCTGCTATATCGTGCTGGTCGGCACCAGGCTGCTCCGCAAAATCCTCTGAGCAGGCCCCGCTGCCGACATCACTCCCACTGCTGACCAACTACTGACACAACCATGTCAGGAGGGCTCGAGTATATGCTCCCTCAAAGTGCATAAGCAGGGAGACCTCGGATGATCGACAGTGGCTTTGAAACGAAATCGCTGCGGATGGAATTGCTGCTGCTGGTGACCTTTCAGGCACCGGCAGCCGATGTCGACCGCATTATGGAGGCGGTCGTCGCGATCGCACCGCTCAGAATGGGCAAATATGACAGCAATGCCTTTCAGTCGGCGGACGGCATCGAACGCTACCGGCCACTTGAAGGTGCCGCCGCCGGCGCCGAAACGGAATTACGCATGCGGCCGGGCACTGTCGAGGTGTCGTTCGAACTGCCTGACGACCAGAAGCTCGCCGCTCGCGTCGTCGAAGCGATTTACCAGGTTCACAGCTATCAGGAACCGGTGATCCGCATTCAGCCACTGCTTGCCAGCCGCTCCAAGGGTCTCGACGATCGCACCAACCCGAACCGCTGGTGGAACACGACGGGAGATTGGAAGAAGGCGATGCGGCCGGAAACCGTCGCGGCGGAGTGACCGGAATCTGGTCGTATCTCGGTTTGAATTTGGCTGTCAGGAAGCCTGCCAATGAATGATGAAGCAAACCGCAAACCGGCAAGCGATCCCCAGGACCTGGCGCGGCTATTGGTTTCTCGCGAGCAAGCGGGAGACGCGGAAGGAATGGCTGCTCTTTACGAACCCGGTGCCGTCCTCGATACCGGCAACGGACAGTTGGCCTGCGGCAGAGACGCCATCAGCCGATTTTACGCCAAGTTGGTGGCAGCGGGACGAAAGTTTGATCTCGGAGATCAGCGTCCGACTATCATCAACGGGGATTTGGCGCTTACGTCCACGCGCCTTGCCGATGGCACCGTGACTGCGGAAATCGCTCGCCGGCAAAGTGACGGGAACTGGCTTTGGGTGATCGATCAGCCGTCCATCGCTCGATACTCATAGCCAGCATTCAAACTGAGACGCCACCCGGAGCCTGCTTAGGACGGCCGGAGGCACACAGGAGCCTCCCGCGGCCGTCGGCAGCCAATCAAGTTGTCGGGTTTTGGTAGCACATCAATTGTCCGCTTCATCCCCAGCCTCCATCGGCTGGCAATAAACCCGGACAACTCATGTGCTACCTAATCCGGACAACTCATCTGCTTACGACACAGAACCTGGACAAGGGTTGACTTTCCGGGCGCGTTCTTTATGTGTCGCGGCAAGTTTCCCGCGTCCGGGTGTTTCCCCGTGCTCCAGCGGCCAAAACTCCACGAACATTAACGGACGAACATCATGGCCAAAGCCGCAAACATCAAGATCAAGCTTCTGTCGACCGCCGACACCGGTTTCTTCTACGTGACCAGCAAGAACAGCCGCACCAAGACGGACAAGCTGTCGTTCCGCAAATACGATCCGGTCGCCAAGAAGCACGTCGAATTCAAGGAAACCAAGATCAAGTAATCGGGTTTTCTCTCGCAGTACCGAATCGCCGCCCTCCGGGCGGCGTTTTTCGTTTCGGGAATACAGGACTAGCCGATGCGACTGCCGCTAGCCGGATCGAACAGATGCAGCGATGCCGGATCAGCCGACAGGCGCACGGCCTCACCCGGCTTCACGCTGGCCCGGCCCATGGCAAACACGCAGACCTGCTGGCCGGCAAGCCTGGCATAGAACTGGGTCGACAGGCCGAGCGGCTCCACGACACCCACCTCGCCTTTCAGCGGGCCATTATTGGCGAGCCGGATATGCTCGGGCCGCAAGCCGACGGTGATCGCATCGCCATCCCTGAGCGGCAGGCCGTCCGGCAGCCTCAGCTTCTGGCCGTCGGCCAGGATGGCATCCGGCTTGGCGCCCTTTTCAACCACGGCAGGCAGAAAATTCATGCCGGGCGAGCCGATGAACCCGGCGACGAACATGTTGACCGGCCGGTCGTACAGATCGAGCGGCGCACCGACCTGCTGGACGAGGCCGTCATGCATGACGACGATGCGGTCGGCCATTGTCATTGCTTCGGTCTGGTCGTGGGTGACATAGACCGAAGTGGTCTTCAGTTGCTGGTGCAGCGCCTTGATCTCGGCGCGCATGTGGACGCGCAGCTTGGCGTCGAGGTTCGAAAGCGGCTCGTCGAAGAGAAAGACCTTCGGGTCGCGCACGATGGCCCGTCCCATGGCGACGCGCTGACGCTGGCCGCCGGACAATTGCCGCGGCAGGCGCTGCAGAAGCGCATCGAGCCCGAGCCGCTTGGCAGCACTGTCCACCCTTGCATCGATCGCCGGCTTGCCGGCCTTCCTCAGCATCAGGCTGAAACCCATGTTTTTCGACACGTCCATGTGCGGATAGAGCGCGTAGGACTGGAATACCATGGCAATGTCGCGGTCCTTTGGCGCGATGTCGTTGACTAGGCGCTCGCCAATATGGATCTCCCCGTCGGAGACTTCCTCCAGCCCGGCGATCATGCGTAGCAGGGTCGATTTCCCACAGCCGGACGGGCCGACCAGAACGACGAACTCACCGTCGGCGATTTCGAGATCGACCGCGTGCAGGACGCGCACGGCTCCATAGTCTTTGCGGACTTTGTCGAGTGTGACGGAGGCCATCGATCTATCCCTTGACGGCACCGGCGGTAAGGCCGGTGACGAGGTAGCGTTGCAGGAAGGCAAAGAAGACGCAGACCGGGATCAGCGCCAGGATGGAAGCCGCCATCATCTGTCCCCAGTCGACCGCGAATTTGCCGATATAGGTGAGCAAGCCGACCGCGAAAGTCTTCTGGTCGTCGCTGGAAATCAACATCAGCGCAAACAGCAACTCGCTCCAGGCGGCGGTAAAGACGAAGCCGAGCGTCGCGCCCATACCGGGCAGCGTCAGCGGCACGATCACCTTGCGCATTGCCTGCAGGCGCGTGCAGCCGTCGATCATGGCTGCCTCTTCCAGGTCTCGCGGGATGCCGTCGAAGAAGGATTGCATCAGGAAGGTCGCAAAGGCCGTATTGAACGCGGTGTAGATGACGACGAGGCCGGTCAGGCTGTTGATGAGGCCGATCTGTCCCATGATGCGGTAGATCGGCGGAATGACCATCACCAGCGGAAAAGTCTGGGTGAGCAAAAGCAGGATGGCCAGGGTCGCCTTGCCGCGGAAGGAAAATCGCGACATGGCGTAGCCGGCAAGCGTGGCAATGACCGTTACGAAGGCTGCCGTCGACACCGAAACGATAACGCTGTTCAGGAAGTAACGCGGGAAATCGGTGGCTTCGAGCACAGTGATGAAGTTCTGCAGCGTCGTTTGCGAGGGCCAGAAAGTGATGCCTTCGGAATAGAGCAGCCGCTCGGGCGTGACCGAGATCTTCAATGTCCAGAAGATCGGGAACAGCGCGAAGGCCATGTAGGCACCGATGGCGCCGTAAAGGCCGATGCCGCCGACAACGCGCGAGGAAGCGGAACGTCCGGCAATCATCAGACGTGCCTTACCAGCGAACGGCGGATGCCGATCAGCGCAACCGCATAGACGATGAGCAGCACGAGCAGCAGCACCGCCACAGCCGAGGCATAGCCCTTGTCCAGCGACTTGAACGCGCTGACATAGATATAGACCGGCACCGTGGCCGTCGAACCGGCAGGCCCGCCTTCGGTCATGACGAAGATCAGGTCGGCGAAGGTGGCGATCCATATCGTGCGCAGCATGACGGTAATGACGATGGTCGGCGCCAGGAACGGCAGCGTCACCTTGGTGAAGCGCTGCCACGGCGAGGCGCCGTCGATCGCCGCCGCCTCATGCAATTCCGACGGGATCGACTTCAGCGCCGCCAAAAGCGTGATGGCAAAAAAGGGAATGCCGAACCAGACATTGGCGACGATCGGCCCCCACATGGCGGTCGACGGATCGGAGAGCACGTTGGTAGGCTCGGCTTTCAGCCCCAATGCGTAGAGCCAATGCGGCAGCGGCCCGATGATCGGATTGAACAGCCAGGCCCAGGTCAGGCCGGAGAGGAAGGACGGCACCGCCCAGGGCAGGAAGACCACGGCCTGTACGATCTTTCTGCCCCGGAACGGTGTGTCGAGCAGCAGCGCCAGGCCAAGTCCCAGGAAGAATTGGAAGAACAGGCTGGCTGCCGTCCACCACAGCGTGTTGACGAGCGCCTGCCCGAGCACGGGATCCGACAGCATCGCCTGATACTGCCCAAGCCCGACATATTCGGATTTGAAAGCGGAGAATTTGCGGAACGAGTAACCGATACCGATAACCAGTGGCACCAAGAGCACGACGACCAGCAGCACGATCGCCGGGCTGAGATAGAGCCAGGGCTCGATCGCAGCATGGGATAGCCGCTTCTTTCGCGGCCTGCCGGCGGATCGTATTTCGGACACGGCGTAGGTCATTGGTGCTGGATCGTCTCCTGGAACAAGCATGGGCTGGCGACAGCGCCTTCCCCGTTTACGGGGAGAAGATGCCGGCAGGCAGATGAGAGGCAGCGCGAGCCAAGTCGGGTTGGCGCCGCCCCTCATCCGTCACTTCGTGACACCTTTTCCGCGTGAACGGGGAGAAGGGAGGAAAGCTATTTCTTGTTCTTGGCCATCCAATCCTGCTGTTCCTTGGTCAGGAACTTGGCCCATTCGTCGGCCACGTCCTTGGCCGCCTTCTGACCAAGCAGCACTTCCTGAAAATTCTTGATCGCCACCTGGTCGACGAAATTGCCGAGATTTTCCAGATGCGTCGGAGGCGTCACCATCTCGTATTTGTCGCCGTTGTTCAGTTCCTCGAACCAGCCTTTGAATTGCTCCGTCCTGAAGTGAGCGTCCTGGTCGGCGCCGTTGTGGATCGGAATGACGCCGACTTCCTTTGCCCATTCCAGATTGTCCTTGGGCGACAACAGCGTCGCCATCAGCTTCCACGCATCGTCCTTGTGCTGGGAATTGGCGAACATCGCCCAGCCGGCATAACCGAGCGTCGGATAGGATTTGCCGCTCGGCCCGACCGGCATCGGCGCCACGGCGAAGTCGTCGGCGCTCATCTTGTCGGCGATGCCGAGCAGCGCGTCGGGATCCTGGTTCAGCATGGCGCAGGTGCCGCTGTAGAAGCCGGTGACGGTCTCGTTAAAACCCCAGCTCACCGCATCTTTCGGCGCCAGGCCGTTCTTGTACATGTCGGCGAGCATCTGCAGGCCCTTGACCGAGCCTTCCTCGTTGATGGTCGAGGTGCCGTCCTCGTTGAAATAGCCGCCCTTGCCGGCGGCGATGTTCATGAACATATGCATGCCGTTGAAGGCGCCCGGGCCGCCGCGCAGGCAGTAGCCATATTTGCCCGGTATCGCCGAGATCTTCTTGGAGTCTTCGACGAATTCATCGAGCGTCGCCGGCGGACCGTCCAGGCCGCCCTCTTTGAACAGCTTCTTGTTCCAGAACAGCGCGTTCAGGTAATAGCCGTAAGGGATCATGTACTGCTTGTTGTCGACCGTCGAGCCGAACTGCTTGGCACGTTCGCCCAGCGTTTTGGCATCGTCCCATTTGGACATGTATGGCCCGAGATCCTCGAGCTGGCCGTTGGTCGCATAGAGACCCATCCAGCGTTCCGGCATCTCGACGATGTCGGGCGTGTCGCCGGCCTGCACCATGGTGAGGAATTTCTCGAATGCCTGGCCCCAGGGCAGCGATACCAGCTCGATCTTGACGCCCGGATTGGCCGTCTCGAACTCGGCGATCTGCTTCTTGAGGAATTCGGTACGCGGCGGACTGGTGATGACCTCGACCATCTTGACCGTGGAATCGGCCAGCACGCTGCCGGCGGAAATCGCAAGACCCGCGACGGCACCAAGAAGGATGCTCAGTTTTTTCATGTTCAGCACTCCCATTTTGAACGGCTCCTTTTATCTTTTTGCTCTGTCGAAGGCCTGGGCAACATCCGCCCACAGGTCTTCGACACTCTCCAATCCGACACTGAAGCGGATGGTTCGGGGGCTGACGCCGAAGCGCGCCATCGAATTCAGGCCCGGCGTCTGCTCGAGCGAGGCCTTTGCCGGAACGACCAGGCTCTCATGGCCGCCCCAGCTGACGCCGATGCGAAAGAGTTTCAGCGCATCGACGAAAGCCGGGATGTCAACGTCTTCCGTCACCTCGAATGAGAACAGCCCGGCATAGCCGGCAAGCGTCGCCTTGCCTGGATGGTTGGAATAGGCCGGGTGGTTGACCCGCTCGACATTGCCATGCGCCTTCAGCCGTTCGGCGATGGTCAGCCCGCTCTTCATGTGATGCGGCAACCGCAGCGGCAATGTGCGCAGGCCACGCAGCAACAGCCAGGCCTCGAAAGGCGAAAGTTTGCCGCCGAGGTAGGAATAGGTCTGCTCGTTGATGTGTCGAACATGGGCCGCCGAACCGGCCACCACACCGGCGACGGTATCGCTGTGGCCGCCGAGATATTTCGAAGCCGAATGCAGCACCAGGTCGACACCGTGCGAAATCGGCTTCTGGAACACCGGGGTCGCCCAGGAATTGTCGATCGTGGTGACGATGCCCTGCTCTTTGGCCAGCCGTGCCAGATGGGTTATGTCCTGAAGCTCGAACATCATCGACGTCGGGCTTTCCAGGTAAAGCAGCTTGGCGCCGGGAAGTGCTGCCGCGACCGCGTCCGGATCGGAACCGTCGACATAGTCCACCTTGATGTTGAGCCGCGGCAACAGCCGTTCGAACAGCCTATAGGCGTCGCCGTAGCAATTGCGCACGACGACCATGCGCTCGCCGGCACCGACGAAAGCAAGCACCGTGGCGCTGATCGCTGCCATGCCACTGGAAAAGCCGCGCGCGGCCTCCGCCCCTTCGAGAGCGGCGACACGCGCCTCGAACTCCATGACCGTCGGGTTGTCGCCGCGCGAATAGATCGGCTGGCGTCGCCTGCCGGCGAATGTGTCGGCCATCTCGGCATAATTGGCGAAGGTGAAGAGCGAAGTCTGGTAGATCGGCGGTACCACCGCACCGCCGGGGAAAGGCTCGTCATGGGCGAGAAGCGTCGCCGCCTCGGCGAGATAGTCGTTTTCGAAATCGGCGGAATGGTCGCTCATTTCTCGCCTGAAAGTTTGAGTTTGGCCGCACCGCGCTTCAGATCGTCCTCGACGGTGGCGATCAGCTTGAGCGCCTCGGCCCGGGCTCCCTCCGGATCGTGCGCGGCGATGCGTTCGTAGATCGTACGGTGGTAAGGAAAGCTGGCGTGGCCGAAATCACGAACGCCAAGCGGATGCTCCCAGAAACGATGGAACAGTTCGTGCATGGCGGCGATGATCTGCTCGAACAGCGGATTGCCGGACGTGCGATAGATCGACTGGTGGAATTCCCAGTCCTCCTCCGCCGACATGCCGGCGCGCGCGTGGAAGGCCTGCTCCATAATGTCGAGCTTGCGCGCGATCTCGGCGATCTCGGCCTGGCCCGCGCGAACGGCGCACAGGGCGGCGGCTTCCGCTTCCAGTGCCCGGCGGATTTCCAGCGTCTGCATCAGGCTGGTGAAATCATTGCCGCCGGCCAGCGTCAGCGGCATGTGCAGCATGTCCAGCGAGACCACTCCCTTGAGATAGGTGCCGCTGCCTTGCCGGCGTTCGACCAGGCCGAGCCCTTCCCAGCGCGTCAGCGCCTCGCGCACGGTGTTGCGGCTCACCTTGAGGCGCTCGGCAAGGATGCGTTCGGTCGGCAGTCTCTGGCCGGGCCCGAGGGCTTCGCGCATCACAAAGCCGGCCAGCGCCTTGAGCACCGCGTCGTCGCGAGCAGTTGCCTGTATGGGGGAAAGGCCGAATTCGGTCATGCCAACGGGTCACAAATGGCTCAATGGTCCAACCAATTTCGGCATAGAAGACAGGCCCTGTCAATCGGCTGCAGGCACATTCGCACCCGCCCCCAGCGTGCGGATCAAGGGGCGGTCTATCTGCCACGACAAAAAAGCCAATATTTTCCGGATATTGGCGCAGAATCCTGATGTGTTTTGAAAATTGGGGGCCGGCCGGCGTTTGGCAGCGGTACGAGGAGGCCACTATGTGCCAGCGCCGGCCGGCCGACCCCACGGACCCAGGAGATGCGGCGGACCTGAGCATCATGGGGTATTCTTCGGGTCGAACCGGCGATCTAGCCTCGTGCCGGTTACGTCTAAGGGCTGCACATTTGCGCAACAACTTATGGAAATCAACCGTTTCTTAACCAAGCCTCGCAAATCGCTTGGATTAAGGTAAATTCGTAACCTTGTCGCGTTGACTGGCCAATTGGTGTTCGGTGCTAAGCCGCCTTGGCGACGACGCGATTGCGGCCGCCGCTCTTGGCTTCGTAGAGCGCGAGGTCGGCGCGTTTCATCAGCGCGGAGACCGTGTCTAGCCCCTTCAGCACCGACGACACGCCGACGCTGACGGTGACTTCGACGGCCTTGCCTTCGGTGCCGACGGCAAACGGCAGTTGGGCGATTTCGGCGCGAATGCGCTCGGCGACCTTTTCGGCTACCGCGCCGTCGGTGTCCGGCATGACCACGACGAACTCCTCGCCGCCGAAGCGGCAGGCTAGATCGATGCCGCGCACATTCTTGCGCAGCCGCCGCGCGAATTCGCGCAGCACGTCGTCGCCACCGTCATGGCCATGCGCGTCGTTGATGCTCTTGAAGCGGTCCAGATCCGTGATCATCACCGATAGCGGCCGGCGCCGTGCCACGGCGCGGTCGAACAGCGTCTGCAAATGGCTGTCGAGATAGCGGCGGTTGTGCAGGCCGGTCAGGGCATCGGTCACCGCCATCTCGATGGTCTGGGTGACGCTGGCGCGAAGCTGGTCGTTGTAGCGCTTGCGGCGCACCTGCGTACGCAGCCGCGCCGTCAGCTCCTGCTGGTCGATCGGCCGCATCAGATAGTCGTTGATGCCGAGTTCGAGGCCGCGGATGATACGCCCCTCCTCGCCCTCGTCCGCCAGAAGGATGATCGGCAGGAAACGGGTGCGATCGAGCGAGCGCAATTGCGAGCAGAGCCTCAGCGGGTCGAAATCGGCGAAGGCCGTCGAGATCATCACGCATTCATACGGCTGCTCGGCGGCCTGGAAGAAGCCGGCATGCGGATCGTTGGCGACGTCGAGATCGGCACTGCCGCGCAGCATCTTCTGGATGCGCTCGAACGAGGATTTGCGTTCGTCGACCAGCAGGACCTTCGGCACCGCGTCGTCGGTAGCGAAGTTGCGGCTCAAAAGCTCCTCGATGCCGATATTGCGTGTCGTCGAGGCGCGCAGCCGCAGCTCGTCGGTGAGCGACTTCAGCCTGACCAGGCTCTTGACGCGCGTCATCAACTGCAGATCGTTGACCGGCTTGGTCAAAAAATCGTCGGCGCCGGCCTCGAGGCCGCGCACCCGGTCCGAAACCTGGTCGAGGGCGGTGATCATCACGACCGGGATGTGCGATGTCGCCGGGTCGCCCTTCAGCCGCCGGCAGACCTCGAACCCGTCCATGTCGGGCATCATCACGTCGAGCAGCACGACGTCGACCTTGCCGTTCTCGCAGATCTCGATCGCATCCGGCCCGTTGGTGGCGGTCAGAACCTCGAAATATTCGGCGAGCAGCCGAACCTCCAGCAGCCTGACATTTGCTGGGATGTCGTCGACGACGAGGATCCGCGCGGTCATTTCACAAAGCTCCGGCTCGGCTGGAAAGGCGCATCAGGCATCGCCCAGGTAGGATTTGATGGTCTCGATGAAACGCGGCACCGAGATCGGCTTGGAGATATAGGCCTCACAGCCGCCCTGGCGGATGCGCTCCTCGTCGCCCTTCATCGCGAAGGCGGTGACGGCGATGACCGGGATGACGTGGAGATCGTCGTCCTCCTTCAGCCATTTGGTGACCTCAAGGCCCGACACTTCAGGCAGCTGAATGTCCATCAGGATGAGGTCCGGCCTGTGCTGCCGCGCCAGATCCAGCGCTTCCAGGCCGTTGCGTGTACGCACCGTCTCGTAGCCGCTCGCTTCGATCAGGTCGCGAAAGAGCTTCATGTTGAGCTCGTTGTCCTCGACGATCATAACCTTCTTTGGCATCGATTTCCCGTCCCGGCTGGCCTTCCACTCGAAGGGTGCCGTCATGCGCTCCTTGTCGGCACGCACCAAACCTGTTCCCACTATACGGCAATATGATTGACGAAACGGAAACCGGCCGCCCGAAAAGCGTTCGGATTCCAGGTCGGCGAGCTTGCTGCCGGCAACACTTGCCACTACTGCGAAAACAGAACGATTCCGCCCACGAAGGAAGGTAGCGATGGCAAACCAAGCGTCAATGCGCGAGGAAGCGGAAACGATTGCCGTAAAGGCGTTGGGCTTCGTCGCCGCCGATCCGGAACTTCTGCCCCGTTTCCTGGCGATCACCGGCATCGAAGCCCATTCCATCCGCCGGGCCGCCGGCGAGCCGGGATTCCTGGCCGGCGTGCTGCAGTTCATCCTCGCCCACGAGCCGACGCTGATGCGTTTTTCCGAGGAGACCGGAACGCCACCCGCCGCAGTCGGCAAGGCATTGCGGGCGCTCCCGCTCGGCGACGACAATCATGAGCATTCGATATAAGCGGCGATCCCGAGACAGCGGATAGATCGAAGAACTTGCCGCCGACGACGGGCCAGTGCTGATACTTTATGGCGTTGCCTCTTCCCCACTGTCGTCCGTCCCAATGGGGTCGGCCGGCTTCAGCATGGCGCCGTTGACCATCACTGAACCGTCGGCCTTGGTGTTGATCACCCATTCAAGCCGGCCGTCCGGCAGCGTCTTGCCAAACCCTTTGATCGCCAGCGCGCCGGTGAAATACTGCGCGGCCTGCGGGTCCGTCTTCGCCGCCGTCTGCAAGGTCTCCACGATCTTATCGTAGCCGGTGATGTCGATTGTCACATCCGCACGCGGCTTCTTGCCGGGGAAGGTCATCTCGCCTTCCATCGCAATCTCGATGTTGCCGTTCTTGATCGTGCTGTGTCCGAGAATGGCCTTTGGCGTCTTGGCCAGGAAATCGGCGGAGATCTGGTTGCCGAAATCTGCCGGCAGCGGTGGATCCTTGCTGAAATCAAGGGTTTGGATGGTTTTCTTCGCCATGCTGTCCAGATCGATGTTGGCGCCGCCGAAGTTGATGTCGATATCCGTCGGCAGCAATGCAACGCTCCAGCTGGGCAGCACCTGCTGCGGTATTGTAAGGCCGGAAACCTTGAACGCGTAGTTGATCTTGCCGTTCTTGGCGATGCCGTCCATGCCGACGGCGGTATTCATTTGCGTCGCACCGAACTTGCCAACCGGACTCTCCACCACAAAGTCCTTGAAGCCGTAGGTGCCGTCGATCCGCTCCCACAATGGCAGTGCTGCCGTCAGAAGCGATTTGAACTCCGCCTCATCCGCCTTGAATTTGGCTGCATCGTCAGTCGCCACGATGAAAGCAAGCAGGTCGAGCAGCGGCTTTGTCCGCAAACCCTTGCCGGCCGCATCCACGGAAAGTTCAGGCGCTTTTACAGCAGCCGGAAAACTCAACCCACTTTTGGGATCGTTGACTTTGATCGTTTCGGCGAAGTTTGTTATTTTTTCCGTCACGGTGAAATCGATGCCGCCATTTGCGGATTTGGTCGAAACTATTACGGCAGTGCCAGGACCGACCGTGACATCCGCCTGCTGCTTGGGCTCTCGGGTGGTCATCGTCATGCCAGCCATCGAACCGGTCGCGCTCGCGAAAGCGGCCAGGTCGGGGTCATAAACTCCGGCGAACTTGTTGTCCGACACGGAGAAGTCGATGTGCTGCGCCCCCTCAGGGCCAACGAAATCGATAGACCCCTTCGGGGACACGTCCGCCGAAACGTCCCAGTGTCCATCTTTGCGTGGCTTGACCAAGATGAAGTAAGGCGTGACGTCGAACTTGAAGGCTTGCTGCTTTGCCATCAAATCCGTGACTGGTTTGAAGTCGAAAGCGAGCTTGTAGGCATCGCCGTCGACTGAAATTTTCACGAACCCGATATCGAACAGCTTCTTGCCGATGTAGTGCGCCAGATCGTCGGAAAGCTGCTTCGCGCCTTGCCTGTCGACCGCTTGGCCGAAGGCCGGTGCGCTGCAGGCAAGAAGTAAAACAAGTGGCAAAACGCGCTTCATGTCGATCCTCACTTAATCGCGGCCCTCAAGCCGTTCTATCACTGGTAGGCAAATACCATCACAGCCGCAAGAGAAGGCCTATGTGCTGCGGCGGCTGTTACAGCACCAGTCGCACCAGCGGCCGGCCCGGCTTGCGTTCGACCAGCCGCTGGAACCCGGCCTTTTCGAAGACCCGCGATGAGCCGACGAAGAGGCCGATCGAGCGCGAATCCTTCGACAGATCCATCGGGCAGGCTTCGATCAGCCGCGCGCCGTTCTGGCGGGCGAACTCGATGCCGCCCGCGACCAGACGGTGCGACACGCCCCTACCCCGCGCCTTGGTCCGGATGAAGAAACAGGAGATCGCCCAGACACCCGGATCGGTCGCATCGGCTGGGTCGACGGGAGCCGACCCCCTGCCCTTATTGTTCCACTCGGGCACGTCGGCGCGCGGGCCGATCTGCATCCAGCCGACCGCCTGACCACCCTCGAAGGCCAGCAGACCGGGTGGTGGCCCGGCCTCGATCCGGGCCTTGATATGATCCTTGTTCCGCTCCCGGTTGCTCGCGCGGCGCGCTGCCGGCGACAGCCGGAAATGTGTGCACCAGCAGCCGTAGCAGGCGCCTTGCTTACCGAAAAGATCTTCGAAATCCGCCCAAAGCTCGGGCACTAGCGGCGCTATGGTCGTATTCATGAGCTCTCTCCCGGCCCACCGCCTTGTCGTGGCGTCCGTCCTGACGTACCATTGCATTTGTTCTCTTTATGTTCGCAGCGATGGCGGCCCCTGTCAACAATCCCGAACACGGTTTTTGCCGCGACTGCCTGAGTTTTCAGCGCAGCGAGGCACGCCGTTGCGAGCGCTGCGGCAGTCCACGGCTCGCCCGCCATCCGGAGCTCTACCGGCTGCGCCTTGCCCATATCGATTGCGACGCATTCTACGCGGCGGTCGAAAAGCGCGACAACCCGGCGTTGAAGGACCGGCCATTGATCATCGGCGGCGGCAAGCGTGGCGTCGTATCCACCGCCTGCTACATCGCCCGCATCCATGGCGTGCGCTCGGCAATGCCGATGTTCAAGGCGCTCGAAGCCTGCCCGGAAGCGGTGGTCCTCCCGCCGGACATGGAAAAATACGTCCGCGTCGGCCGCGAGGTGCGCGCCATGATGCAGGCGCTGACGCCGCTGGTCGAGCCGCTCTCGATCGACGAGGCCTTTGTCGACCTCGCCGGCACCGAGCGCCTGCATGGCCTGCCGCCTGCGGTGGTGCTGGCGCGCTTCGCACTCAGCGTGGAAAAGGAGATCGGCATCACCGTTTCGGCGGGCCTTTCCTACTGCAAGTTCCTGGCCAAGGTGGCGTCGGACTTCCGCAAGCCGCGCGGCTTTTCGGTGATCGGCGAGGCCGAGGCTATCGGCTTCCTGGCTGAGCAGCCGGTGACGCTGATCTGGGGGGTCGGCAAGGCCTTTGCCGCCACGCTCGAGCGCGACGGCATCCGCACCATCGGCCAGCTGCAGCGCATGGAACGCGGCGACCTGATGCGCCGCTACGGCGTGATGGGCGACCGGCTCTACCGGCTTTCGCGCGGCGAGGACGACCGTCGCGTCGTTCCCGACCAGGACGCGAAAAGCGTCTCGGCGGAAACCACTTTCGACACCGACATCGCCTCCGTCGACGAATTGGTTTCGGTGCTGAGGGCGCTGTCGGAAAACGTCTCGGCCCGGCTGAAGAAATCCGGCATTGCCGGACGCACCGTCGTCCTCAAGCTGAAGACCCAGGATTTCAAAATCCGCACGCGCAATCGCCAGCTCGGCGATCCGACCCGGCTGGCCGACCGCATCTTTCAGACCGCGCTCGAGCTGCTGCGCAAGGAAGCGGATGGCACGAAATACCGGCTGCTCGGCATTGGCGTCAGCGATCTCTCCGACGATGACCGGGCGGACCCGCCCGATCTGGTCGACGTCCAGTCACGCAAGCGCGCCATGGCCGAAGGCGCCATCGACACGCTGCGCGGCAAGTTCGGCCGCAGGGCGGTGGAGACCGGCTATACCTTCGGCAAGGGCCGCGACGCCCATCCGCCCGAACCGGTCGAGGAGTGATAGTCAGGTGCGCCGCAGATCGATCCGGGTGGTCACCACACTCTTGCCGGTTTTCGGATCGGTATCGACGACGGTCAGGCGCATGCCGTCCTCGCCGTTCTTCTCGACCTTCATTTGCGCCGTGCGATCGCCATTGACCTCCTTGGCCCAACGGATGCCGAGATTGATAGCGTTGCCGGAACGGCTGCCGCTCAGTTGCGCCGGCCCGGTGCGCGATCCGACATAGGTGCCGGTATACTTCGTCCCGCTGGACTTCAGATCCGCGCTGATGGCGCGCGTCACCACGATCAGACCACGGCAGCTGCCGTCGAGCGACAATGAGCTCGACGTCGCGTCGGAATTGAAATGACAGGAGACATTCACCGTCGGGGCATCGGTGGTGACCTTGACGATGCCCTTGCCGGCGAAATTCCCCTGGAATGAGCGAAGAAAATCCGGATCGTCGGCATGCGCTGCGCCAGCCCCGGCGGTCAGGCAGCCGGCAAGTACAAATCGTGCAAGTGATTTCATCGGACCGCTCCTGGTTGGTATCCAAAACACAGCACGCAAACACTGACCGACCAACGCTTCCCTCAGCCGAGGGTTCCGGCTTCAACATCACTGTTTGCAACGCTTCACGGCTGGCCCAGCCGAATGCGTCGGCTAGCGGTTGCGATGAGCGCTCCGGCTTGCGACATAGCCGCATGGTACCCGCACCCTCGATCCCCAAGGCCGCGTTCTGGATGGCGCTGTCGATCGCCTCGTTCCTGGCGATGTCGGTGGCCGGCCGCGCCACGACGGCCGAACTCAACGTCTTCCAGGTCCTCGAGCTGCGCTCGGTGATCGGCTTTTTCATCCTGTTGCCGCTGGTCATGATGTCAGGCGGTTTTGCGGCGATGCGCACCGGGCGTCCGCTGGCCCATATCGCCCGCAACGTCGTCCACTATACCGGCCAGGCTGCCTGGCTCTACGCTCTGACGCTGATCCCGCTTGCGGTACTGATCTCGATCGAATTCACGACGCCGATCTGGACCGCGCTGCTGGCGGTCGCTTTCCTCGGCGAAAGGCTCTCCCGGCCACGGCTCGCGGCGATCGTGCTGGGGCTGATCGGCGTTGTGATCATCGTGCGTCCGGGCGTCGGCGCGGTCAATCCGGGACATGTCATCGTGCTGGGAGCCGCGGTCTGCTTCGGCGTCTCGGTGGTCCTCGTCAAGTCGCTGACGCGGACGGACAGCGTCGTGCGCATCATCTTCTGGATGCTGATCATCCAGTCGCTGCTTGGCCTGGTCCCGGCGCTTTACGAATGGCGCAACCCGCCGCTCGAGCTCTGGCCGTGGATCCTGCTCATCGCCTTCACCGGCATGTCGTCGCATTTCTGCATGGCCCGCGCACTTGTCTATGCCGATGCGACGGTCATCTCGCCAATGGACTTTTTGCGCGTGCCGTTGTCGGCGGTGATCGGATGGCTGCTCTATCACGAGCAGATCGACGCCTTCACCGCCGGTGGCGCCCTGCTGATCCTCATGGGTAATCTGCTCAACCTGCAGCGGAGAGCTCCGCAACCGGCGGAGATCGCCGCTTCATAAGCGTGCGCTAACTCTTAGACCAGCTCCACTTCAACCACGCCCGGCACCGCGCGCATGGCCGACGCGATCTGCGGCGAGATACGATAGCGACTGGGCAATTCGATCTCGACCTCACCCTGGCCGTCATCCTTGATCAGCACGAAGCTTACCTGTCCTTCGCCCTTCACGGCAAGCTGGCCGGCAAGCGTGCCGATCGGTGCTGCGTCGCGCACGAAGATGCGCAACGCTTTCTGGACGCGACTTGCCTCGTCCTCCAGCGACTGCACGGTCTGGATGCGCAGATTGACGCCTTCCGGCCTGTCCTCGGCCGAAACGGTGATGACCACAGAGCGGCCGGGTTCGAGCAGGTCGCGGTATTGCGCCAGTCCCTCGGAAAACAGCACCGCTTCATATTGGCCTGACGTGTCGGAAAACTGCACGACGCCCATCTTGTTGCCGGTGCGCGTCTTGCGTTCCTGCTTGGTGGTGACCGTGCCGGCGAGCCGGCCGGCGGCGGCACCGCGTTTGACGGCGGCCGAAAACTCGCCCCATGTCTGCACCCGCATTTTCTGCAGCGCCACCTTGTATTCGTCGAGCGGATGCGCCGAGAGATAGAACCCGACCACCTGGAATTCACGGTGCAGGCGGTCGGCGGCGAGCCAGGGCTCGGTCGCCGGCAGGTTGAGCGCCTGCGACTGTGCGCCGAGCGAGGCGCCAAAGATGTCGTGCTGGCCGGTGACGGCATTCTGCTGCGCCAGCGACGCCAGTCCCATCATCCGCTCGACGCCGGCCATCATCGCCGCGCGGTCATGACAGAAGCAGTCGAGCGCGCCGGCCATGATCAGGCTTTCGAAGACACGTTTGCCGACGATCTTCGGATCGACCCTTTCACAGAAATCGGCGAGGCTCTTGAACGGTTTTTCGCCGCGCGTGGCGACGATGTGCTCGACCGCCGCATCGCCAACGCCCTTGAGCGCGGCCAGCGAATAGAAAATGCGGTTCTCGCCGACCTCGAAATCCCGGAACGACGTCATCACCGACGGCGCCACCACCTCGATGCCGAGGCGCAGCGCATCCTGGCGGAAATCGGCGAGCTTGTCCGTATTGCCCATGTCGAGCGTCATCGATGCGGCCAGGAATTCGACCGGGTAATGCGCCTTCAGATAGGCGGTCTGGTAGGAGACGACGGCATATGCGGCGGCATGCGATTTGTTGAAACCGTAGTCGGCAAACTTTGCCAGCAGGTCGAAGATGAAGTCGGCTTGCGGCTTGCCGACGCCGCGCTCGACGGCACCCGAAACAAAGCGCTCGCGCTGCTTGTCCATCTCGGCGCGGATCTTCTTGCCCATGGCGCGACGCAGCAGATCGGCTTCGCCCAGCGAATAGCCGGAGAGCTCCTGCGCGATCTGCATCACCTGTTCCTGGTAGACGATGACGCCTTGCGTCTCCTTGACGAGATGGTCGATCTTCGGGTGGATCGACGCCATCTCCTCCTCGCCGTGCTTTCTGGCGTTGTAGGTCGGGATGTTCTCCATCGGCCCCGGCCGGTAGAGCGCAACCAGCGCGATAATGTCCTCGATACAGTCGGGCCGCATGCCGATCAGCGCCTTGCGCATGCCGGCGCTTTCCACCTGGAACACGCCGACCACTTCGCCGCGCGACAGCATGGCGTAGGTTTCCGGGTCGTCGAGCGGAATGTGGGCGAGATCGATCTCGATGCCGCGGCGGCGGATCAGCTTGACCGCTCTGTCCAGCACGGTCAGCGTCTTCAGGCCAAGGAAGTCGAATTTCACCAGCCCGGCCTGCTCGACATACTTCATGTTGAACTGCGTGACCGGCATGTCCGAGCGCGGGTCGCGGTACATCGGGACCAGCTCCGACAGCGGCCGGTCGCCGATGACGATGCCGGCGGCGTGCGTCGAGGCGTGCCGATAAAGACCTTCCAGCTTCTGCGCCGTATCGAGCAGCGTCTGCACGATCGGCTCGCGCTCCGCCTCTTCGGCAAAGCGCGGCTCGTTGGCGATGGCGTCGGCGAGCTTGACCGGATTGGCCGGGTTCGACGGCACCATCTTGCTCAGCTTGTCGACCTGGCCATATGGCATCTGCAGCACGCGGCCGACGTCGCGCAGCACCGCGCGCGCCTGCAGCGTCCCGAAGGTGATGATCTGGCCGACCTGGTCGCGGCCGTATTTCTGCTGGACGTAGCGGATGACCTCCTCGCGCCGGTCCTGGCAGAAGTCGATGTCGAAGTCGGGCATCGACACGCGGTCGGGATTGAGGAAGCGCTCGAACAGCAGCGAAAAGCGCAGCGGATCGATGTCGGTGATGGTGGTGGCATAGGCGACCAGCGAGCCGGCGCCCGATCCGCGGCCCGGCCCGACCGGAATGTCTTGCGCCTTGGCCCATTTGATGAAGTCGGCGACGATCAGGAAATAGCCGGGATATTTCATCTTCTCGATGACGCCGAGCTCGAAATCCAGCCTCTCGCGATATTGCTCGACTGTATAGCCGGGCGTCGGCCCATGCGCCGCCAGCCGCGCCTCCAGCCCTTCATGCGCCTGCCTGGCAAGCTCCTGCGCCTCCGCCTTGACCGCAGCATCGGCGTCGGCGACATCGCGGCCGGCAAAGCGCGGCAGGATCGGATTGCGCGTCTTCGGGTAATACGAGCAGCGCAGCGCGATCTCGACGGTGTTGTCGATTGCTTCCGGCAGGTCGGCGAACAGCCTCGCCATATCGGCCTGGCTTCTCAGGAAGTGGTCGGGCGAAAGGCGGCGGCGATTGTCTGCTGCAACCACGGAGCCTTCGGCGATGGCGATCAGGGCGTCATGCGCCTCATAGTCTTCACGAGAAAAGAAAAACGCCTCGTTGGTGGCAGCCAGCGGCAGATCGTGGCGGTAGGCGAGGTCGACCGACGACTGCTCAATCGCGCGGTCATAGCCGGAGACCCGCTCAAGCTCGACATAGAGCCGGTCGCCGAACAGGCCCTTGAGCGCCAGGAGCCGGGTCTCGGCGAGTTCGCGGCGGTCCTCCTTCAAGGCATTGCCGATCGGACCGCGCGGCCCGCCGGTAAGGCAGATCAGACCGTCGGAATGGCCCTGCAGCATCTCGCTCGTCAGATGCACCGCTTCACCGGGCGGTGTCTCGAGGTAGACGCGGCTTACCAGCCTGACCAGATTGCCGTAGCCGGCCTCGGTTGCGGCGATCAGCACCACCGGCCGCATCTCCGGCCCTTGCCGCCTGCGGTCGCGCTGGCTGTCGCTCGCCTCGCCGGAAAAGGCGAGGTCGATCTGGCAGCCTATGATCGGCTGGATGCCGTCCTTTACCGCCTTCTGGGCGAATTCCAGTGCGCCGAACAGATTGTTGGTGTCGGTGACGGCGATTGCCGGGCATTCGTCCTGCACCGCATGGCCGACGATCTTGCCGAGCTGCAAGGCACCTTCGAGCAGCGAATAGGCCGAATGCACGCGCAGATGAATGAACCGACGCGCCGCCTGCTCCGCCCGCGACGCCTTTGCATAGGCCTCGCGCAGCAAGGGATCGCGTGGAAGTCTCTCATCCGCCATGGTTTTTTCGCGCCGCCTCACAAGGACTCAGTCGATGAAGATGTATTGTCCGGCACCGGACGATGCGAGTCCAGCGGAAGCGATCAGAACCTAGCGAGCTTGGAGCAATCGCTTTCGTCGGCCGAAAAGTGCTGCCGCCGAGCTGCCAATCTCCCC